>NZ_JACHFN010000003.1 GCF_014201885.1 Deinococcus budaensis | reverse complement strand
ATTGAGGGGGTCGGCTCCGGGTGTTCTTCATCGCAGAAAACACCGTACAGGAGCCGACTTCTCATACCTCACCCTGACTTTTGACCCCTAGAGAGCGCGGCGGCTTATGGGGAGGCTGCGGCCCGGCTGCACGCTGCGGCTGACTCCTTCAGCGCAGAAAGCCGCTTTACCCTCGATCTCGACCACCTGCTGACCCAACCCCTGGCCCTGATTCGCCCCCTGCTGGCCGACGCGCCCGAGGTCTGGGCCGCGCTGGAGGCGGCCACCCACCGCACCCACGCGGCCCTGACCGCCCTCGCCCCGGGCCTGGAGTGGGGACCGTGTCACGGCGACCTCCACGAGGGCAACGCCCAGCTGGAGGAGGATGGGACCGTGCGCCTCTTCGATTTCGATTGCGGCGGTCCTGGCTGGCGGGCCTACGACCTGGCGGTGTACGGATGGAGCCTGTTCTCGAACAGCGGGACTTCGCCCGAGGTATCCGGGCAGGCATGGCAGAGCTTTCTCACGGCCTATCAGACCGTGCGCTCCCTGGGGGCAGCGGACCTTCAGGCCCTGCCTCTCTTCGTGACGGCGCGGGCCGTTTGGTTCATGGGCCTGACCGCAGGCCGCGCCCACGAGTACGGCACCGAGGTCCCGGACCTGGGGTTTTTTCAGTACGGCCTGAAGTTCATCCGGGATTGGGAGGCGCGGCCGGAAGCCTGACTCCCGTCGGGCGTAGACTCGCCGCATGTCCGCGCCCGCCTCCTCCTCCCGTGACGTGCTGCTCACCTGTCCCCTCGACTGCCCGGACGCCTGCCGCCTGCGCGTCACGCTGGAGCGCGGCAAGGACGGCCGCGAGCGGGCGGTAAAGCTCACCGGGGACGCGGCGCATCCGTACACCAAGGGCTTTGCCTGCGTCAAAACCGTGCATTACCCGGCGCGGCAGCACCACCCCGAACGGCCCATTTACCCCCTGCGCCGGGTGAATCCCAAGACCGACCCCGAACCCCGCTTCGAGCGGGTGACCTGGGACGAGGCGCTGGACGACATCGCCGCCCGGCTGCGTCAGTTGCTGGACCGTCACGGCCCCTCGTCCATCCTGCGCTACCACTACGCGGGCACGATGGGCCTGATGGAAAACTCGCACGCCCACGCGCTGTGGCGGGCGCTGGGCACGCCCGAACTCGACGAGACGATCTGCGCGACGGCGGGCACAGCGGCCTGGCAGGTGGGCTACGGCTCGCGCCTGACGGTGGACCCGCTGGACGTGCCGCACGCCCGCTTGATCGTGCTGTGGGGCATCAACTCGCTCAGCACCCACAGTCACCTCACCCCGCAGATGACGGCGGCCCGCAAGGCCGGTGCCCGCATCATCCACGTGGACCCCTACCGCAACCGCACCAGCGGGTACGCCGACACCCACCTCAAGCTCAAGCCGGGGACCGACGCGGCGCTCGCGCTGGGCGTGATGCACGAGCTGTTCGCCCACGGCTGGACCGACGGGGCGTATATCGCCCAGGCGACGGTCGGCGTGGAGGACCTGCGCGAAGCCGCCCGCGAGTGGACGCCCGAACGCACCGCCGAGGTCACCGGGCTGACCGTGGAGGAGGTGCGCGACCTCGCCCACGCCATCGGCACGACGCGGCCCACCTACATCCGGGTCGGGTACGGGATGACCCGCCATGAGAACGGCGGCACGGCGCTGCGGGCGGTCACGCTGATTCCGGCGCTGACGGGCGACTGGCGGCAGCGCGGCGGCGGGGTGTGCCTCAGCACCAGCGGGGCCTTCGCGCTGAACCGCACCCGGCTGGGGGGGGCGCACCTGACCCGCCCGGACGTGCCCCACGTCAACATGAACGAACTGGCGAGCGCCCTGGCCCCCGACGCGGGCTTCGGCGCGGCCGTCATCTACAACTGCAACCCGGCGGTGGTCGCGCCCGATTCCGCGCGGGTGCGGGCGGGCCTCCAGCGGGGCGACCTCCTCGTCGTGGTGCTGGAACAGGCGATGACGGAAACGGCGCGGCTGGCCGACTATGTGCTCCCCGCGACGACCTTCATGGAGCACCCCGACGTGTACACCAGCTACGGGCACCACTGGCTGGGCTACAACCGGGCCGAGCTGGAGGCCCCCGGCGAGGCCCGGCCCAACTCCTGGGTGTTTCAGCAACTCGCCCGCCGCCTCGGCGTGACCGAACCCAGCGTGTACTGGACGGTGGACGACCTGCTGGCCGAGGTGCTGGACACGGACCATCCCCACCTCGCGGGCATCACCCCCGAGCGGCTGAAGGCCGAGGGCAGCGTGCGGCTGAACCTCCCCGGGGACTTCTTGCCCTACGCGCAGGGGGCCGACACGCCCAGCGGCAAGGTGCAGCTCTCGCCCGCGCCGCAGTACCGCCCGGTCGAGGCCGTCCTGAACGCTGACTACCCCCTGCGCCTGCTGACGCCGCCCGCGCACCACTTCCTGAACTCCACCTACGGCAACCTTGCCAACCTGAACCGCGCCGAGGGGGGCGAGCCGCACGTCCTGATCCACCCCGAGGACGCCCGGAGCTACGGGCTGGAAGACGGCGGGTACGCGACGATTGCCAGCGAGGTCGGGCAGGTCCGCCGCCGGGTGAAGGTCACGGAAGCCGCGCAGCCGGGCGTCGCGGTCGTGGAGGGGACGTGGTGGGGCCTCAGCGCTCCCGACGGCGAGAGCATCAACGCCGTGACCGCGCAGACACTGACCGATCTGGGCGGAGGAAGTACCTTTCACAACACGCGGGTGCGGGTGACAGCCGTCAGTGCCGGGGCGTGACCACGGGCTGGGCCGAGGAAGCTCGCGTCCAGTCGAAACGGGCCTGAAACACACCGCATTCGTCATGGCGAGTTGCCACGACTTCCCGGGAAGTGAAGATGTCCTGCTCATCCCGAGTCCCATCCTTCTCCACCGGACCGCAGCCGGGGCGGGTGGGGACGGCGAAGTTCAGGGCATACGTCTTCCGGGTCGCCACGTCGTAGCGGAAGTAATTCAGGCGCACGGGTTCGTAAGGGCTGTAGGCGCCGTTGGGTGAGTTGAACAGCAGGCTGCGGGTGTTCTCGGCCACCCGCCACCCGTCAATCTCGGTTCGGTCCTGGGTCGGGCGCAGGTTCTGCACCAGCGTGCGCGTGGCAATCTGGGCGACCGCACTGCTGTATGCCACGAACAGCGCGTTTCCCTTGCTGTACAGGCGCGACACCCTGCCGACCTGGGTATGCCCCGCGAACAGGCGGCCCGTCGCCACGTCATAGACCCGCAGTTGAAACTCGTCCCAGCGCTGTTCCGGCTCGGTCGTCACCGCCAGCCGCCCGTCCGCCACGAGGGCGTAGGCCTGCTGCCCCTGCGGTACCGGATACGAGCGGACGACCTGCCCGCCCCGCAGCAGCCGGACTTCCCCGGGACGGACCTCTGCCCGGTAGGGCGCCGCTTCCCCTCCCCCCAGGGCCAGCGTTCCAGAGGCGAGGGCCAGCGCGGTCACGGCCGCCATGCAAGGAACGTTCATGCCCCAGAGTAGGCGCTGACGCTGACCGCTCTCTGCTCACCCTGCCCTCCGTGAGCGACTGCGCCTGATCCCGCAGAGCCGGGCCGCGTGGGCGCCCTACACTCGCCCCCACATGAACCTGAACCACATCAACCTCGAAGTGACCGATGTCACCGCGACCGTCGCCCTGCTGGAAACCTACTTCGGCCTGCGCCGCACGCGGCTGGTCACGGCGGAGATGGCTTTCCTGCGCGACGACAGCGGCGCGCTGATCTCGCTGTTCAGGGGTGAGGACGTGGCCTACCCGCGCATGTTCCACATCGGCTTTACCCGCGAGACGGTCGAGGAGGTCAACGACCTGCACCGCCGACTGGTCGAGGGCGGCTTTGCCCCGGAAGCCCCCCGGGACGACCACGGGCGCTGGACCTTCTACCTCGCCACGCCGGGCGGCTTTACCCTGGAGGTCCAGAAGTTCCACCGCGAACTGGTCTAGCCGGACTGGCGCCCGGAAGGCCGGAGCGCCCTCACCCCTCCAGCATCCGTGCCCAGCCCTCCGGGTCCTCGCCCACCGTCAGCACCTTGCCCCCGCGCACCAGCGGCAGCCGCAGCAGTTCGGGCGTCTCGATCACGCGGGCGATGACGCCTTCCTCGGTGGTCCGCAGGTAGGCGAGGTTGCTTCTCTCATACGCCTTGCCCTCCAGGTCGAGCAGCGCGTTCAGCCCGAACTTCTGCACGAAGCGGGTCAACTCCCCCTTGGCGATGGGCTTGGCCGCCAGGTCCACGAAATGAATCTTGACCCGCCGTTCCTTGAAAAAGCGCTCGGCGGCGCGGGTGGCGGCGCTCTTTTTGAGGCCGAACATCTGGACTTGCGGGGCGGTCATGGGCAGAGGATAGCCGTCCGCAAAAAGCCCCGGCGTGGGCCGAGGCAAAGGCGGCGGGAATCGCTGGGAGCTGGCCGCTGGAAGCTGACGGCTTCAGTTCGTGTACAGCCCCAGCTCTCCCTCGGCCGTGCCCACCGGCAGCCCCAGGTGGTCGTAGGCGTGGGCGGTGGCGACCCGGCCCCGGGGGGTGCGCTTGATGAACCCGAGCTGGATCAGGTACGGCTCGTACACGTCTTCGAGGGTCAGGGCGTCCTCCGAGATCGCGGTGGCGAGGGTATCCACCCCGACCGGACCGCCCGCGAAGCGGTGGATCAGGGTTTCGAGGTACTTCTTGTCGCGGTCGTCGAGGCCCGCCGCGTCCAGGCCCTGCTTGTCGAGGGCGTCGTGGGCGCGCTCGACGCCGATTACCGGCTCGCCCGCCACGTCGGCGTAGTCGCGCACGCGCCGCAGCAGCCGCTTGGCGATGCGCATGGTGCCGCGCGAGCGGGCGCCGATCTCCAGCGCGGCGTCCTCCTCCAACCCGAAGCCCAGCAGCCGGGCGTCGCGCAGCAGGTTGGTGGCGATCTCCTGCGCGGTGTAGTACTCCAGATGCTCGATGATCCCGAAGCGGCTGCGCATGGGCGCGCTGATGAGGCCGGGGCGGGTGGTCGCCCCCACCAGCGTGAAGCGCGGGAGCGGCAGCTCGATGGTCCGCGCGGCGGGTCCCTGCCCCAGCACGATGTCGAGCTTGAAATCCTCCATCGCGGGGTAGAGGTGTTCCTCGGCCACCCGGCCCAGCCGGTGAATCTCGTCGATAAACAGCACGTCGCCTTCCTCCAGGCTGTTCGTCAGGATGGCGGCGAGGTCCCCGGGCTTCTCGATGGCCGGGCCGGAGGTCACCCGGATGTTGACCCCCAGTTCGGCCGCGACGATGTGCGCCAGCGTGGTCTTGCCCAGTCCGGGAGGCCCGAACAGCAGGGTGTGGTCCAGCGCCTCGCGGCGGCCCTTGGCGGCCTGAAGGTAGACCGTCAGTTTCTCCTTGAGCCGCTCCTGGCCGACATATTCGGTCAGCGTCTTGGGGCGCAAGGCGGCGTCGAGCGGTTCAGTCATGCCGTCATATTACGCTATTTCCGAAAAAAGGGTGTCAGGTACGGACAAGCGGCCCCCTTGCCCTGCCCTCAGCCGCCGTGCAGGCGGATCAAGCCCGGCAGGTCGCGGGCGAGTTCGCCCTCCAGCACATTGAGGTTGCTGTAGACGCGCACGAAGCGGCCCTGGGCGTCCACCACGCTGACCTGATCGCCGTGGATGCGGGCGGCCTCGTTGGCGCCTCCGGGGACCTCGTCGCTGTGGTCGTCGCCCGGGTGGGCCGCGCCGGTGTCCGCGTCCGCCCCCGCGCCGGGCGCGCCGCTGCTTCCCAGGTGGGCGCTGTGGTCCCCAGCGGGCGCGGGCGGAGGCTTGACGTTGCTGACGAACATCACGCGGGCCGCCTCGTCGATGGTGGCCTCGTCGCCGGTCAGGCCGGTGAAGGCAGGGTCGAAGCGGGTCAGATAGTCGCGCAGGACTGCCGGACGGTCGTGCGCCGGGTCCACGGTGATCAGTTGCACCTGCACCCGCTCGCGCTGCCCGGGCGTCAGCGCCTCGTAGGTGTTCTTCAGGCTCGCCAGGGTCGCCGGGCACACGTCGGGGCAGCGCACGAAGCCGTAGAACACCAGCCGCAGCCGCCCGCCCGAGTCGTTGAGCGTGGCCGCCTCGCCGCGGTCGTTCACCAGCCGCAAGGCGGGCAGGGCCACCGGGTTGTCCAGCGCCGTCCCTCCGGTCGGGGGAGGGGAGACGCCCCGGTACACCAGCAGCCCGCCCAGGACCGCCGCGAGGGCCAAAAGCACCGCTGTGAGCCACTTCATGCCCGGCAGGCTAGCGGGGACGGGGGGGGCGGGGTGTCCCCGCTTCCAGCCGTCAGGCAAAGAAGAAGATGGGAACGCTCGTCACGCTCCCACCCCCTCAGTTGTCTTTTGCTGGCCGCTGGCGGCGGGAAGCTGGGCGCCGCCTTACCAGGCGTAGAAGATCGCCAGGATCAGCAGCCACACCACGTCCACCAGGTGCCAGTACAGGCTGGCGGCGGTCAGCGAGCCGTGGTTGTACTTGTCCATCTTGCCAGTCAGCGCCTGGTAGTACGGCAGGGCGATGCCGGTGCCGCCGATCAGGATGTGCAGCCCGTGCAGGCCGACGATGATGAAGAAGCACGACTGCCACAGGTTCTGGCGCCAGTCGCTCTCGAAGCCGAACAGCGCGAACTCGTACACCTGGAACAGCATGAACACCGCGCCCAGGATCAGGGTGATAAAGAGGCCGAGGCGGAACCAGGTGTAGCGCCCGTGGTGGTGGTCCTGCTCGGCCTTGTGAATCACGAAGGACGAGGAGACCAGAATCAGGGTGTTCAGCGCGGCCAGCCAGATGTTGGGGCGCAGCGCGGGCGGCTCGGCGGCGCCGATGATGCGCAGGTACACGTAGCCGGCGATCAGCACGCCGAAGAGGCTGATTTCCGACAGGATGAACCAGCTCATGCCCATGAAGCCGTTGTCGTACTTGGTGAGGTGGTGGTGCTCGACCGGCACGGCGTATTCCCGGGTGCCCGCCCACTTGAACAGCGAGTACAGGAAGAAGGGAATGCTGGCGTACAGGATCACGGTGGCGATCTGGAAGTTCAGCCCGGCCTCGCTGAAGGCGCGCAGCCCGGCCGTGGGCGAGTAGTTGGTGAACCAGCCGAACGACAGCCCGTAGCCCATCAGCAGCAGCGAGACCGCCGTCATGAACGGCCAGATGGTGTCCTGCGGCAGGTGGATGGTCTTGGGATCGACCGGGATCAGCCGCTCGCCGCTCTTTTCCCAGTCGTACAGCGGCCGCTCGGTGGGAAAGGTGGTCGGGAACTCGTGCGCGAAGTTGTAGGCGGCGGGCGGAGAAGCCGCCGTCCACTCCAGCGTGAAGCCGCCCCAGGGGTTGGGAGACGCCGTGGCGGGGCGCTGGTGGGTCTTGTACATGTTCCAGACCCACACGATGCCGCCCGCCAGCAGGGTCAGGGCACCCAGGGTCGAGATGAAGTTCAGCTCGGTCCAGGCGAAGTTCCCCGCCGGGTAGGTGTAGTAGCGCCGGGGCATGCCTAGCAGACCCAGGATGTACTGCGGCAGGAAGGTCAGCCACGAGCCGACCATAAAGAGCCAGAAGTGCCAGGTGCCCAGCTTCTCGTCGAGGAAACGCCCGGTCATCTTGGGCCACCAGTAGTACAGGCCCGCCATCGCCAGGAAGGCGGTGCCGAACATCATCACGTTGTGGAAGTGCGCCACCACGTAGTACGAGTTGGTGACCTGGTAGTCGAAGGGAATCATGCCCAGCGAGACGCCGGTGATGCCGCCGATCAGGAAGTTGAAGATGAAGCCCACCAGCCAGTAGGTCGGCGTCTTCATGATGATGCGCCCGCCCCACAGCGTCCCGATCAGGTTGAAGATCTTCACGCCCGTGGGCACGGCCACGATGAGGGTGGCGACCGCAAAGGCGATCTGCCAGGCTTCGGGCAGGCCGACCGCGAAGATGTGGTGGACCCACACCAGCAGCGAGACGATCACGATGCCCAGCAGCGAGTAGACCATCACCCGGTAGCCGAACAGCGGCTTGCGGGCCATGGTGGACGCCACCTCGGCGGCGATGCCCAGGTACGGCAGCAGCATCACGTACACGGCCGGGTGCGAGTAGAACCAGAAAAACTGGGTAAAGAGGATCGGGGTGCCGCCGATGCCGGGGTTGAACATGCTCAGCCCCAGCTTGATTTCCAGGTAGGTCACCAGCGCGGCGGCGGTCAGGCCGCCCAGGCTGACCAGTTGAAGCAGGCTGGTCGCGAAGATGCTCCAGCAAAAGATCGGCATCTTCCACAGGCTCATGCCGGGCGCGCGCATGTTCACGATGGTCGCGGCGAAGTTGGCGCTGCCCAGCAGCGACCCGATGCCGTTGAGAATCACGGCGACCATAAAGACGCTCACGCCGCTCTGGTTGCCGTCCACCGACAGCGGGTAGTAGAAGGTCCAGCCCACGCCCGGCAGACCGCCGTTCCACAGCCCCGTCAGGATCAAAACCAGGCTGAAGATAAAGAGCCACACGGCGAAGGTGTTCACGCGCGGCAGGGCCACGTCACGCACGCCGAGTTGCAAGGGCAGGAAGAAGTTCCCGAAGCCGAACAGCCCGATCGGAATCAGGAAGAAAAAAATCATGATCGCCGCGTGGGCCGTCAGGATCTCGTTGTAGGTGTTGCCCACCAGCAGGCTCTGGTCGGGCAGCGCGAGTTGCAGCCGGATGGCGACGGCCATCAGGCCCGCGACCGCAAAGGCCACGATGGAGGTGGCGATGTACAGGAGACCGATCTTTTTGTGATCGGTGGTCATCATGTAGTCCTTGATGACCTCCCACACGCCCCGGCGAGCGGCGGCAGTGGGCTGCGGGGCGTGCTGAACCGTCACTGGGTGCCTCCTTGGGTGCCCGCCTGAGAACCTGCGGCCGCGCCGATCACCGGCACGTCACGCCAGTAGTTCGCTTCCTCCGGGAGTCTCAGGCTGCGGATGTACGCGGCCACGTCCGACAGCTCCTGCTCGGTGAGCACGCCGCCCTTTTGCACCTGCCCGTTGACCCGGTAGGTCGCGCCGTTGTAGGGGGGCATCAGGCTGCCGGGCTTGACGCCGGGGCTGTTGGCCAGCCAGGGAATCAGCATCTCCTCGGCGCGCTCGCCTTCCCACATGCCCGCGCCCAGCGTGCGGCGGGTGCCGAAAAAGCTCAGGTCGGGACCGGCCGCGCCGTTGGCGGGCGTGCCCTGCACCCGGTGGCAGGCCGCGCAGGCCAGCGCGCCCGTGGACGGCTTGCCCTGCATGAAGATGGTGTAGCCGCGCGCCTCGGCGCTGCCTTCTGCGGGGGTGGGCGCGCGGTAGGCCTGCGCCGCCGCCAGGAAGCTGTTGTAGCGCTCCGGCTCCAGCGCCACGACCTTGTAGCGCATGTTGGCGTGGCTGGCCCCGCACAGCAGCGAGCAGTTGCCCTGGTACACGCCGGGACGGTTGGTGTCGATCTGCCAGGTCTTCTCGGTGCCGGGGGTGGCGTTGCGCTGCCCGCCCAGGTTCGGCGCCCAGAAGGCGTGCATCACGTCCCCCGAGGTGATGGTCAGCGCCACCGGGTTGCGGGTGGGCATCACCAGTTCGTTGCCGTTGGACACCACGCCGCCCGCCGCCGCCGTGGCGGTCGGGTAGGTGAAGTTCCACCAGAACTGCCGCGCCAGCACGTTGATGCTGGTGGCGTTTTGCGGCGTGGGGTTGAGCCGGGCCATCGAGCGCACCGTGAGCACGCTGAGCAGCACCACGATCAAGACCGGCACGACCACCAGAATCACTTCCAGGCGGTTGTTGCCGTGGAACTGCGCGGGTGCGGCGTCGTGGCCCGGGCGGTCTTCGCGGAACTTGCGCACCGTGTAAAAGAGCGCGTAGGACACGCCGATGAAGATGATGATCGAGAAGGCGATCGCCCACACGCTCATCCAGAAGATCTCGCGGTTGTAGGCGGACGACATGTCCCCGATGCTGAGTAGCTGCTGCGACCCGCAGCCGGTCAGCAGCGCCGCGCCTGCCGTGAGCAGCCCGGCCCGCACCCACGGGTGTGGCCGGTCCCTGGGGGGTCTATGGTTGGTGTTCAACATCACTCCTTTCCTCGCGCCCTAGTCTAAAGCGTCTCTCAGGGTTTTGCGCCCCCATGAATTGTCCCGCTGTGCGCGGCTTCCAGACGTATTCGACCGAGCGGTCAGGGACAGCTCCCATGAGAGCAGGCTGGGGGGTGGTCATGTGTCCTTACGGCCGGGTGTGGATGGTGTGCGGTGGGCAAAGAAGAGGGACAGCCCCGCCGGACTGCCCCCTTTTTTGCTTTTTTTGCCGCCCACTCGCCAGTACCCCCTTACCCCAGCAGCACCCGGTCCACCGCCCCCGCCACGAACAGCAGGGCGAGGTACAGCATCGAGTACAGGTAGAGCGGCACGGCGACCCGGCGCTCGACCGCCCGCCCGGCCATGACGTGGCGGTACAGCCGCCAGGAGAGCACCAGCAGCCAGCCGCCCAGCCCCAGCGCCGAGACGAAGTAGATCAGCCCGACCTCCTGGAAAAACACCGGCATCACCGAGAGCACGACCGTATAGATGGCGTAGAGGCCGATCTGCGCGACCGTGAGGCGGTCGCCGTGGACCACCGGCAGCATCGGAATGCCGACCTCGCGGTATTCCTCCTTGATCATCAGGGCCAGCGCCCAGAAGTGCACCGGCGTCCAGAAAAAGACGATGGCGAACAGGAACCACGCGAAGAGGTTCAGGTCGCCCGTCACGGCGGCCCAGCCCACCAGCGGCGGAAAGCACCCGGCGGCGCCGCCCAGCACGATGTTGTGCCAGGTCGTGCGCTTGAGCCACAGGGTGTACACCACCACGTAGGTGAAAAAACCCGCCAGGCTCATCCAGGCGGCCAGCGGGGTGGCCCAGAGCCACAGCGCCGCAAAGGACCCGACTTGCAGGGTACTCCCGAAGATCGCCGCGTCGCGCCGGGAGATCAGCCCGCTGGAGGTGGGCCGCCCCGCCGTGCGCTTCATCTTGAGGTCGATGTCGCGGTCGATGATCATGTTGAACACGCCCGCCGACCCCGCCGAGGCGTAGCCGGCCAGACTCACCACGATCAGGAGCCACAGCCCCGGCCAGCCGCGCGCGGCCATCACCATCGCGGTGACGGTGGTCCACAGCAGCAGGCTGATGACCTTGGGCTTGGTCAGGGCGAGGTAGTCGCGCCAGGTCGCGCGCACGGGCCGGGCGGCCGGGCTGCTCGCGGCAGGAGCGGGAGAGGCGCGGTCCACGTGGTCGGTCGTCACGCCGTCACCCCCCGGCGGGCGGAGGCCGGCACCCGGCGCAGGGCGCTCAGGGCCTCGTAGGTCAGCAGCACCGTCACGAGCCACATGATGCACGCCAGCCCCAGGTGCGTGAGCTGCATCCAGCCCGGCGCCTTGAGGGCCACGTTGGCAAAGCCCGCGACCATCTGGAGGGCGAGCACGCCCACGAGCGCGGCCCCCCAGCGGGTCACGCCCGGCGAGGGCCGCCAGCGCCGCAGCGCGGTCACCAGCCAGACCAGATACGCGCTGGTCAGCACGGCGAGCAGCGGGTGAACGACCCGCAGGTTCTCGATCAGGCCCGCCGTGGCTCCGAAGTCGCGCCGCACGGTGTCCAGCGGCGTGCCGGGCGTGGGCGCGAACAGCAGGTCGCCCAGCGCGGTCACGGCGCCCGCCATTCCCAGAACCAGCGTCAGCACCAGCCCCAGGGTGCCCAGCCCCAGCACCCGCCCCTGGCCGCGCAGCCGCAGCGCCGGGCGGCCCGAGGCCCACAGCGCCGTGAGCAGCAGCGCACCCAGCAGCAAGAAGGTGTTCGCCAGGTGGACGCCCTGCACCAGCCCGCGCGCGGGGTCTGTGGAGTCGGCGGTCAGCCCCAGCCGCACCTGCACGCCGCCCACCAGACCTTCCAGCACGATCAAACCCAGGCTCAGCGCCGCGCCCAGCCGGGCGGGATGCCCGCGCGGGGTCGCGCGAAAGGCCAGCGCCAGCAGCGCCAGCGCGAGGAGGCCGCTCGCCGCGCTGGTCAGGCGGTGGCTGAACTCGATCACCGTGTGCAGGGTCGGGCTTTGCGGCACCACCACGCCGTTGCACAGCGGCCAGTGGTCGCCGCACCCGGCCCCCGCGCCCGTGATCCGCACCACCGCGCCCCACAAGATCACCAGCACGTTGTAGGCCAGCGCCGCCCACGCCAGCCGGGGCAGCCACGCGCCCGCACCTGCGCGGGGAACCGTCAGCGTTCCGCTCATCTTCCTCCTCACCGTCCCTTTCCGCACCTCTGCCCGGCTCTGCCCGGCCGGGGGCGCGGTCAACCCGGCCATTCTAGTCGCCCCCCCCGGCTGAAGATTGTCCCCCCCGGCGCCTGCTGTGCTGCTGTGCGCGCCCGCTGCGGTACGCTCAGGCCAGTATCACGGCCGCGCCCCGCTGCTCCTCCCTGATCCGTTCCCCCTGCCGAGGTGTCCCCATGCTCAGGTCAGAAGTCAATGCCGCCCAGCGCCGCGCCGTCGCCTTTCTCGGGGAGCTGCGCTTTGCCGCGCCGCCCTGGGTCACCTGGACGCCCCAGGAGTGGGCCGCGCAGCCGGGGGTGCGGGCCCACTGCCACGCCCGGCAGATGGGCTGGGACGTGACCGATTTCGGCTCGGGGGACTTTGCGCGCCGGGGCCTTTTGCTGGTCTGCACCCGCAACGGCCGCCCCGGCGTGCCCGGCGACGTGCCCTACGCCGAGAAGCTGCTGCTGGTCGGTGAGGGCCAGGAGACGCCGCTGCACACCCACCGGCACAAGACCGAGGACATCATCAACCGGGGTGGCGGGGTGCTGGTGATGGAACTGGCGCTGGTGTCGGAGGGCGGAGAGGTGAGGGACGTCCCCGTGCCCGTCATCACCGACGGCCGCCTGCGACATCTGGGGCCGCTGGAGCCGCTCGCCCTGGGGAGCGGCGAGAGCATCACCCTGCACCCGGGCACCTACCACCGCTTCTACGCCCAGCCGGGTCACGGCCCGGTGCTCGCCGGAGAGGTCAGCGCCGTGAACGACGACCTGCACGACAACGTCTTTCTGGAGGCGGTGGGGCGCTTCCCGGCCGTCGAGCCGGACGAGGCGCCGCTGTATCCGCTGTGGAGCGAGCTGGGGGAATGACCGGGGAGCCGAGGCCCCGGACACCTGCCCCTGGCCCCGGCGCCTAGACTGCCCGGCGTGGCACCGATCATCAACCAGTGGGCCGTCATCACCATCATCCTGAGCGGCATCGCGCTCGTGGTCGGCGTCTTTTTTATCCGGCGGGGCAACCGCGAGGCGCATATGCGGGCGATGCTGACCGCCAGCGCCCTGGCGACCGTCTTTCTGGTGCTGTACCTCACCCGGCTCGCGCTGGGTTACGAGAAACAGTACGTGGGGCCGGACCAGTGGCGCGCGGCCTACTTCGCCCTCCTGATCAGCCACATCATCCTGGCGGCGGCCAACCTGCCGCTGGCGCTGGGAGCGCTGTTCAACGCCTGGAAGGGGCTGAAGGCCGCCGGAAACCTGGGCCGCATCGACGCGGCCCCGGCCCGCACCTTTTTCAACCGCCACCGCGCCTGGGTGCGCTGGACGGTGCCGGTGTGGCTGTACGTGGCGGTCACAGGCTGGATCATCTACCTCGTGCTGGGGCGATACGGCGAGGTCGTGACGGGGTAAAGGGGCGACCAGCCACCCGCTTCCGGCGGCCAGCAGAAATGGTCCCTGGCTGGCGGCTGGTCGCGGGAAGCTGGTAGCTTCTTCCTCATGAAGCGCAGCATTCCCGAGTTGCAGCAGTCGGCCCAGGCCCTGGTCATGGTCACGGCCTACGACTATCCCGGCGCGCGGCACGCCGAGGCCGCCGGGGTGGACCTGATTCTGGTCGGGGACAGCCTGGGCAACGTGGTGCTGGGCTACGACTCGACCGCGCCCGTGACCCTGGCCGACATGATCCACCACGGGCGGGCGGTGCGGCGGGGGGCCAAGGACACCTTTCTGGTCGTGGACCTGCCCTTCGGGACCTACCACACCGGCACCCACGACGCGATGCGCGCCGCCGTGCGCGTCATTCAGGAGACGGGCGCGGACGCCGTGAAGATGGAGGGCGCCTCGCCCGAGATTCTGGAGGTCGTGGGAACCTTGACCCGCAACGGCGTCCCGGTGATGGGCCACGTCGGCCTGACGCCCCAGACGGCCACCGCCCAGGGCGGCCTGAAGGTGCAGGGCAAGGACGACGAGGGCGCCCGCCGCATTCTGGACGGGGCGCTGGCGCTGGAGCAGGCCGGGGCCTTCGCGGTCGTGCTGGAAACCGTTCCGGCCCGGCTGGCCCGGCTGGTCAGCGAGCGCCTGGGCGTGCCCACCATCGGCATCGGGGCCGGGGTCCACTGTGACGGGCAGGTCCTCGTCACCCACGACCTGCTGGGCGTCTACGAGGGCGAGGAGAAGAAGATCGCCAAACGCTACGCCGAGGTCGGCCGCACCTCCCGTGAGGCCATCGAGGCCTACGCCCGCGAGGTCCGCGCCCGCGAGTTTCCGCGCAAGGACAACAGCTTCGTGATGAAAGACGAGGTGCTGGACAAGCTGTACTGAGGGGCCAGCTTCCAGCCGCCAGCCAGGACAGAAAGAAGCGTTCGCCTGAGCAGGGGCGAACGCTTCTTTGGCTGGCGGCTCTCAGTTCCAGCGCCCGCCGCGCTGCTGGCGCACCTCGGGTTCGGGGGCGGCGTAGGTCTCCTCGGCGCGGCTGAGCTTCTTGCGGCCATAGAGGCCCTCCAGCACGAACTCGGCGGCGCTGACCCGCACGGCGTCGTCGGGGCTGGCGGCCACCTCGGCGGCGAGGTCCGGGAGGCCCGGCACGGCCCTGGCGGCCTTCAAGGCGGCGCCCGCGTCTCCCGATTGCGGAAAGCGGAAGACGTTGCCGTCCTCGAACCACTTTTCCAGCTCGCGGGTGTTCGCGGAGGCGTAGTGGCGGGCGTAGACGGCTCCGGCGGCCTTGCGGATCACGTCGCGGGCGACCTGATCGGCGCCCTTGAGTTCGCCCTCGTACTCCAGCTCCATCTTGCCGGTGATCGCCGGGAGGCCCGCGTACACGTCGCTGACCCGCACGACCGGGGCGTCGCCGGAAATCAGGCCCCGGCGTTCGGCGTTGGCCGAGGCGACTTCCATCAGGCTGATGGGGAGTCTCTGCGACACGCCGCTCATCTTGTCCACCCGGCCGTCCTCGCGGGCCTGGAAGGCGATCTCCTCGACCAGCTCGGCGATGAAGCCGGGCACGGTGACGCCCTCGGCCTTCACGGCCTCCTGGGCGGTGATGTCCATGCCCAGCCGCACGTCGCTGGGGTAGTGGGTGCGGATCTCCGAGCCGATGCGGTCTTTCAGCGGCGTGACGATCTTGCCGCGCGCCGTGTAGTCCTCGGGGTTGGCGGAAAAGACCAGCATCACGTCGAGTTCCAGCCGGATGGGGTAGCCCTTGATCTGCACGTCCCCTTCCTGAAGGATGTTAAAGAGCGCCACCTGCACCTTGGGCGCGAGGTCGGCCAGCTCGTTGACCGCGAAGATGCCCCGGTTGGCGCGCGGCAGCAGCCCGAAGTGCATCGAGCGGGTGTCGCCCAGCGAGGTGCCCAGGCGGGCGGCCTTGATGGGGTCCACGTCCCCGATCAGGTCGGCCACCGTCACGTCGGGGGTGGCGAGCTTTTCCACGTAGCGGTCCTGACGCGGCAGCCAGCGCACCGGCAGCTCCAGGCCGTGGACTTCGAGCAGGTGGCGGCCCTCGGCGCCGATGGGGTTGAGGGGATCGTCGGGCATGTCCACCCCGTCGATCACCGGCACCACGTCGTCAAGCAGTTCCGTGATCGCGCGCAGGATGCGGCTTTTCGCCTGCCCGCGCAGGCCCAGCAGGATGAAGTTCTGGCGGGCCAGCAGGGCGTTGACCAGCTGCGGAATCACCGTGTCGTCGTAGCCCACCACGCCCGGAAACAGTTCCTCGCCGCCCCGCAGCTTGCGCGTCAGGTTTTCCCGCACCTCGTCTTGCACCGTGCGCCGCTGACCGTCGAAGGGCGCGCGGCCCCGGTACTCCGGCGTCTGAAGAAGTTCTCCCAGCGTCCTGGCCCTTGCCTGTCCCTGTGCAGCGGTCATGATGGGCGGAAACTAGCACGCGCCCCGGCGGCGGAATGTGCGGGTGACGGCGGTGTGCGGCAGGCTAGCGCAGCAGCAGTTCGAACTTCAGGTCGTAGCGGCTCAGGGCAGGCTGGTCTTGCCGCCGCTGCCCGGGCCGGGGCATCAGCGCCAGGGTGACGCTCTGGGTGCGCTGGCCTGCGGCCGGGGCGGTCAGCCGGGCGATGCGCTCTTGCCCCAGCGCGGCGCTGCCCACCAGGGTCCACCCCTGGGCCTGCAGGGCGGCGACATAGTGCCCGTGGACCCGGGCGGCGTCCAGGGCGCTGTAGACCTTGGCGTAGGCCGTGTATTCGTCTCCGCCGTAGTTCAGGCCGCTTTGCTCGACCTCGGCCCCGGCGGGGGGGCGCAGGGCCGGAAGCCTCACGCCCCGCTGCGCCAGCGTCTGCACCGGGTCCACGAAGCCTCCCCCGCGTGAGGGCGAGTAGAAGTGGTCCTCGCCGCTGTCAGGAGCCTGAAAGTTGGCCGGGCACCCCTGCGGGTTTCCGCCGTCCTGGCGGTCATAGGTCAGGTTGATCTGGCTGCCTGCGCCCGCGCGGGGCGCCGTGACGGCCAGCAGGGTGCCGGGAACGCCCGGCTTGCACTGCGGCGAGAAGGTCTGGACGGCCCCGCTCTCGGGCGCCGACCGGAACACCTCCATCACGTCATTTTGCGGGTACTTGTCCACCCAGCCCGCGCTGCGGAGGGTGCGCGTCACCTGCGCCTGGGCCTGGGCGGGGTCTAGCGTGGAGTGCCACACCACCTGCGTGCGCCCCCACGGCTGCGTGACTGTTCCGATCACCGTCTGCCCGGGCAGCGCGGGCAAAGGAAAGGGCAGGTTTGCCGGGACGCGCCCGGGCAGAAAGCCGGTCGCGTCGCTCACGCCGCCCGCCGCCAGCAGCAGCTGCCGCTCGGCCTCGGTCAGCCGCGCGAAGAGGGGCGCAGGGGGGCTGCCCTGCGCCCCACCCGCTCCGGCCACCGCCGCGAGACCGAGGGTAAGGGTGAGGACGAGGGCCGCCGGACGCCAGGTCGGGGTCATGTCCTCACCGTAGCCTGGTGCCTGGCCCGCCGTACGCGCATGTGCGGCATCCGGGGGCGCCGGGCCAGGCTTTTCCTTCAGCCCGGCGCGGCGCTGCTGGCGGCCTGGGCGTCTTCCAGCGCCTTGTAGGCGCACACGGCCGCCAGCGCCGCGAGCAGGGGAGGCACGCCGCCCAGTCTCAGGGCCACGTCCTTGCCCTCGACCGGGCCGCCGATGCGTCCGCCCAGGCCCTCCGCCCCATTCCGGTGCAGGTCCACGTCCTTGCCCAGCCTCGGCCCCGAGAAGCGCCCGCCGATGTGGTCGCCGCGCCGGGTCAGCGCCAGGTCGTCGCCGTCCACCCGCCCGCCCAGGCGCACGCGGACGCGCTCCGGCGTGACCTCGCCCTGCACGCCAAATCCAGCGAAGGTGCCGCCTATCCGCCCGGCCACGCGGCCACCCTGCCCGGTCAGGTCCAGGCCCTGGAACCTCCCGCCGATGCGCCCGCGCAGCCGCGTGCCGTCCCACTCGGCGTGCAGGTCGTAGCCGAAGGTGAGGCCGCCGATGCGTCCGCTGATCTGTCCACCTATCTGTTCACTGACCCGTCCACTGACCCGTTCACTGGGGGCGCTCATCACCGCTGGATACGTGGGGTGGGGCAGGGGAGTTGCGTGGCTGGCCCGCTGGGGCAGACTGGCCCCATGTTCCGCCCCGCCACCGTCGCCGACGCTCCCACCCTCGCCTTTCACCGTTACCCCGAGGAGGTCGACGCCGCCGAGCGTCCCCCCTACGCCGCCTGGGTCGCGGGCGCGTTGGAACGCGGCGTGTACCTCGGATGGTTGGCCGAGAAGGGGGGAAAGGTGGTCGCCGGAGCGGGGGTCACGCTGCTGGAATGGGGACCCAGCCGGGGGGACCCCCAGCCGTGGCGGGGTCGGGTGGTGAACGTCTGGACCGATCCCGACTTCCGGCGCCGGGGCCTTGCCCGCGAGCTGGTGACCCGGTGTCTGGCAGCGGCCCGTGGGCGCGGCGTCTCGCGCCTCAGCCTGGGCACGACCCCGCAGGCGCGGGCGCTGTACGGGGCGCTGGGGTTCCAGGCCAGCGGGACGGAGATGACCCGGGTGGACCCGGGCTGAGCCTCGCTTCCTGCTGGCCCCCCTCCCGCGTGAAGGCGCCTGCACCGTTCTCCCAGCGGACCCTGGCCCAGCCCGGGTACGGTACACCCATGAACAAAGCGACGCTGGCGCTGGCCGCCCTGACCCTGCTGCCGCTGCTGGCCCTGCCGACCGTTCAGGCCCAGGCCAGCCGGAGCCAACCGAGTCAGGCGCGGGCCGGGGACCTGCCCTGCTCCGGCACGATCGCCGGGCGCACGGTCAACGGGGACGTGACGGTGCCGCGCGGCCTGAGCTGCACGCTGGTCAACGTCCGCGTGAACGGGGACGTGAAGGTCGAACGCGGCGCCAGCCTGACCGTCCGCAACACCCGGATCGACGGCGACATCGACACGGAAGACGGCTTTGCCCGCATCGGCGTGGCGAGCAGCATCGTGAACGGCGACGTTCAGGCCGAGAAGGGCGGCAGCGTCAACGTGGAGGACGTGCGCGTGAACGGCGACATTCAGCTGGAGCAGAACACGGGTGCCCTGCGCGTGACCCGCGTGACCGTGACCGGCGACCTGGAGTGTGAGGGCAACCGCCGCGCGCCCACGGGGGGCCGCAACCAGGTGAATGGCGACCGCGAAGGCCAGTGCCGCAGCCTGTGAGCGGCTGAAGGTTCCGGCCGCGCGGGAAAGGGTGAGGGGAGAGCTGGCCCAGCCGCGCCGCCCGTGCCGGTGGGCGCGCGGTCTGGGGCGCGGCCCCGCGCTATCCTCGCCCGCATGTACAGGGCCGTCATCGGGCTGGAAGTTCACCTGCAACTGAAAACGCGCACGAAACTGTTCAGCGCGTGCCCGGCCGACTACCACGGGGCCGAGCCGAACACCTTCACTGACCCCCTCACCCTGGGCCTGCCCGGCACCCTGCCCACCCTCAACCGCGAGGCGGTGGACCTCGCCCTGATGTTCGGCCTCGCCCTGAACTGCGACGTCTCTGGCCCCACCCAGTTTCACCGCAAGAACTACTTCTACCCCGACGCGCCCAAGAACTTCCAGCTCTCGCAGTACGACCGCCCCATCGCGCGGGACGGCCATCTGGAGGTCGGAGGCGAGCGGGTCCGCATCAAGCGCGCGCACCTCGAAGACGACGCGGGCAAGCTGCTGCACCCGGCCTACGCGCCTTACAGCCTGCTGGACCTCAACCGCGCCGGGTCGCCCCTGATCGAGATGGTCACCGAGGCGGACATCACCGGGGGCGAGCAGGCCCGCGCCTTTCTGGTGGCGGTGCAGGCCATCGCGCAGTCGCTGGGGGTCAGCGACGCCACCCCCGAGGAGGGCAAGATGCGCTGCGACGTGAACCTCAGCCTGCACAAACCCGGCGACCCCTGGGGCACCAAGGTCGAGGTGAAAAACCTCAACTCCTTTCGCAGCGTCGAGCGCGCCATCGCCTACGAAACGGCCCGGCAGACGCGGGTGCTGGAGGCGGGCGGGACCGTCACCCAGGACACCCTGGGCTGGGACGAGGGCGGCGGCAAGACCTTCGTGATGCGGACCAAGGAGGGGGAAGCCGACTACCGCTACTTTCCGGAACCCGACCTGCCGCCCCTCGACATCACGCCTGAGTGGATCGCGCGGGTGCGGGCGCGGATGCCCGAACTGCCCGCCCAGAAGCGGGCGCGCTACCTCGCGGCGGGGCTGCGGGAAAGCGACGCCGAGACCCTCAGTGATGACGTAGGCCTCTCGCGCTTCTACGACGAGGCGCTGGGCACCACGCCCGCTCCCGATGCCCAAAAGCTTGCCAACTGGCTGCTGGGCGATGTAGCGGGGCTGCTCGCCACACGTTCGGCGCCGCTGGAGGCTTCGGCTCTCCAGCCCGCGTACTTCGACGCGCAGGAGTCGGTGCTGGACGGCTTTGCCCTTCAGCCCGCCCACCTCGCCGCGCTGGTCCGCCTGATCGACGAGGGGACCATCAGCGGCAAGATCGCCAAAGATCTCCTCCCCGACGTGCTGGACGGCCACGACCCCGAGCGGCTGGTGCAGGAACGCGGCCTGGGGGTCGTGACAGACACTGGGGCCATCGACGCCGCCATCGACGCGGCGATGCGGGCCGACCCCGCCACCGTCGAGAAGGTCCGCGCCGGCAACGCCAAAGCCCTGAACGCCCTGTTCGGCCCGGTGATGAAGGCCACCGCTGGCCGCGCCAGCCCCGAGGTCGTCCGCGAGCGGCTGCGGGCGAAACTGGAGCTGTGAGGCGGCAAGCTGCTGGAGGCGGCCTGTGACCCCCGCCCGCTGGCGCCAGGCGGCCCTGAGCGCGCTGGCCTTGCAGGTCGTGGGCCTGCTGGGAGTCATGGCCTACGGCCTGTGGCGCGGCGGGCTGTCGCAGGGGGCCTGGTTCTCGGCGGTCGAGGCGGGGCTGGCCGCGCTGGTGCTGGCGTGGTGGACCCTGCTGCTGGGGCGCGTCACGGCCGGGCGGGCGGTGCCTCCCGGCGACGGGACCTTGCGGGCGCTGCGCTTCGCGTTTCCGTGGCTCACCTCCTGGCGGCTGGTGCTGTGGTTCCTGACCCTGCTGTTCGTGCTGAGCGGCGGCGCGCCTGACGCCAACCGGGTCGCCCTGACCGCCCTGCTGACCGTGTGGCCTGCGGGCGTGCTGGCGGGCAACGCGGTGTACGGCAGCCTGGCTCGCCTCGCGCCGAACCCCGCCGATCTGGCGGGGCGCAAGCGGCTGGCCGACTGGCTCAACCTCGCCGCCGCCCTCAGCCTGGGCATGGCGGTGTTCAACCTGGTGCCCATCGCGGGCTTCAGCACCCCGCCCACCCCCACCGACCAGCTCGTCTACGGCGTCAGCGGGGCGCTGGACGTGGCCGCCACCCTGCTGGCGCTGCGCGCGGTGCGGGCGGCGCCGCTGGAGCAGGGCTAGGGCAGGGCCAGGGCGGGCGGCGCGCGGCCCCTCAGTACTCCACCCTCACCACGCTCTCCTGCCACGCGCGGAAGGCGGCGAGCGCCTCGGCCCGGCCCTCCTGCGCGGTGGGCAGCTGGCGCTCGTGCTGGGGCCGGGCGAGTTCCTGGTAGATGAACTGGTCGGAAAAGCCGATGGCGTCGGCGTCGGCCTGGGTGCAGGCGTAGTGCAGCGCCGAGAGCCGCGCCCAGTAGATCGCGCCCAGGCACATCGGGCACGGTTCGCAGCTGGTGTAGATCTCGCAGCTCGACAGGTCGAAGGTGCCCAGCGCCTGCGCGGCGGCGCGGATGGCCTCGACCTCGGCGTGGGCGGTGGGGTCTACGTGCTGGGTCACGCGGTTCACGCCAGTGGCGATCACCTCGCCGCCGCGCACGATCACCGCGCCGAAGGGGCCGCCCTGGCCCTGGAGGACATTGTCCAGCGCCAGCCGCGCGGCCTCCCGCATGGGGGGCGAGGCGGGCACGGCGCCGGGCTGGTCGGGATCGAAGGAAACGGAGTCGGGGGGGGTCATGGGGGCACCTCTCCACGCAGCCCGCCGAAAGGGAGGGGGGCGGGCCGCGCATGGTTGGTGTCTGCCAGGCCACCCTGGTTATCCATGCAGAACAGGGCGGCAAGACCCAGGGTACGGTGCGGCGCCAGCGCCCACAAGCGGGGCAGGGCGAGTGGAGCCGGGACCCCTGGGGGGGAGCACGCGCGCCGCCCACCGGGAACGGTATGCTGGGCAGCGCTCATGACTGACCGCACTCTTCCGGTGTCTTCGGGTCTCGTGTCGCTGGGCGACCTGGCCTGGGACGTGCTCGCCAAACCCGACACCCTGCTGCTGGCGGGCGGCGACACCACCGGCCGCCTGGAACTCCTGGGCGGCGGCTCGGCGGCGAACTTGGCCGTCTGGGCGCAGCGGGCCGGGTATCCGGCGACCTTTGTCGGCAAGGTGGGCCGCGACCGCTTCGGGGACCTGGCGACCTACGAGCTGCGGGCCGAGGGCGTAGTCGCCGAGGTGATCCTCAGCCCCGAGCACCCGACCGGCGTGATTCTGGCCTTGATCGACCGCCGGGGGCAGCGCGCCATGCTGACCGGCCAGGGCGCCGACTGGGAGCTGCTCCCGGAGGAACTGCCCGTGGGGGTGCTGCGCGGCGCGAGGCACCTGCACCTGACCGCCTGGAGCCTCTTTCGTGATCCGCCGCGCGCCGCCGCGTTGACCGCCGCGCGCCTCGCCAAGGAGGCCGGGGCCACCCTCAGCCTCGACCCCGGGAGTTTTCAGATGATTCAGCAGCTTGGCCGGGGCACCTTCCTCCAGATCGTGGACGACGTGCCCTTTGACGTGATCTTTCCCAACGCCGATGAGGCCCGCGCCATGAGCGGCGAGTCGGACCCCGGCCGGGCGCTGACCTGGCTGCGGGAGCGCTTCCCCCACGCCCTGGTCGTGCTGAAGATGGACGAGGAGGGCGCCCTGCTCGAAGGCCCTGGCCAGCCGCGCGTGCATGTCGAGGCGACCCGCGACCCCCTGATCGACGCGACCGGGGCCGGGGACGCCTTCGGGGGCGCTTTCCTGGCCGGCTGGCTGCAAGGCGGGGACGCGGTGCGTTCGGCCCGGCTGGCGGTGCAGGTGGGGGGCTGGGTGGTGGCGCGCTTCGGGGCGCGCCCCCCCGCCGACGCCGAGCTGCGTGCCCGGCTGGCCCCCTTTCTGCCGCAGGAGGTGCGCGCGTGACCCGGCTGGGGCGGCGCGGCCCGCCGCTGTGGCTGTGGCTGCTGCTGGGCCTGTTCGTGTTGCTGCTGCTCGCGGCGGCGGGCGCGTTCTGGTACCTGCGCGGCCTGACCCAGCCTGCCGGGGGCGGCCCCTATACGCTGGAGGTCAAACCCGGCGACAGCCTGCCCGCCGTGGCCCGCACGCTGGAGGAACAGGGCATCGTGAGAAACGCCGACGCTCTGCGCTTCGTGATGCGGCAAAACGGCACGGCGGGCAGCCTCAAGGAAGGGCTGTACGACCTTCAGGGCAGCCTGAACGTCTACCAGGTCGCCGAGAAACTGGCGGGTCCGGCGCGCATCCCGGTGGTCAACGTGACCGTGCCCGAGGGGCGGCGCCTCCGGGACCTGCCGCCCATCTTCGCGAAGGCGGGTTTTGACGCGGCGGGCATCCGCTCGGCCCTGAACGACCCCAGCCTCAGCGAGTACGCGCGCGGCAAACAAAAGAACCTCGAAGGGTTCGTCTTTCCCGCCACCTACGAGTTCCGGCCCCAGGAGACGCCCGCCAGGATCGTCGCCTCGATGGTCGAGCGCATGGAGCAGGAATTCACGCCCGCCAACATCGCCAAGGCCAAGGGGCTGGGCCTCTCGGTGCGCGACTGGGTGATTCTCGCCAGCATGGTGCAGGCGGAAGCCGCCAACGACGCCGAGATGCCGGTGATCGCCGGGGTGTTTCTCAACCGGCTGCGAGACGGGATCAACCTGGGCAGCGACCCCACCGTCGCCTACGGCCTGGGCAAGGACCTGCCCGAACTCGACCGCTCGGCCGGGGACTTTACCAAGGACACGCCCTACTCGACCTACACCCGCCCGGGCCTGCCCGCCGGACCCATCAACAACCCCGGTCAGGCCGCGCTGCTGAGCGTGCTGGCCCCCGAGCGCAAGCTGGCCGACGGCCGTGACGCCCTGTACTTCCTGCACGGGCTGGACGGCAAGATCTACGTGAACCACGACTACCCGGCACACCTGCGCGACATCGCCCGCTACCGCTGAGGCGCCCCCCGCCCACCGCCTACCGCCTACCGTCGGCCCCGGTTCCCGCGCTGCGTGGGGGCCGGGGCCGACCCCCGGTGGGCGGGGCTGCCCAAGCGGGACCGGAGCGCCGCAGTAAACTGTGTGCCAGGATGCTCTCTCGCGACTTTCTGGAACGCCGCAACGCGCTGTGGGCGCGGCTGCGAGCGCTGGCGCCCGGTACCCCGGAGTTTGAGGCGACCCTGGGGGACCTCGCCGCCCTGACCGGCTGGAGCCGGGAGCGGGTGCTGGCGGGCCTGGGCCTGTCCGGGGCGGGGGCGGCCCGGCCCCCCGAGCCGGAGCGGCCATGAGCGCCGGAGGCAGCGAGGTCGTTCCCTTCGACCTGACGCGGATGTTTCTGGGGGACACGTCCCCGCTTTTCTTGCTGGAGATCGCCGTGCGCACCGGGCTGATGTTCCTGTGGCTGGTCTTGCTGCTGCGCATTACCGGCAAGCGGGGGCTGGCGCAGCTCAGTCCGCTGGAACTCGCCATCGTGATCGGGCTGGGGTCGGCGGCGGGGGACCCGATGTTCTACCCCGAGGTGCCGCTGATCCACGCGGGGCTGGTCCTCGCGCTGGTGGTGGCCTTTCAGCGCCTGCTCTCGCATCTGGTCATCCGCAGCGAGGGCGTCGAGACCTTTATCGAGGGCGTGCCGGTCGAACTTGTGCGCGGCGGGGTGATCGCCACCCGGGCGCTGGCCGACGCCAACCTCAGCCGCGAGGACCTCTTTGAGCGCCTGCGCGCCCAGGGCGTGCGGCAGCTCGGGCAGGTGCAGCGGGTGTACTTCGAGCAAGACGGCGTCCTGAGCGTCTTTCTGCACGGCCAGGATGCTCCGGCGGGCCTGCCCATCGTGCCGCCCTGGGACCTGGAACTGCCGCCCACCGCCCGGGCGGGCACCCTCCACGGCGGCGAACTCGCCTGCCTCTCCTGCGGCACCATCCAGCGGCCCGGCGGCCCGCTGCCCTCCTGCCCGCACTGCGGCGCGGCCAGCTGGACCCCCGCCACCACCGATCCCCTGGGCGTACGGGGTGAAGGCGGGGCAGAGGCGCCCGGAGCTGCGGCAGAACAGGGCGCCCGCGAGACGCCCGCCTGAGCCGGAGACCCCCTGAGGTGCCCAGGTGCCCGGGAGAGTCAGGCCGCCTTCAGCCCTCGGTGGAGGCGCCGGGGCGGGTGGTCCACTCGGGGGGGGCCGGCTCGATGGCCTCGGCGGGGGCCTTGCCCGCCTCCAGGCCGCTGGACCGCACCGTCTGGAGGGGCGTCAGGACCATGCCGTCCTCGCACTCGATCTGGCAGGAGAGCCGCGCCTGGCCCAGCAGCCCCTTCTCGGTCAGCTTGTCGTACTCGGCCACTGTCATCGCGTCCGGCTCGCCCTCCGAAAAGCTGACCCGGCAGGTCGTGCAGCGGGCCACCCCGCCGCAGCGGTGCAGGATATCCACCCCGCCGCGCTCCAGCGCCAGGACCAGCCGCTCGCCCTCCCGCGCCTCGATGATGCCGTGGCCCTCCACCGTGAGTGTCGCCGTGCCGGATGCCGCCATTCCCTGGGTCATGGGTCCGAGGATGGCACGAAATCCGGCCCGGCCTGATCCGACAAGAACTTCAGCAGCAGGTTGTTGACCCGCACCGGCTCGTCGCGCATGACCCAGTGGCTCGCGCCGGGAAAGCGCACCACCTGCACGCCCGGCACCCAGCGCTCCAGGCCGCCCGCCAGCTCGGGCAGCAGCGCCACGTCGCGCTCGCCCCACAGGACCAGGGTGGGCACCCGGATGGGCGGGGGCGTTCCGGCTCCGGTCGGTGCCTCCGGTCCCCGCCGCCCACGGGGGCGCAGCATCGCCCGGTAGTAGTTGATCATCGCGGTCGCGGCGCCGGGCCGTGCCCAGGCTTCCTGGTACCGTCGCCGCTCCTCCTCGGTGTAGGCGCGCGGGTTGGTGCCGCGCAGTGCCCAGCGCCCGAAGCTGGGCAGCAGGCGCTCGGGCAGCCACGGCAGCTGAAAGAAGAAGATGTACCACGACCGCCGCCACTGGGCGGGTTTGCGGGCCACCCGGCGAAAGGCGGCGGGGTGCGGGGCGTTGAGAATGACCAGCCGCTCGACCACTTCCGGCTGCCGCAGCGCCAGCGCCCAGGCGACGATGCCGCCCCAGTCGTGCCCGACGACCCGCGCGCGGGCGTGTCCCAGGGCACGGATCAGCGCCGCCACGTCCTCTTGCAGGGCGCCGACCCGGTAGGCGTCCACCCCCGGCGGCTTCTCGCTGAGGTTGTAGCCGCGCAGGTCGGGAGCCACCACCCGGAATCCGGCGCGGGCCAGCGGCCCGAGCTGCCGCTCCCAGGCCCGCCAGAACTCCGGAAAGCCGTGCAGCAGGAGCACCAGGGGGCCATCTTCCGGCCCCGCCTCGACGAGGTGCAGCCGCACGCCGTTCACGACGAGTTGCCGCTCGCGCAGGAGAAGGTCCGGGGTGAGAGCCAGCGCCTCGTCGTTCATGAGGCAGTGTCGCTGCACGCCGGGGGCGAGGCGGTGCGAGCGGACTCAAGTGCCCTTTACTCCCGGTCCTCCCCGGCCCCCGGTTATGCGGTGCCCTTGCGGAAATGTTTCAGCCCTGGCCCGCGTTCGGCCAGCGCCCGGGCGAAAGCCTGGGCGTCGTTGGGGGGCCGGGCCTGGGCACCCTCGGCGCCGCGCTTGCCGGGCACACTTTTGCCCGGCGCCGCTCCCCCGAATCGCCGCGCCCGGAACATGCCCGGATGCTCCTCGAACACGGCCGTCACGTGGTCCGGCAGCGAGGCGAGGTGGGCCGCGAAGTGCCGCTCCTGCGCCAGGGCCGCGTGCGCCGCGCCCTCACCCAGCTCGGTCAGCAGGCGGTCGATCAGCGCGAAGACGCGGGCCGCATAAGCCTCGACCTCCGTGCGGCGGGGCAGGGCGCCGCGGTGAATGACCCGGTTGCGAAAGTCCGCGCCCAGGGCCTGCGGGGTCAGGAAGTCGGGCGCGCGGCCCTCGCGCAGCAGGTAGGCCAGGGCGAACATGCCCAGTTGCCGCTCGGACTGGCTGGCGACCGGGCGCCAGGTGCCCTCCAGCGCAGCCAGCGCCTCGCCGAAGTCGCGCTCGGCCCCGGCGGCCCGCTCCAGCGCGTAGGCCCACACGTAGAACTCGAAGAAGCGCTCCAGCGCCGCTGCAAAGGACGCCACCGCCTCGCGCGCGTAGCCGTCGAGCAGTGCCCGGGTGCCCAGATCGAACAGCACCTCGAACTTGTGCTTGCGCACCAGCACGCAAAAGGCGGCCCCGCAGTGCGGGCAGGTCAGGTCATGGACCGCGCTGTCCGCGAATTCCACGCGCACCTCACGCGCGCAGGCGGGGCAGAGGGTCGGAAAGAGCATGGGGGGAGTGTAGGCGCAGGCTGGACCCGGAATTACGGCACGTTGCGGGCCTGCACGGTGAGGGTGTAAGGGGTGGCCGGGGTGAGCTGGGTCTGGCCGCGGACCTGCTGCTTGGTCTGGAAGGCGAGTGTCACGGATTTGGTCGTGGCGTCGTAGGCGAAAGGTGCCACGCCACTGCCCAGTTCGTCGGCGGGCGTGAGGTAGTCAGCGACGAGGTAGGTCCCGAAACTGCTCAGGGTGCTCGCAGACGCGAGATTGCGCATCGCTGCGCAGGGTGCCGACGTGTCCGTCTCGAAGGTGGCTGTGGCCGCCGGGACACAATTGCTGGGAGAGCTGCCCGAGTTTTCCGAGCGGTATTCCCTCAGAACCGCAACATTGCTCTCTGCCCAGGTGTCTGCACTCTTGTCGTCTGCATTGACCAAAGAACGTGGGTCGATTCGGTAGACGTACAGGTTGTACCTCGTGATGACTCCGGAAGCTGTGTTTTCCGGCAAGACCACGGCGAGGCAAGGGCGGTCGGCTGAGCAAGCCGTTCCATTGACAGTCAGCCCACTGGTGGCCACCCTGACCCGCAGCGCCGACCGCACCCGGTCCCCCACGTATCCCGTCACGTCCGTCAGGTCGCTCAGCCGCTGAGACGTGGCGTTGGTGCGCGTCGAGATGTTGAGGGTCGAAACCTGCCAGTTGGTGATCATCGCGAAGACGATGCCGATCAGGGCCATCGCGACCAGCAGTTCTACCAGGGTCAGCCCGGACTGGGTGTGCTGGCGTTTCATAAGGGTCTTCCGAAATCCAGCGTGAACGTCTGGGTAGGCTGGCTGGTATGGGTGCAGCGCAGCGTGAGACGTTTGATGATGACGACCCCAGCGGGCGTCGTTTGGACGTTTGCCACTTCGCGCTCGCAGGTGTAATTGTTGACGCTCGTTCCAGACGGCGCAGCAGCCAGAGAGGTGGTCGTCGCCGCGTCGAAAGTGGTGGGCGTCAAGAAGCTAGGGCGCGCACTCTCCAGATACTGCTTGGCCCCGATGGTCACGGCCTGATCCGCCCGTGTCTGGCTGTTCAATTTGAAGATGGTCGGGAACATCGCCAGTACAGTCACCGAGACCACGGCGAACATGGCGATGGCGACCAGCACCTCGATCAGGGTCAGGCCCCGTTCGGCTTGCATCCTCACTTGACGACCACCTTGCCCATGATGCTGGTAATCCGCACGGTGCGCCGGATGTCCGTGTTGTTGGCCCAGCGCACCGTGTAGGTGTTTGGAGAGGAGTCGGTGGTGGAATAGGGAGGGGTGAATTCGACGGGGTCGGAGGTGGTGACCGGATTGCCTGCCGGGTCGGAGGGAAAGAGCTGGGTTCCAGCAGGCACGGTGTACGTCCGGGTGCTCAAAAGCGTGGTCGTGGTCGTCGGACACGACGAGCCGCTGTACTGCTTGACTTGATACTGGGTGTTGGTTGTGGCGGTGGAAACCAGGGAAATCTGCCAGCACGCATTCGCCCGTTTCGCCCCCGTACGCGCGGTGTTGACCGCCTGCGCGAACTGCTGGGCGCCCTCCATCACGGCGGAGCTGGCGCGCCAGCGGGTGTAGTTCACCATTCCGATGGCCGCCAGAATGCCGATGATGGCGATCACGATCAAAAGTTCGATCAGGGTAAAGCCGCGGGCGTTCAACGCTGCCTCCAGGTGCCCTGAACGGTACTGAAGGTAGGAGGGGTGAGCAGCGAACCCGCTTCGAGCAGGGCACCCCGGTCGTAAGCGATTTTACCGTCGCCCTGACCAGTCCCCGCGACCTGGGTATCGCAGGAGTTGCCTGGCCCACTCCCGCTGCCCGTGCTGCTGCCCGGCATGGGAACGCATTCGGTTCCGTACACGATCTCGGTGGCTCCCTCCGCAATGACGGCTCCGCTGATTTTGGAGTTCCCCTGCTGGTCATAGTCGCCCATCACGTAAATGGCCCCTCGAAACCCCGCGTCACAGGTGCCGTTGACCGTCAGGTTTCCCTTGACGATCAGGATGCCGCTGCCGCAGAGGGACTGGTTGCCACTCAAGCCCAGAGTGCCGTTGAAAAAGACGATCTTGTCCGGCGTGACGGTTCCGTTGAAGGTAGTCACCGGAGTCACCCAGGGCTGGGGATCTTCGGCGGTGAGGTTGACGTTGTACGGCGCTACATTGAGCATCTCGCGCTTGGTCTGCCCAAAGGTGTGGGTAAACAGATCGTTCGCCTCTGTGTCGGCGGCAGGGTTGAAGGGATTCATGTCCTTGAGCCGCAGATCGTTGGTGTTGGCGCCGTCGGGCATGGCAGCCGTGTCGCCGTCCACGGTATACCCGGAGGACACGCTCTTGACATCCCGGCGGATGACGCTGCCCTCTTGCTGGGTCACCGTGCCGCTGGGGGCGCTGTCCCAAAGGACTTCGATCGTTTTGTTGACATTGTCGACGACCCTGACGGTCCCTTTCATCGTCCCGATCTGGATTACTGAACCCTTGACGAAAAACGTAGGGTCAGAAACCTGAATGACGGTCTGCACCCCACTCTGCTGGGTAAAGGGCGCCGTGACAGCCGAGTCGATGCGCTTGATGGATACGGCATTCGTGATGACGTTGACGCTCGGTTGGATGAGGGGCTGCAAGGTAACCTGGGTTCCCTGATTCTGCGTCCCCATGACTTTGTAACTGGTCCCGCCAATATCGACATAGTCATTGGCGGCCAGCAGCAGTCGGTTGCCCAGGGTTCTCGTGACGTTGAGGGGAAAGGTGGGCGTGGTGGCGGTCGTATTCACGGTCAGGCTGCCAGGAGGAGGCACATTGGTCCTGGCGACTGGGGTGACGCCTGTGTTGTTGGCATCTGCCAGACGTTCGCCTTCAACCCGGGCACCTCCCTTGAGGTCCACGTTGGGGTAAGACACCAGCGGAGCGTCGGCACGGATGTTGTAGCCCGGGGCGTAGTCAGCCTGATAGTTCTGAAGGACGACCTTCTTGGAGAGGCCGGGCGCTCCGGTGGCGACCAGGACCAGTGAATCTGCGCCAACAGTGGTATCGAAGGCCAGGGACGTGCTTTGATCCGCGCCTGTGCTGTAGCTGTTCAGGCCATACCGGAGCAGCCAGGCATTGAAGCGGGCCGCACCCACGTTGCCCCGCAACCTCTGGTTGAGGGGGAGGCTCTCCATCTTGGTCCTGAACCTCACCTCGAACGTGTTCAGCCCGCTCTCCGCCGCCAGCAGCGCCTGATACGCTGCCCGCTCATTCACGCCGCCGCCGCGCGCGCCCACGGCCAGGGTGGCGGTGGTGCTCACCACGATGGTCAGGACGACCGCCGTGAACAGCAAGACGACCACCAGGGCGATGCCCTCTTCCCGGCGGGGCGCCGACGTTCGGGCGGAATCGGGGTTCATGAGGGCAGTGTAGGCAGCCGCTGGGGGCGTCGAAACACCCAAGTGGGGGCCTGTCCCCCAGGCGGGTGTGCCCCCAGGTCAGCCCCGGTTTCTCCTCTGGTCAGGGCAATTTCTGCCCCGGCGGCGCGATCACGTAGCTCAGGCCGCCGCTGTGGCCCAGCCACTGCCGCTCGAAGGCCGCGCGCGGGTAGCTGCGGCGCACGCCCGCGTCGGTGGGGGCCGCCGGGTCGTTCAGGACCGGGTTGCCGGACGCGTCGAAGCCGACCAGGACCATCAGGTGCCCGTCGCTGTAGGTCAGCGGCGCGCCGGGCAGTTCGCCCTTCTTCCAGCCCAGGCTGACCGCCAGCGGCACGCCCGCCGCCGTGTAACGCTCGGCCGCCGCGAGGCTGGGCAGCCGCGTGACGAAGGCGCGCATCCCCAGCCCCCCCGCGTAGGCCGCGTTAAAAGACCAGTTGCCGGTGCCCTGGTAGGCCCGGTCGAAGGTGCCGCCCGCCGCCTGCGGGACCGTCACGTTCACCCCGTGCCGCGCCAGGATCATCGAGACGCTCGTGGGGCTGCACCAGACCTCGCCGCCGCCTTCGTACAGCATCTGCGAGCGCTGCGGCACGTCGATGACCTTGCCCCAGAGGCTGCGGTTTCCGGGTTGCCCCAGTCCCGCCGTGCGCCGGGCGCGGTCGGCGGTGTTGAAGGCCAGCAGCCGCACGCCCGTGCCGGTTCCGCGCAGGGTCACGCGGTACTGGTACCCGGTCGCGCGGGCGGTCAGGCGCAGGGTGTCGGTCAGAACCTGCCCGGCCGGGTCCTTCTGGCCGTTCAGGCTGGCGCGCCCCTCGCCACTGCTCCAGGTCCCGAAGGAAAACCAGCGGCTCCAGGCGGCCCCGGTCTGGGCGCGGACCTCGACCGTCACGCTGCCCGCGCCGGGCGTCACTGCGTTCCAGGAGGGCACCAGTTCGTCGAAGGCGGGGACCTTCAGCGCCTGGCCCGTGACACTGCCCGAGGCCGCGCCGGGGGCCAGGGTCAGGGTGTCGCCGCGCAGCTGCACGCCCCGCAACTCGGCGCCGGCCCAGTCGCCCGCGCGTTCGTGAATCACGGTGGTCGAGTTCGGATGGGTCATGGTCAGGGCCTCCGCGCCGCCCGCGAGGAGCAGCGCCGTGAGCAGAGCGGCACGCATGGGGGGAATTGTGACGGGTGCCGGGGTGGGGGCGGGTGAGAGGGGAGGGAGGCAGGGGCCGGTCGGCCCGCGCTTCCTAACCCCCCTGCATGTACAGGAAGGCCTCGGGCAGCGCGTCCCGCCAGGTGACCCAGTTGTGGCCGCTGGGGTACTCGCGGTACTGGTGCTCCACCCCGCCGTCGGCCAGGGCGGCGGCCAGGCGGCGGTTCGGAGCGGTGAGCCATTCCAGCGTGCCGGTGTCGAGGCTGACGCGCAGGTGGCGGGGCGGCGCCTGCTCCAGCCGCTTCCGCAGCCACTCGCCCGCCGTGGTGGTGTCGATGGAGCCGTCCGGGTCCCGTGCATCCGGCCGGGCGATAAAGGCCCCCGAGTGGCTGACCACCCGGCGGAACAGCTCCGGGTGCGCGCTTCCCAGGTGCAGCGAGATCAGGCCGCCCAGCGAGGCGCCCCACAGCCCGCGCTCGGAGACGGTCGCCAGCGGCCCCTCGACCTGCCCGAAGACCTCTCCCCGCAGAAAGTCGAGGTAGCGGTCATTGAGGTAATACTCGGCGCTGCGGTCGCCGGGTTCCACGAAGACGAGCACGGCGCCCCGCGCGAGTCCAGCTTCCACCGCCCGGTCCATCACCTCGCCCAGCCGCCCGGTGCGGTAAAAGGCGACCCCATCTTGCACGTAGTACACGGGGGTGGGCCGCGCCGGGTCGTGGCCGTGCGGCGTGTACACGATGGCGCGGCGGGTGCCCGGAAAGACGCCGCCCGCCCAGGTCAGGCGGTGGGCGGTGCCCTTTTGGATGGCGTCGGGCCGCTCCCAGAGGGGATGGCGGATGTAGTCGCCCACCGCCACCGCGCGGGGATAGGGCCACCAGGGATTGAGCGACTTCTGGGGGTTGTCGGGGTCGGCGAAGGCCTCGCCCGCCGCGTCCAGCCAGGCGTACTCGACCCAGGCGCCGCGCGGCAAGGTCAGCGTCAGCGGTTGCCCGGGGGTCACGGCCAGCGGGGGTTTCTTCCGCCAGTCGGTAAAGTCCCCGACGAGCGCCGCAGCACCCGCCGGGGGAATGAAGGTGACCTGCTGCCCCTGTACCGATACGGCCATGCGGGCGATTCTACGGGCCGGGAACCGGGAAAGGCGGGGGGCTTAGCGGGAGGCTCAGCGGCCTCCACCCTCCAGGTTGGCCGAGTGGACCTGGTGGGTGTGCGGGTAGCCCCGGTACTGCTCGCGCAGCTCGCGCTTGAGGAACTTGCCGGTCGCGCCGATGGGGATGCTCTCGGCGACCACGGTCGCGTCGGGCAGCCACCATTTGGCGAAGCGGGGGGCCAGAAAGGTGCTGAGTTCCTCGTGGGTGACCTGCTGGCCGGGGTTGAGGGTCACGACCGCCAGGGGCCGCTCGTCCCACTTGGGGTCGTCCATCGCGATCACGGCGCACAGCGCGACTGCCGGGTGGGCCATGATCGCGTTTTCCAGGTCCACACTGCTGATCCACTCGCCGCCCGACTTGATCAGGTCCTTGGCGCGGTCCTGGATGTGCATGAAGCCCTGCGGGTCCAGCGTGGCGATGTCGCCGGTGTCGAACCACAGCTCGCCGTCCCGCTCGAAGAAGTTGTCCTGTCCCTCGCCCTTGTAGTACCCGCTGGCGATCCAGGGACCGCGCGCGATCAGGCGGCCCATCGTCTTGCCGTCGTGGGGCAGAGCCTCGCCGTCTTCCGAAAGGATGTCGAGAAAGACCAGCGGCACCGCCCGGCCCTGCTTGGCCCGCAGCGCGTAGCCCTCGTCGCTGGTTTCAGGGACGCCGGGAGGCACGATGCTGGCGGTGCCCAGGGGATGCGTCTCGGTCATGCCCCAGGCGTGCGCCAGCCGCAGGCCGTGGCGGTCCTGGAAGGCGCGAATCATGCTTTCGGGGGCTGCCGAGCCGCCCACGACCAGCCGCTCCAGCCGCGCGAGGTCGTAGGGCTGGCCCCCGGCTTTCGCGCGGTCGAGTTCGGCGAGCAGGCCCATCCAGATCGTGGGCACGCCCGCCGTGATCGTGACGCCCTCGTCCTGCATCAGCGCGGCCAGCGTCTTGCCGTCGCTGAAGGCCCCGGCGAACACCTGCGCGGCCCCGTACATCGCGCAGGTGTAGGGCAGGCCCCAGGCGTTCACGTGGAACATCGGCACCACCGGCAGGACCACGTCGCTTTCGCCCACGTTCAGCGCGTCCTTGGGCGCCGAGGCCAGCGAGTGCAACACGGTCGAGCGGTGGGTGTACATCACGCCCTTGGGGTTGCCGGTCGTGCCGGAGGTGTAGCACATCGCCGCCGCGTCGTTCTCGTCGAGGCGCGGGTAGCGGGCCAGCGGCTCGTGGCCCATGATCCAGGCGTCGTAGTCCTGGGCGCCGGGGATAGGCTGCGGGGTCGGCCCCAGCACGAAGATGTGTTCCAACTGCGGGCACGCCGCCCGCAGCGCCGGGATCATCGCCGCGAAGACGTTCTCGATCAGCAGCACCCGGTCTTCGGCATGGTTCAGAATCCAGGCGATCTGCTCGGGGTGCAACCGGATATTCACGGTATGCACCACGAAGCCCGCCGAGGGCACGCCCAGGTACGCCTCCAGGTGCCGGAACGAGTTGACGGCCAGCGTCGCCACCCGGTCGCCGGGCTGGAGGCCCAGTCCCTGAAGGGCCGCGCCCAGCCGCAAAGCGCGGTCGGCCACTGCCCCGTAGGTCGTGCGGTGCTTGTGCGGCACGGGATGGCCCGCCTCGTCGCGGCCGCCGACCAGCAGGCTCACGACCTCACGTCCGGCATACACCGTGCGGGCGCGCTCGAGGATAAAGGGGATGGTGAGGGGAACGTCCATCATATTGCCGTGCATGGGATGACCTCCGGAGGGAGAAGGAACGTGCGGCCCGCCGTGGGGAAGCGTGCCGCGCGGGGCTGAAGGCTGTCGGTCGTGTCAGGCATTCTAGCGGCAAAGTGAACCGGGTCCAGACCGCGCGCCGGGGGCCCGGTTTTGGCGGGTCGCTCCGGCGGTCTCGTCATCAACTGGACTTCGTTGCCGGTGGCTGGGGCGTCAGCGGCGGGTCGGAAGCTCCGGGGCCTCCTCGGCGACGGGTGGCCGGGCCTGCGCTCCTCCGCGCCGGGGACGCGGGCCGACGGGAACGGGCACGCCGGGGCCGTCCTCCTCGTCGTCATCGTTACCGGGGGGGCCAACGATCAGGCTCGCGGGCTGCTCGTAGACCCTCCCCCTTCCCAGACGGTCCAGCAGACGCCGCAGCCAGTCCAGCCCCAGCCTCCCCGATTGGCGGTTCATGCTCCAGCGTACCTGCTTCCGGGACGTTCAGTCGGGGTGCTCCGCCGCCCCGGCCCGGCCCAGCAGGTACAGCTCCAGAATCTGCACCGCCGCCGCCTCGTCCTCGTCGGCGGCGCCCAGGGCACGGGCACGCTGGGTGGTGAAGCGTTCGTCCTGGTACTCGACCCGGTAACCCTTCTCCTGCAAGACCTTGCCGAACGCCCGCACCCGGTCGGCGGCGGGGCTGTGGGCGCCGTCGGTGCGCAGCGGCAGGCCCAGCAGCAGCACGCCCGCGCCCGTTTCCTCGACCTTGAGCCGCACGGCCTTGAGATCGAGGGGAAGCCGTTTGCGGTCCACGCTGCCGCGCCCGAAAGCCAGCCGCCCGGCGTTCACCGCGAAGCCGATGCGCGATTTGCTCACGTCCAGCGCGAGGATGGTGGGCAGGCCGGTCGGGGGGGCGGTCATCGCGGCGAGTGTAGCGGAGGCCAGAGGTGCAGCAGGGACGCGCTACGCTGGAACGCATGACCAGCAGCGAAGCCGTGATCCTTTCCAGCACCCGCGCGGGCGTCCGCACCCTGACCCTCAACCGCCCCGAGCGTCTCAATGCCGCCAACGACGCCCTGCTGCTCGCGCTGACGGAGGAGGTGCTGGCGGCGGGCACCGACCCCGGCGTGCGCGTGGTCGTCATCACGGGCGCGGGGCGCGGCTTTTGCGCCGGGCAGGACCTGGGCGACGTGTCGGGGCGCGACATGACCTTCACCGAGCACCTGCAAGCGACCTACAACCCCCTGATCCGCGCCATCCGGGGCCTGGACAAGCCGGTGGTGACCGCCGTCAACGGGGTCGCGGCGGGCGCGGGGGCCAGCCTGGCGCTCTGCGGCGACATCCGGCTGTGGTCGGCGTCGGCCATGTTGATCGAGGTCTTTTCCAATATCGCGCTGGTGCCGGACTCGGGCAGCACCTGGTTGTTGCCCCGGTTGGTGGGCTACCACCGCGCCTTCGAGCTGATGGCCCTGGCCGAGCGGGTGGGCGCCCAGGACGGGCTGCGTCTGGGGCTGTGCGAGCACGTCTATCCCGACGAGACCTTCGCGGCGGACGTGCAGGCCTATGCCGAGCGGCTGGCGGCGCGGCCCGCGCACGCGCTCGCGCTGACCAAGCGGGCGCTGAATGCCGCGCTGACGGGCACGCTGGACGAGGCGCTGGACCGGGAAGCGGAGTTGCAGCAGCTCGCCGGGGACCACTGGGAGCATCTGGAAGGGGTCACAGCGTTCAAGGAGAAGCGGGCGGCGGAGTTCGTGCGGGGGGAATGAGGGAGGGCATACCCCACCCCCCAGCCCCCTACCCCAGGGGGGCTGGGGGAGCAGCGCTGCGCTGGGCAAGGGCAGATGGGCGGCGTTGGTGGGCGTCATCTTCGGCCGGAATGTTGAATCTTGATGCGGCCTCGCCACTGCCACCGTCTCGCTGCGCGATTGAGGCGTGGCGAAGGCGGTGCGGGATCAGCTCGCTTTCATCTGTGCGGCGTCCGCTGTGCCCGTTGTTGAGGAAGCTCAGGCTTTGGCGCTGTCGCTCCTTCTCTCCCTCGCGGGGGACTCGCAGAGCTGCTGACGTAGGCCGTGTCAGAGCCGCCACGCAGCTCACCAGGAAAAAATCCGCCTGCATAAGTTGACTTCCGCTGCATCCCGCGCTATCTTCTGTCCATCACCGCCCGCAGAGGCGGATTTTTTATTGCCTCGTCTCCATCGTGTAACCCCCCGCACCGTCCTGGCCTCGGCTGTGGGTCAGCATCGTGCATGTCGATCAGAAAAGTGGCGGCGGCTGGGGCGCTCGCCGTGTCGGCGGTGGCCCTGGCGCACTACGCGCCTGCGCTGCCGGACAGCGCGATTGCGAAACCGGCGCGGCAGTTCGGGCTGCCCTTCGCGGGGGCACCGGGGCCGGACACCTGGCTGCTGGGGCAGGGGTACGGCAACACGACGGGGGCGTACCGGCAGCGGCGCAGCACCTACGGGAACCTCCAGGGGGTCCACGCGGGGCTGGATTTCAGCGCGCCGTGCGGCACCCCGGTCCGCGCCATCGGGGACGGGGTGGTCGCCGAGGTGGACGGCCCGCACGGCAGCCCGCCGCACAACGTGGTGATCGACCACGCGGGAAACCTCAGCAGCCTGTACGGGCACCTGCGGGTGCGGTCCTCCTTGCGGGTGGGCCAGCAGGTCAAACGCGGGCAGGTCATCGGGGAAAGCGGCGACTCGCAGTTCACCTGCGTCAGCGCGCCGCACCTGCACCTGGAGTTGCGCGACCGCTCGCACCAGCGGTTCTTCAACCCGCTGCCTTACATCGCCGCCGACTGGGACTCGCTGGCGCTGGCGGGGTCGTTCGGGCGTGGGTACCAGTACGACCTGAACGCGCCCCGCCGCTGGCAGACCCCCGAGTCTCAGCCCGAGGTCAGGCGGGGAGGCGCCCTGCTCAACGAGTTCGCCCGGCCCTGGCCGCCCGCCGCCGGGGGGGCACGGTGAGGCGCGCCCTGGCGCTGGCCCTCGCGCTGGGCACCCCGGCCCTGGCCGCCACCCTGCCCTCCAAAGCTGTGCTGAGCGGCACCTGCTGCCCCGGCGCGGTCTGGACGCCGGATTCACGGGCGCTGCTCTTTCTGGACGGTCCCCCGGCCCGCGCCGCGACCGGCATCTACACGGTTCCGGCGAACGGTGGAGCGGTCACCCGGCGTTTTTCCAGCGTCGCCTTCTTCTCGCCCCGGCTGCTGTGGGCGGTGCGGCCCGGCACCGGGGAGAACACCACCCTGGAGCGGCTGGCCGACGGACGGCGCTTCACCCTGCCCACGCGCGGCGGCGACGTGACCTGGACGCGCTCGGAGAACCGGCTGGCGTATACCCGCAGCGACACCAGCGGCAACTTCGACCGCCGGACCACCCGCGTCTTCGTGGCGGACGCCTTCGGCTCGCCCCGGCAGGTCGCCACCCTCTACGGCGGCGGCATCAGCGGCTGGGTGAACGAGACCACCCTGCTGCTCAGCGGCAAACGCAACGCGGGAGACCGCGACCGCGACCTCTTCACCCTCGATACCCGCACGGGCGCGCGGCGCACCCTCGCCACCGCCCTGTCCTTCCGGGGCGTGAGCCTCAGCACAGACGGCTCGCGGGTCGTGTACTACGTCGCCTTCGACTCGGCGGCCCGCAACGGGCTGTGGGTGCGGCCCACGGCGGGGGGCGCGGCCAGGAAGCTCGCGGCGTTCGGCTCCTACCGCTGGCGCGACCCTGGCCGCCTGCTGCTGATCCCCCTCGACCCCGACGGCTCGCCCCACGTCCTGCGCGAGTATGACGCCCGCGCGAACGCCTGGCGCACCCTGGGCGACCTGGGCGATCAGGTCCGCCAGGGCGACTGGAACGTCAGCCCCGACGGGCGCAGGGTTTCCTACCTCAGCGCGCGCGACGGCAACGTGCGGGTGGTGGAGCTGCCGGGGGCGGGGGATTAGCCCCAGCCTCCTCCCCTGACCGCTACGTCAGAAACAGCCGGTAGGCCGCGTTCCCGGTCATCTCCTGGGCCGGATACCCCAGCCCGGCCAGGAAGGCGGCGAAGTCCTCCACCTGCTCCGGCGGCACCTGGAGTCCGGCCAGCACGCGGCCGTGCGCGCTGCCGTGGTTGCGGTAGTGAAAGAGGCTGATGTTCCAGCGGGCGTGCAGGGCGGTCAGGAATTCCAGCAGGGCGCCGGGCCGCTCGGGGAAGGTGAAGGAATAGACCCGCTCGTGCGTGGCCTCGGGCGCGCGGCCCCCGACCATGTGGCGCAGGTGGACCTTGGCCAGCTCGTCGTCGGTGAGGTCGGTGACGGGGTAGCCCTGGCGGCCCAGGGACTCCAGCAGCTCCGATCTCTCGCCGGGCTGCCCGAGCTGCACCCCCACGAAGATACGGGCGTCCTCGCGCGGCGCGTAGCGGTAGTTGAACTCGGTGATCGCGCGCGGGCCGAGGCTCCCGATAAAGGCGCGAAAGGCGCCGGGCCGCTCGGGAATGGTGACGGCCAGGATCGCCTCGCGCCGTTCGCCGATCTCGGCGCGTTCGGCCACGTGGCGCAGGCGGTCGAAATTCACGTTGGCGCCGCAGGTCAGGGCGACCAGCGTCTCGCCGGTCAATCCCTGTTCGGCGGCGTAGCGCTTCAGGCCCGCCACCGCCAGCGCTCCGGCGGGTTCCATCACGGCGCGGGTGTCGTCGAACACGTCCTTGATCGCCGCGCAGACCTCGTCGGTGCTCACCTGCACCCAGTCGTCCACATAGCGGCGGGCGAGGTCGAAGGTGTACTCACCGACCTGGCGCACCGCCACCCCGTCCACGAAGATCCCCACCGTCTCCAGGCGTACCCGCCGCCCGGCCTGGACGCTGCGGTACATCGCGTCGCTGTCGTCGGGTTCGACGCCCACGATCCGCACGTCGGGGCGCAGCGCCTTGAGGACCCCGGCCACCCCCGCGATCAGGCCGCCCCCACCGACCGGAACGAACACCGTGTAGGCGCCGGGCGTCTCGACCTGCCGCAGCAGCTCCAGCGCGACCGTGCCCTGCCCGGCGAGGACCTGGGGGTCGTCGTAGGGATGAACCGGGGTCAACCCGCGCTCGCGGCCCAGCGTCTGGGCAAGCTCCTCGGCGTCGCTGAAGGAGTCGCCGTGGAGAATCACCTCGGCGCCGCGCTCGCGGCAGGCGCGCACTTTGATCTCGGGCGTGGTCACGGGCATCACGATCACCGCCCGCAGCCCCAGCTTCTGCGCCGCGTAGGCCACCCCCTGCGCGTGGTTGCCCGCCGAGGCGCAGATCACGCCGCGCGCCGCCTCCGCCGGGGTCAGCCCGCTCATCTTGTTGTAGGCCCCGCGCAGCTTGAACGAAAAGATGGGCTGCTGGTCTTCGCGCTTGAGCCACACCGCGTTGCCGGTCCGGGCGCTCAGGCCGGGCGCCGGGCTAAGGGGCGTCTGCACCGCCGCGCCGTAGACCCGGCCGGTCAGGGCCAGGCGCAGCACGTCCTGGGCCGTCAGGGAGCCGGGGGTGAAGGGCTGGGGGTGGGTCATGCGTACCTCCGGAAAAGAGGAACCCCCCGCAGGGGAGGGCGGGGGAGACGTGCGGCGCGCGGGGGAGCCGTCAGTTCCCGGAAGGGGGAAAAATTCGCGCCGGGAGCATGGGGGCAGGATAGGGGGAGGCGCCGGGGTGGCGGGGGTGAGGGGTAGACAAGGGGCGGGCGCGCCTCCTCCAGATGTGTCGGCAGATGTGTCGGCAGAGGTCTCGGCGGGCGCACCGGGTCAGGCTGCGGCCCCGGCCTCCCCGCCCGGCCCGGTTCCGGGGGGAATGGGGTAGGCTCACCCCATGCGGATGCGGACCATCGTCCTGATCATCATCGTGGTGCTGGCGGCCATTTTCGCGGTCCTCAACCGTCACGCCCTGATGTTCGGGCATACCCTCAACCTGGGCTTCGTGACCTACCGCGGCGTGCCGCTGGGGCTGATCCTGCTCCTGACCGGGCTGGCGTTGGGGCTGCTGTTCTATCTGTGGGGCAATGTGGACCGCCTGCGTGCCCAGGCCGACAGCGCCCGGCTGCTGCGCGACATGGAGGCGCTGCGCCTGAGCCTGGACTCGCAGGAGGGCAGCCGTTTTGCCCAGCTGCAAAGCTATATCGACGAGCGCTTCGAGACGCTGGGCCAGAGCGTGGGCCGCCCGGCCCTCCCGGCTCCCGGGCTGGAGGCCACCAACGCCCGCATCGACGCCCTGCAACGCGACCTGAACGTGCAGCTCGCGCAGATCGACGATTACCTCAAGCGCCGCCTGGGCTGAGCGGCCGGGAGGCGGCGGGTCCCGGCTTCTCTTGCACCCGGTTCAGAAGTTCGGAAGTGCCCCTCCCGGCGCGTCTAGAATGCGCCGGGAAGCTGTTTTTCCAGGTCCTGTTGTGCGGCCTCTCCCCTGGTGCCCAGAGCTGCTTTCGTCCCGGCGTCCGCTGCCCCGTTGCGGCAAGGTGGGCGGCGAGAAGCGGGACCGGGGGCACGCGGGGGCCGACCCGCCGCAGGGCCAGACCGCAGGAACCTGACCGCAGGAAGGAGTGAAAAGGCTTATGGCGCTCGACCGTTTTTTCCGCAGACGCCGCCCGCAGCAGCAGGTGGGCGCGGAGCTGCCGGACCTGTGGACCCAGTGCCCCCAGTGCAAGGAGGGGCTGTACAACCGCGACCTCGAACTGAGCAGTTTCGTGTGCCCCAAGTGCGGCCACCACCTGCGCCTGGACGCGGGCAAGCGGCTGGAGGTGCTGCTCGACCCCGGCAGCTTTCAAGCGCGCTCGGGCCGGGTGCGGCCCACCGATCCGCTGGGCTTCGAGGACACCGAACCCTACCCGGCGCGGCTGGCCCGCGCGCAGGCCAAGACCGGCCGCCCCGACGCGATCCTGACCGGCACGGGGCAGATTCACGGGCTGCCGGTCACGGTCGCCGCGATGGACTTTGCTTTTTCGGGCGGCAGCATGGGCAGCGTGGTCGGTGAGGAGATCGCCCGCGCGGCGGAACATGCGGCCTCGGCCGGGACGCCCTTCGTGCTTGTCGCGGCCAGCGGCGGCGCGCGGATGCAGGAGAGTGCCCTCTCGCTGATGCAGATGGCGAAGACCACTGTGGCGCTCGAGGGCCTCTCCGAGCGCGGCCTGCCGTACGTCTCCATCCTCAGCGATCCGACAACGGGGGGCGTGACCGCCTCCTTTGCCACCGTCGCGGACGTGATCGTGGCCGAGCCGGGCGCCCTGATCGGGTTCGCGGGGCCGCGCGTGATCCAGCAGACCATCCGCCAGCATCTGCCCGAAGGCTTTCAGCGCGCCGAGTTCCTGCTGGAGCACGGCATGGTGGACGCCGTGGTGGACCGCCGCGAGCACCGCGCCTACCTGCGGACGCTGCTGGGCGTGCTGACCCGCCGCTCCGCCGGGGGGAGCGCATGACCGCCCCCGCCGAGACCCTGCGCGAACTCGAAGCCCGGCTGCGCGAGCTGGAAGCCACCGCCGGGCGCACCGGGCAGAACCTTGACGCGGCGCTCAACCCCCTGCGCGCCGAGGTCGAGCGCCTGCGCGGGGAAGGCCACGCCCGCCTCACGCGCTGGGAGCGGGTCGGGCTGGCCCGCGCGCCGGGGCGCCCCACCGCCCTGGATTACGTCGAGCGGCTGTGCAGCGACTTTACCGAGCTGCACGGCGACCGCGCCTACGGGGACGACCCCGCCCTGATCGGCGGCCCGGCGCGCTGGCTGGGCACGCCCGTCATGCTCTTGATGCAGCAAAAGGGCCGCGATACCAAGTCCAAGATTCGCCGCCGCTTCGGCATGAGCAATCCCGAGGGCTACCGCAAGGCGATCCGCCTGATGGACCTCGCCGACCGCTTCGGGCTGCCGGTGGTGACGTTGATCGACACGCCCGGCGCCTATCCCGGCATCGAAGCCGAGGAACGCGGCCAGGGCTGGGCCATCGCCGAGAGCATCCAGCGGATGGTGCGGTTGCGGGTCCCGGCCGTGTGCGCCGTGATCGGCGAGGGTGGCTCGGGCGGAGCGCTCGCGCTGGGGGTCGGCAACCGGGTGCTCATCCAGGAAAACGCCTGGTACTCGGTGATCTCGCCCGAGGGTGCGGCCAGCATCATCTGGAAAGACGCGGCCAAAGCCCCGGAAGCCGCCGAGGCCCTCCGGCTCACCGCGCCCGACCTGCTGGACCTCGGCCTGGTCGAGGAGGTCGTGCCCGAGCCGCCGGGGGGCGCCCACCTCGACCCGGAGGCCGCCGCCCGCTTCCTGGGCGAGGCCGTCGCGCGCCAGCTGGCCGAGCTGTCGGGGCTGGAACCGCACGCGCTGAAGGCGGGCCGGGCCGCCCGCTTCCGCACGCTGGGCGCTTTCGACGAGGACTGAGCGGGGGGACCTCGGGTAGAGCACTGCCGCCCTGTTCTCCACGGTCAGGCTCCGGCGCGGGAAGAACGGCTCTCATCTGAAGTCCCGCAGCTTGAGCGCCACCGAGATGTCCCGCGGTGGCGCTCGGCTGACGCTGCGGTCCCATCCTGGACGGCGGGCCGGGGCTGCCCACTGTCTTGCTCGGCTGAACCCCTGCCTGCCCCGATCCGGGTAAGGTTGCCCCCATGGCTGCGCTGAACCTGCTTGCCGAGAATCCGGTCCTGACCCTCTTCGTGGTGCTGCTGCTGGGCTTTGCGCTGGGCAGCGTGCGGGTGCTGGGGTTCAGCCTGGGGGTGGCGGGGGTGCTGTTCGCGGGGCTGCTGGTCAGCGCGCTCGATCCGCGCATCGCGCTGGACCCGGCGGTCTACGAGCTGGGGCTGGCGCTCTTCGTCTTTTCCATCGCGCTGGCGAGCGGCGGGCATTTTCTGGGGTCGCTGGGCCGCGCCGGGCTGATTCGCAACGCGCTGGTGCTGGCCCTGCTGACCCTGGGGGCGGGGCTGACGCTGCTGGCCGGGCGGCTGCTGGGCCTGGACCCTGCGCTCACCGCCGGGCTGTACACCGGGGCCTTGACCAGCACCCCCGCACTGGCGGGCGTGATCGAGGCGGTGGCGGGCCAGCCGGGAGCGGGCGACCCGGTCGTGACCTACTCCATCGCCTACCCGATGGGCGTGATCGGCGTGATGCTGGCGCTGTTTTTCTTCGAGCGGCGCTACCGCCCCGACTACCCGGGAGAAGCGCGGACGCTGGGTGTCTCGGCGGAAGAACCCGTCACCCGCACGCTCCGGGTGCAGGACCCGCGCGAACCCACAGTGGAGGCCTTCGCGCGGACGCACGGCGAGCGGGTGGTGTTCGGGCGACTGCTGCACGGCGGGCAGCTTGAACCGGCCGAGGCGGGGTCGGTGCTGCGCCGGGGCGATCTGGTGTCCATCACCGGGGCGCCGGGCGACGTGGCGGCCGTGATCGCGCAGCTCGGCGAGGAACTGCCCGAATCGCTGAGCAGCGACCGCTCGGTGCTGGATTTCCGGCGCATCTTCGTGTCCAGCCCCCGGGTGGCGGGGCGGCGGCTTTCGGAGCTGAGGGTGCGCGAGCGGCTGGGCGCCACCGTGACCCGCGTGCGCCGGGGCGACCGCGACATCGTGCCGGGCGGGGCGACGGTCCTCGAACTCGGGGACCGGGTGCGTGTGGTCGCCCCGCGCGAACGCATGGGCGAGGTGACCCGTTTTTTCGGCGACTCGTACCGCCGCCTCTCCGAGATCAACCTGCTGACCTTCAGCCTGGGGCTGGTGCTGGGGCTGGCGCTGGGCACCCTGCCGCTGCCGCTGCCCGGCGGCGGGACCTTCCGGCTGGGCGTGGCAGGTGGACCGCTGCTCGTCGGGCTGCTGCTGGGGGCGCTGGGGCGCAGCGGGCGCATCGTCTGGAACATCCCCTACAGCGCCAACCTGACCTTGCGCCAGCTGGGGCTGGCCCTCTTTCTGGCGGGCGTGGGCCTGCGCAGCGGCGGGCGTTTCGCGGCGCAGCTCGCCAGTGCCCAGGGGGTCTATCTCCTGCTGGCGGGCACGCTGATCACGGTCGTGGTCGTCTCGCTGCTGCTGTGGACCGGGTACCGGCTCTTGCGGCTGCCCTACAGCCTGCTCACGGGTCTGGCCGCCGGTCTGGGCACCCAGCCTGCCGTGCTGGGCTACGGCACCGAGCGCACCGGCAACGAGGTTCCCGAGCTGGGCTACACCTCGGTGTATCCGGTGGCGTTGATCGGCAAGATCTTCCTCGCGCAGCTCATCTTGCTGCTGGCGGGGTAGGGGCGGCCCACCTGCGCCCGTTCCCGCCGCGCCGGGTCAGGGGGTACGCTGGTGCATGACGACAACCCAGGCGGACGTGGACGTGCTGATCGTCGGGGCGGGCCTGGCGGGGCTGACGGCGGCGCGCAGGCTCGCCGGGGCCGGGCGGCGGGTGCGGGTGCTGGAGGCGCGTGGGCGGGTCGGCGGGCGCACCCACACTGTCCGGCTGCCGCTCACGGGGGTCAGCGTGGACCTCGGCGGGCAGTGGGTCGGGCCAAACCAGCCGCACGTCATGGCCCTGATCCGGGAACTCGGGCTGGAGGTCTACCCCACGCACGACGCCGGGCAAAACCTCGCGCACCTGCTGGGCCGCACCTTGAGGTACCGGGGCCTGATTCCGCCGCTGCCGCCGCATGTTCTGGCCGACTACGCCCTGCTCTCCGCCCGCTTCGAGCGGCTGGCCCGTCAGATTCCCCTGGAGGCTCCCTGGACGGCCCCGGGCGCGGCAGAGCTGGACGCCCAGACGTTCGAGAGCTGGATCACCCGCCATGCCCATACCCCCCAGACCCGCGCGCTGATGCGCCTGTATGCCGGGGCCGTCTTCAGCGCGGACGCCTCCGAGCTGAGCCTGCTGCACGCCCTGACCTACACCGCGCACGGGGGCGGGATCAACGGGCATACCCTCACGCGCGGGCACGCCCTGCAAGACCGGATCCTGGGCGGCGCCCAGAGCCTCGCCCTGCGCCTGGCCGACGCGCTGCCCGACGTGCGGCTGGGGTGCCCGGTCATCCGGGTCGAGCGGAATGAGGCGGGCGTGACCCTGCACACCCCGCAGGGACCGCACCGCGCCGGGCACGCGGTGGTGGCCGTGCCCCCGGCGCTGCTCTCCGGCATGGGGTTCGACCCTCCGCTGCCGCCCCGCCGCGCGCAGCTTCAGCAGCGGCTCCCGATGGGCGCGGTCGTGAAGTTCATGGCGGTCTACGAGCGCCCCTTCTGGCGCGAGGCGGGCCTGAGCGGCATGTCCATCAGCGAGCGCGGCCCGGTCACCGTGACCTTCGACAACAGTCCGCCGCAGGGTACTCCCGGCGTGCTGCTGGGCTTCCTGGAGGGGGGAGAGGCCCGCGCCTGGATGGACCGCCCGGGGGAAGAACGCCGCGCCGCCGCCCTGGAGAGCCTGGCGCGGCTGTTCGGCCCGCAGGCCAGGTACCCGCTGGAAACGGTCGAGCGCGACTGGGCGGCCGAACCCCACAGCGGCGGGTGCTACGGGGCGCTGTTCGGCCCCGGTACCTGGACCGGCTACGGCGAGGCGCTGCGTGCCCCGGTCGGGCGCCTGCACTGGGCGGGCGCCGAGACCGCGCGCGTGTGGATGAACTACATGGACGGCGCCGTCGAGAGCGGCGAGCGGGCGGCCGGGGAAGTGCTCGCCGCCCAGGCCGCCCGCTGACCTTCGCCGTCCTCAGCTTCCGCTCGTCGCCTTCAGGCCGATGATCGCCGCGATCATCATGCCCAGGAAGAGCAGCCGGGCCAGGGTCACGGGTTCCTTGAACAGCACGATGCCCAGGATGGCGGCCCCCACCGCCCCGATGCCGACCCACACCCCGTAGGCCGTGCCGATGGGCAGCGTCCGCGCCGCCAGCCCCAGCAGCCCCATGCTGGCGACCATGCTCAGGATGGTGAGCACGGTGGGGACGGGCCGGGTGAAGCCCTCGGTGTACTTCAGGCCGATGGCCCAGCCGACTTCCAGCAACCCCGCGATCACGAGCAGCGTCCATGCCATAAGAGACCTCCTGCGCCGTCTTGTCGTGACCGGGTACGGCGGTGCTCTCGTCCGGAGTTCGGCCCCCACCTTGGTCCACACGGGGGGGCGACTGAGGGAAGTCTAGCGGCCTTCTGTAAGCAAAGGAGGAGCGGCGTGTAACGGGGAGGTTACGCGCCGCTCCTGCTGGCCGCTGGCCGCTCTCTTTACACCCCCAGGTACGCGCTGCGCACCCGGTCGTCGCCCAGCAGTTCGCCCTGCGAGCCTTGCAGCGAAACCCGCCCGCCTTCCAGCACGTAGCCCCGGTGCGCGATACCCAGCGCCGCGAAGGCGTTCTGCTCGGCCAGCAGCACGCTGACCCCTGCCGCGTTCACCCGCTCCACCGCCTCGAAGACCTGCTCGACGACCAGCGGCGCCAGCCCCAGCGACGGCTCGTCGAGCAGCAGCAGCTCGGGCCGCGCCATCAGCGACCGCGCGATGGCGACCATCTGCTGCTGCCCGCCGCTGAGGCTCCCGGCGGGCGCGTTGCGCTTTTCCACCAGGATGGGGAAAAGGGCGTACACCCGCTCCAGCTCGCGCGCCGTTCCGGCAGGGTCACGGCGGTGGACGAAAGCGCCCAGCCGCAGGTTCTTCTCCACGCTGAGGTCGGGAAACAGCAGGCGGCCTTCCGGGCACTGCGCCACGCCGCGCGCCACGTTGAACTCGGGCCGCCCGCCGGTCAGCGGAACGCCTTTCCAGGTCGCCGCGCCGCCCGAGGGGCGCTGCAACCCGCTCAGCGTGCGGAAGAGGGTGCTCTTGCCCGCCCCGTTGGCGCCCAGCAGCACCACGATCTCGCCCGGTTGGACGGTCAGGCTGACCTCGTGCAGCGCCCGGAAGGCGCCGTAGTTCACGTTGAGATTCTGGACCTCAAGCATGGGCGCCTCCCGTCTCCCCGGCGGCCCGCCCCGGCTGGCCCATCTGGCCGCCGTGCGCGTGCCCGCCCAGGTACGCCTCGATCACGGCGGGGTCGCGGCTGACGGCGCCCGGCGTGCCCTGGGCGATCTTCTGGCCGTGGTGCAGCACCACGATGCCGTCGGCCAGGCCCATCACCAGGCTCATCTTGTGCTCGACCAGCGCGACCGTGAGGCCTCCGGACACCAGTTCGCGGATGAGTCCCATCAGGCTGACCGTCTCCTCCGGGTTCATTCCGGCGGCGGGTTCGTCCAGCAGCAGCAGCTTGGGGTCGCTCGACAGCGCCATCGCGATGCCGACGCGTTTCTGGCCCTCCTGGGTCAGCGCCCCGGCGGGCCGCCCGGCCTGCGCGGCCAGCCCCACCCGGTCGAGCGCGCGCATCGCGCCCACCCGGCTTTCCTCCTCGTCGCGGCGCTCGCGGCCCGTGCGCAGCAGCGCGTCGAGCAGCCCGGCGCGGGTGCGGACCCGGTGGCCGATCATGGCGTTGTCGAGCACGCTGAGTTCCTTGTAGATGGTGGTCGTCTGGAAGGTGCGGGCGATCCCGCGCGCGACGACCTGGTGGGTCCGCAGGCGGGTGATGTCCTCCCCCTGAAAGCGGATGCGCCCCGAGGTGGGCTGGTAGAAGCCCGAGATCAGGTTGAAGAAGGTGCTTTTGCCTGCCCCGTTCGGCCCGATAATCGCGGTGATCTGCCCGGCCGGGACCGAGGCGGTCACGTCGCGGACCGCGTGCAGGCCGCCGAAGTGGATGCCCAGCCCCTCGACTTCCAGCAGGGGCAGGGCCAGGATGGGCGCCTCAGGCATGGTCCACCGTCCGCTCGGTGCGGGCGCGCACCCGCCGCGCCTGGGCGCGGTCCCACAGCCCCGCCAGCCCCTGCGGCGCAAAGAGAACGAGCAGCACCAGCAGCGGCCCGAACACGATGTACTGGTAGTCTTGCAGGCCCTTCATGAACTGGAGCGCCACGTAGATCAGCGCGGTGCCCACCAGCGGCCCGGCCAGCGTGCCCACCCCGCCCACCAGCAGGTACAGCAGCACGGTGAAGGTGGTTGTCGGCCCGGTCGCGCCCGATCCCAGGAAGCCCACGTAGGCCGCGTACACGCCGCCCGCGAAGCCCGCGATGGCGGTCGAGAGCATCAGCGCCCGCAGCTTGTGGGTATACACGTCGATTCCGGCGCTGCGCGCGAGGTCCTCGCCGCCCCGGATGGCGACCAGCGAGCGCCCGAACACGCTCTGGCGGGTGCGCGCGACCACCAGAATGGTGAGTGCCAGCGCGGCCAGGGCCACGTAGTAGAAGTTCGCCGACTTGGAAAAGTCGATGCCCAGGAGGCTGGAGGCGGGCGGCACCCCGTTGAGGCCGTCGTTGCCGCCAGTCAGGTCGTCCCACTTGTTGATCACCAGCGCGATGATCACCCCGACCCCCAGCGTGAAGATCGAGAAGGCGTCCCCGCGCGTGCGGAAGGCCACCAGCCCCAGCAGCAGGCCGCCCAGCGCCGCGAGCAGCACCCCGGCGGGCCAGGCGAGCCAGAAGCTCCAGCCCGCTTTCAAGGTCAGGATGCCCACCGTGTAGGCGCCTATGCCGAAAAAGCCCGCGTGCGCCAGCGACAGCAATCCCGTATACCCCAGCATGATGTTCAGGCCGTAGGCCAGCATCGCCCAGATCATGGTGTTGATCGCCACGTCCAGCACGTAGCCGCCGGGTTGCAAGAGCGGCAGCCCCGCCGCCAGCGCGAAGACGGCCAGCCAGCCCAGCAGGCCGGGGTTGAACTTCCTGCGGGTCGCGGCGCTCATGCGGTCACGCCCCGGTGCTTCGCCGCCGCGCCTGCGGCCCCTTTCCACGCCCTCACCTGCATCACGTCCCCCTCCTGAACAGCCCCTGGGGCCGGATCGCCAGCACGACCACCAGCGCCGCGAACCCGATCACGTCCGCGAAATCCAGGTTGATGTAAAAGCCCCCGAACACCTCCGCCAGCGCGAGCAAAAAGGCGCCCACGATGGCTCCCGGCACGCTGCCCATGCCGCCCAGGATGATGATGGCGAAGACCTTGAGGTTCATCACCTCGCCCATCGAGGGGGCGACCGAGACGATGGGCGCGATCAATGCGGCGGCGGCGGCGGCCAGCCCTCCCGAGATGGCGAAGGTCAGCATGCCGACCCGGTTCACGTTGATGCCGACCAGCCGCGCGCCCTCGCGGTTTTGAGACATCGCCTCGATGGTGGCGCCCGTCAGGGTGCGCTTCAGGAAGTAGTTCAGCCCCAGCATCACCAGCACGGAGGCGGCGATCACGATCAAGCGCTGCCAGGTGATGACCACGCCGCCCAGGTTCAGAATGCCGGTCACCGGCTCGGCGATCTGCTTGAAGTCGGGTCCCCAGATCAACTGCACCGCCGCTTCCAGAAAGAACAGCACCCCGATGGCGGCGATCATGGAGTGGACGTGCGGCGCGTTCCGGAGCGGGTAGAACACCGCCCGCTCCAGCCCGGCGGCCAGCCCCGCCACCGCCACCGCCGCGATCAGGAGCGCGGCGACGTAGGGCACGCCCAGGCCGTTCAGCACGGCGTAGGTGAAGTACGCGCCCAGCATGTACAGGCCGCCGTGCGCGAAGTTGGGCACCCGCATCACGCCGTAGACCAGGGTCAGCCCCAGCGCCACCAGCGCGTACACGCCGCCCAGGGCCAGCGCGTTGAACAGTTGTTGCAAAAAGAGGGTCAAGGACCAGCCTCCAGAAAGAAAAAAGCCCGCGCCCCTCTGACCCTCAGGGCGCGGTACGGACGATCAGCCGGGCAGCACGCGGTTTACTTGAAGACCTTGCTCACGCGCAGGCGGGTGTACTTGCCGTTCTTGACGCTGGCGATCAGGAACTCGGCGTCCACGTGGCCCCCGGCGGTGACGCCCGCGAGCTTGTAGACGGTCTTGCTGAGCGGCAGCGCCTTGGCGGCGGCGTTGAGCTGCGCGCGGATCGCCTGCGGGTTGTCGGTCGTCCCGGCGAGTTCCATCGCCTTGGCGATCACGTTCATGCCCATGTAGTTCAGGCCCGCCTCGCTGGTGGGAATCTTCTTGTAGGCGCGCTGGTACTGCGAGACAAAGAGCTGGGTGCCGGGGAACTCCTTGGTCGGCAGCACGCCCACCGAGCCGTCGAGGTAGGCGCGCGGCACGACCGTGTCCATCTGCTCGAACTTGGCCTGGTCCATCACGATGAAGCCGCCCTTGAACCCCTGTTCGCGCGCCGCCTTGACGACCAGCGCGGTGGGCTGCGAGGGGCCGCCGATAAACAGCACGTCGGGTTTTTCCGCCAGCGCCTTGGTCACGGCGCTGGAGTAGTCCACGGTGGTGGAATAGTCCACCCCGTTGTCGCGCCCGACGGTGCCGCCCTGCTTTTTCCACTCCTCGGTCACGGCGTCGGCCCACTGCTTGCCGTAGGCGCTGGTGGTGCCCACCATCCCGAGTTTCTTGCCGAAGGCCTTCATCTGGGTCGAGACGAAGGGTTGCAGGTAGTTGTCGTAGCGCGGCGGGAGCATAAAGGTCATGGGGCTTTTGGCGTCCAGGATCTTCGGCTCGCTGGAGTACGCCACCAGCAGGAAGTTGGGGTCGCGCACCGCCAGCGGCTGCACCGCCAAGATGCCGCCCGCGTGCGGCACGAACACCACGTCGATGCCCTGCGAGGTCAGGCGCCGCACGTTGGTGGCCGTCTCGTTGGGCAGGTAGCGGTCGTCGAGCGACACCAGCCGGAAGGTGACTTTCTCGCCTCCCACGGTGATCCCGCCCGCGCGGTTGAGTTCGTTGATCGCCATCTCGACGCCGCTCTGGGTGTCTTTGCCGTACAGCGCGGCGCCGCCCGACAGCGGACCGCTGAAGCCGATGCTCACGACCTTGTCGGCCAGCGCGGACCCCGCGCCGAGCGCGAGGAAAAGAGGAATCAGGGAACGCTTGGTCATAGTGAACCTCCGGTGCCCCCCTGGGGCGGGACACAGCGATAAAAGCCGGGACAACACCTCTGGGCCGCGCTTCGGCCCCCTCTGCACGCAGTACAAATTGTGGGTGCGTTCATGCTGGCACGTGCCGCTGGGGGTGTCAATTGTCCTGCCCCCATTTCTGGCGCTCCTTCCCGCCGCGCAGGGCCGTTTGCCAGGCCCGGGGGCCGCTACACTCGGGCGCGATGACCGACCTGCCCGCCCTGCCCACCACCCCCGCTCCCCGCAGCCGTGCCCGGATGCTCGAACTGGTCTTTCCCAAGGACACCAATTACCTGGGGACGGCCTTCGGGGGCTTCGTGCTCTCGCTGATGGACAAGGCGGCCAGCGTCGCGGCGGTGCGGCACGCAGGCACGGGGGGCGCGGTGGTCACGGCCCGCATGGACGGCGTGGACTTCCACACCCCGATCCGGGTGGGGGACGCGGTCGCGCTCGACGCGCGGGTGGTGCGGGTGGGCCGCTCCTCCATGACCATCCGGGTGGACGTGTACCGCGAGAACATGGCCTCCGGCGAGCAGCAACTCGCCACCACGGGCGTGTTCGTGTTCGTGGCGCTCGACGAGGAGGGGAGGCCGCGCCCGGTCCCCCCGCTCGCGGAAGGGCTGGACACCGCCAGTCAGCACCCCGACCCCGAGGCCCGGCCCTGAGCGCCGCGCTGCGCCTGACCCTGATTCGCCACGGGGCGACCGACTGGAACGGCGCGGGCCGCTGGCAGGGCTGGACCGATACGCCGCTGGGCGAGGTGGGGGAGGAGCAGGCGCGGCGGCTGGGACAGCGGCTGGCGGGGGGCAACCCCGGCACCGTCTATGCCAGCGACCTGCGGCGGGCCGCCGAGACGGCGCGGCTGGCCCTGCCCGCTGCGGACCTCACCCTGGACGCCCGGCTGCGCGAGCTGCACTTCGGGCGTTACGAGGGGGCCACCACGGTGGACGTGCTCCACGACCCCGACTACGCCGCGTGGCAGCGAGACCCCTGGCGCCTGCCCGCGCCCGGCGGCGGCGAGAGCCTGGCGGCGGTGGCCGCCCGCCTGCGCGCCTGGGCGGAGGAGTTGCCCGGCGGAACCGTCACCGCCTTTACCCACGGGGCCGCCCTGCGCGCCCTGCTGTGCGGGCTGTTCGGCTGGCCCGCCACCCCGCAGCGGGGCTACGTGCTGCCCTTTCCCTACCGCCACGCGCACACCGGCCTCACCCGCCTGGAACGCGGCGCGGCAGGTTGGACGCTGCTGACCTACAACGACCACGCGCACCTGGAGGACTAGGATCTACTCCAGCGCCAGCCGCGCGTGCGCGAGGTGATGGCGCAGGTGCCAGTCGTGCTTGGCGGTCAGGCGCCACAGGTCCTGCTCGCCCTCCTGCGGGTGGGTGACCCGCCGGGCGAACTGCGCGGGGTCGGTGCCGCGCAGCAGGGCCGCCCAGCGCAGGTTCGCGGCGTCCAGCAGGCCCAGCGCCGCCTCCACCGGCAAGGCCGCGTCGGCCAGGGCCAGCCACGCCTCCTGCGCGAAGGGCTGAATCACGTACCCCTCCACCGTCAGGCCGTATTTCAGGCGGTGCAGGCCGTGCAGGTGCGCGTCGGCCGCGTGGTGGGCGAGCTGCGCGACTGTCCAGCCGCCGGGCCGGTAGGTGCGGCTCAGCCCCGCCGCGTCCAGCCCGGTCAGCAGGGCGCGCCACTCGCGCGCCGCACCCTCCAGCCGCGAGGCGACCTCCTCCAGCGCGGCCCGGTCCCGGCCGGGCAGGTCCTGAATGGGGCCGATGGGAAAGCGGCGGTCTGGCTGCTGGGTCATGGGGGCAGTATTCCGCAGGGAAGACCCCCCGTGCGGTCAGCGGTCTGGGGAAATCCTCTAAGCTCCTGACCATGCTGACCCTCAGCGAGGCTGTCCGGCTGCCGCCGTCCCAGGTGGGCGCCGAGACCCACCGCCTGGCCGAACACCTGGGGCGCGTCCCGGCCGCCATGCTGGTTCCCGCCGCCTACGAGGAAGCCTTTTACCGTGAGGCCAACTTGCCCGAGCAGCTCTCGCGCCTGCTCGCGCCGCTGAACCCCGCGCGGCTCGACGAGGACCTGCTGGAGACCCTCGCGCCGCGCGCCGCTGGCCTGATTCTGACGAGCTATCTGGGCGACGACGCGGTGCAGCGCTTTTACCGGGCGCTGGGCAACGCGGGTCTGAGCACGGGCGAGCTGCACCTGCGCCGCCCCGGCGGGCGCGAGACCGAAGCGGCGACCGTGCTGCCCCCCGGCACCGCCGCCCTGCACGCCCTCAAGCGGCTGTGGGCGCGCGACTGGAGCTTCGAAGCCCTGCTCGCCCGGATCGATGAGGCCGGGAGTATCGGGCTGGAGGCCCGCCCGACCCTGCTGTTCGCTGGCCCCCCCGGCCTGCCCGACACGGCGCGGTCCGCCGAACTGGGCGTGCCCGCCGCGCTGGTCAACCGTGAGGGTCTGGTGGGCCTGCCCTGAAGCCGGGGGGTGTTAGCCTCCCCCCATGCCAGCCCACTCCCTGACCGCGCAGCAGCTCACCGCGCCGGGCGCCTACCCCGGCCTGCACCTCACCCTGCACGAAGGCGGCATTCTCGAAGTCGTCCTGCGCAACGACAAGACCCTGAACTCCGTGGACGCCGACGCTCACCGCGCCCTGACGTATGTCTGGCGCGACATCGACGCCGCCTCAGGCGTCCGCTGCGTACTGGTGCGCGGTGAGGGCCGGGGCTTTTCCTCGGGCGGCGACTTCGCGCTGATCGAGGAGATGAGCCAGGACTTCACGGCGCTGGCCCGCGTGTGGAAAGAAGCCCGTGACCTCGTGTACAACCTCGTCAACTGCGGGAAACCCGTCGTGAGCGCCATCCACGGCCCCTGCGTGGGCGCGGGGCTGGCGGTCGCCCTGCTCGCGGACGTGAGCGTCGCGGCGAAGTCGGCCCGGATTCTGGACGGGCATGTGCGGCTGGGCGTGGCGGCAGGCGACCACGCCGCGATGGTCTGGCCCCTGCTGTGCGGGCTGAACAAGGCCAAGTACCACCTGATGACGGGCGAACCCGTCAGCGGCGAGGAAGCCGAGCGCATCGGCCTGGTCAGCCTGTGCGTGCCCGACGAGGAACTGCTCGACCGCGCGTGGGCTGTGGCCCGCAAGCTCGCCTCGGGTAGTCCGACCGCCGTCCGCTGGACCAAATACGCCCTCAACAACTGGCTGCGGGCGATGGGACCGACCTTCGACACCAGCCTCGCCCTCGAGTTCCTGGGCTTCACCGGCCCCGACGTGCGCGAGGGCCTGAGCAGCCTGCGCGAGAAGCGCGAGCCGAGGTTTGAGGAAGACGCGCCGATCTGAGATGATCACCGTGCCCGAAGCGTTTGCCACGAGGACTGTCGCCCGGTCGGGTGAGGCGGGTCGCCGCTGGATCGGGTCGTTGCCCAATCTGATCGCTGAAGTCTGCGCCGCCTGGGGCCTGGAGGTGGAGGGTCCGGCCATGCATGGGGAATGGGGCTTGGTCTTCGCCGTGCGCGGCGCGGGCACGCCCGCCGTGCTCAAGGTCACCTGGCCGAGCGAGGACGGCACTCTGGAGCGGGTGGTCACGGCTCTGACGCTGTGGGACGGGCAGGGCGCTGTTCGGCTGCTGCGGGCGGACATGGGGCGGCAGGTGCTTCTCCTCGAACGCCTCGACAGTGCGGCGGACCTGGGCCGGGTCGGGGTGGAGGAGGCCCTGCATGTCGCCGGGGGGCTGCTGAGTCGGCTCGCTGTTCCGGCCCCGGTGGATTTTCCCTCGCTGGCGGCGGTGGCTCGGCAGGTGGGGGCCACGTTGCCGGAGCGTTGGGAGCGGCAGGGCCGCCCGCTGCCCCGACGGGTCATGGAGCGGGCGGCTGACCTGGCCTTCGCCCTTGCCCCCTCGGCCGGAAACCTGCTCGTCAACTGGGACATTCACGACGGGAACGTCCTGCGTGCTGGACGCGAGCCTTGGCTGGTCATCGACCCTCAGGTGCTCGTCGGGGACTCGGAATACGGCGTGGCCCAACTGCTGTGGTGGCGGCTGGAGGAGATTGAGGCGCGCGGCGGGGTGGAGTGGGCGCTTGACCGGATCGTCAGTTCGGCGGGGCTGGACGCTGGGCTGGCCCGCGCCTGGACCTATGTCCGCACCGTCGATTACTGGCTCTGGGGGCTGGAGGCGGGGTTGACCATCGATCCGCCCCGTTGCGCACGGGTGATCAGGGTGCTGGGGCGGATGGGGTGAGCTGTCTCCCCCTGGGGAACGCCCCCGCCCCTACTCCCGCCCCCGCGTTATTGTTGGGCGACCAATCTCACCTTTCAGGAGGTACACCCCATGACCATGACCAAGCAACCCGTCCGCGTGGCCGTTACCGGCGCCGCCGGGCAGATCGGCTACAGCCTGCTGTTCCGCATCGCGTCCGGCGACATGCTGGGCAAGGATCAGCCCGTCATCCTGCAACTGCTGGAAATCACGCCTGCGCTGAAGGCGCTTCAGGGCGTCGTGATGGAGCTGCGCGACTGCGCGTTCCCGCTGCTGGCGGACATCGTGACCTCCGACGACCCGATGGTCGCCTTCAAGGACGCCGACTACGCCCTGCTCGTGGGCGCGATGCCCCGCAAGGCCGGAATGGAGCGCGGTGACCTGCTGAGCGCCAACGGCGGCATCTTCAAGCCGCAGGGCGAGGCGCTGAACGCCGTTGCCAGCCGCGACGTGAAGGTGCTCGTGGTGGGCAACCCCGCCAACACCAACGCCCTGATCGCGCAGCAGAACGCGCCCGACCTCGACCCGAAGCAGTTCACCGCGATGGTGCGTCTGGACCACAACCGCGCGATCTCGCAACTCGCCGAGCAGACCGGGCAGCCCGTGAGCGCGATCAAGAACATCACCATCTGGGGCAACCACTCCTCAACCCAGTACCCCGACCTCTCGCAGGCGACCGTGAACGGCCAGCCCGCCCTCGACCTCGTGGAGCGCGAGTGGTACGAGGGCACCTACATCCCCACCGTCGCCAAGCGCGGCGCGGCGATCATCGAGGCGCGGGGGGCCAGCAGCGCGGCCTCGGCTGCCAGTGCCGCCATCGACCACATGCGCGACTGGGCGCTGGGCACCCCCGAAGGCGAGTGGGTCAGCATGGGCATTCCCAGTGACGGCTCCTACGGCGTGCCCGAGGGCCTGATCTACGGCTTCCCCGTGCGGTGCAGCGGCGGCCAGTACGAGATGGTGCAGGGCCTCGACGTGTCCGAGTTCAGCCGGGGCAAGATGGACGCCACCGCGCAGGAACTCATCGAGGAGCGCGACGAGGTTCGCAAGCTCGGCCTGGTGAAGTAAAACCGGAAGGACGGGGGCAGAGGGGCAGGGGAGATTCCCGCCCTCTGCCCCCGGCTTTTGCCGTGACAGAATGCCCCCCGTGACCCTCCAATACCCGGAGTCTCTGCGTGGCGACCACGTGGACGTGTACACCGACCCCCACGGCCGCGAGGTCCGCGTGCCGGACCCCTACCGCTGGCTGGAAGACCCCGACAGCCCGGAGACCCGCGCCTGGGTGGAGGCGCAGAACCGGGTGACCGGCGCCCACCTGGATACCCTGCCCGCCCGCGCCGCCTACCAGGGGCGCCTGACCGCCCTATGGAACTATCCCAAGGAAGGCACGCCCTGGAAACGCGGGGCGCGGTACTTCCGGCAGTTCAACCCCGGCCTCCTCAACCAGCCCGTGCTGGAGGTCGCCGACAGCCCGCGCGGGCCGTGGCGCACCCTGCTCGACCCCAACACCCTCAGCGCGGATGGGACGGTGGCGCTGGCGGGCGCGTCGGTGAGCGAGGACGGCAGGCGGCTCGCCTACGGCACCCAGAGCGGCGGCAGCGACTGGGTGACCTGGCAGGTGCGCGACGTTTCGAGTGGCGAGGACCTTCCCGACCGCCTCGACTGGAGCAAGTTCAGCGGGGCCGAGTGGCTCCCCGACGGCTCCGGCTTCTACTACAGCGCCTACGACGCGCCCACGGAAGGCGGCGTCCTGACCGGGGCGAACCGGAACCAGCGCCTGATGTTCCACCGGGTCGGCTCCCCGCAGGCCGAGGACACCCTCGTCGTCGCCCGCCCTGACGAACCCGACTGGGGCTTCCGCCCGCAGGTCACGCACGACGGCCGCTTCCTCGTCCTGCACGTGTGGAAGGGCACCGACCCCAAGAACCTGCTGTGGGTGCGCGACCTCGCCCCCGGCGGTCCCTGGCGTGAACTCGTCTCCGACTTCCGCGCCAGCTTCGAGCTGATCGGCAGCGAGGGCGACGTGCTGCTGCTCAAGACCGACGAGGGCGCGCCGCGCGAGAAGGTGATCGCCTGGAATCTGGAGACGGGCGAGCGCCGTGACCTCATCCCGGAAGGGCCGCACAAGCTCGACTACGTGGCAGCGGTGCCTGGTGGCCTCCTCGCCGTCACGCTGGAGGACGCCAGCCACCGGGTCACGCTGCACGGACGCGACGGCCGTCCCCAGCGCGAAATCACCCTCCCTGGCCTCGGCTCCCTGATGGGCCTGAGCACCCAGGAGGACGACCCCGAGGTCTTCCTGGGCTTCACGTCCTTCCTGACCCCGACCATGCCCTACCGCCTGCTGCTGCCGGACGGTGAACCCGAGCCGCTGGCCGATCCTGCCCTGACCTTCGACGCCTCCGCCTACGAGGTCACGCAGGAGTTCGCCACCAGTCGGGACGGCACGCGGGTGCCCCTCTTTATCGTGGCGCGAAAGGGGATGGTCCGCGACGGCCAGAACCCCACCCTGCTGTACGGCTACGGCGGCTTCAACATCAGCCTGACGCCCGCCTTCAGCCCCTCGCGCCTCGCGTGGCTGGAGCGCGGCGGCGTGTACGTGCAGGCCAACCTGCGCGGCGGCGGCGAGTACGGCGAGGAATGGCACCGGGCAGGCACGCTGGGGGACAAGCAGAACGTCTTCGACGACTTCATCGCGGTGGCCGAGCACCTGATCAAGACGGGCGTGACCTCGCCCGCGCACCTTGGCATCCAGGGCGGCAGCAACGGCGGCCTGCTGGTGGGCGCGTGCATGACCCAGCGGCCGGACCTCTTCGCAGCGGCCATTCCGCAGGTCGGCGTGCTGGACATGCTGCGCTACCAGCACTTCACCATCGGCTGGGCCTGGGCCTCCGACTACGGCCGCGCCGACGATCCGCAGATGCTGGAGGCGCTGCTGGCCTACTCGCCCCTCCACAACCTGAGGGAAGGCACGCCCTACCCCGCCACGCTCATCACCACGGGCGACCACGACGACCGGGTGGTTCCGGCGCATTCCTTCAAGTTCGGGGCCGAACTTCAGTGGGCGCATGGGGGAGAGGCCCCGGTGCTGATCCGCATCCAGACGCGGGCCGGGCACGGGGCGGGCAAGCCCACCGCGCTGGTGATCGAGGAGGCCGCCGACGTGTGGGCCTTCCTCGAAGACCGGTTGGGCGGCCACTGCCCCCGCTGAGGCCCGCAGCGGTTGACAGACCCCCCACCCGCCGCTAAAGTAAGCGAGCCTCTGAAACGCGCCCGTGCGCGGGCGAAATACCAAACAGGTTGCCGAGGTGGCGGAATTGGTAGACGCACTAGTTTCAGGGACTAGCGCCGCGAGGCGTGTGGGTTCAAGTCCCATCCTCGGCACCACAACGCAAGGCCCCCGCAGAAGGTTGCGGGGGTCTTCGCTTGGTTATCCGGCGGCCCGGAGAAGGCCCCGGAGGGAGAGTCACGACGAACGCGAGAAGCGGCTTCTCGTCCGTCCCCGCGCCAGCGTGCGCGCGTAGACCGCCTCCAGCGCCGCGGCGCGGCCCGGCAGATCGTACTGCCCGGCGCTGGCCCGCGCCCCGGCTTGCAGGGCCGGCAGGCGGTCCGGACGCAGCAGGCCCAACAGCCCGGCGGCCAGGGCGTCCGGGGTCGCGTCGGTGACCAGGCCGTTGACTCCCGGCTGCACCAGATCCAGCGCGGCGGGACTCTGGGCGGCCACCAGCGGGGCGCCCGCCGCGAGGGCCTCGATCATGCTCATGGGCAGCACCTCGGACGTGCTGGCGGTGAGAAAGGCGTCGGCGGCGGCCAGGGCTTCGGGCACGCGGGCGTAGGGGACCGGGCCGGTGAAGGTGACCCCCTGCGGCGCGTTCGCCTCGGCCTCCGCGCGGCCTGGCCCGTCGCCCACCACCAGCAGCCGCAGCTCGGGGCGCGAGGCCTGCGCCTGGGCAAAGGCCCGCAGCATTACGTCCAGATTCTTCTCGGGCGCGAGGCGGCCCAGGTACATCACCAGCGGCACGTTCCCCGGCACCCCGTACTCGGCGCGGAAGGCCTCGCCCCGCGCCTCCCGGAAGCTGGCGAGGTCCACCGGGTTGGGCAGGAGCGTCACCTCGCCCGCAAAGCCGTACTCGCGCAGCATCTCGACCATCGCGCGGCCCGGCGCGAGCACGGTGTCCACCCGCCGGGCAAAGGCCGCCACGTGCGGGCGCAGCATCGCGCGGCCCACCCGCTTGGGCATGGGCGCGTAGTGCAGGTACTGGTCGTACTGGGTGTGCGCCGTGAAGACCACCGGGGCGCCCGCCGCCCGGCCCCACCTCAACGCCAGCCGCCCGGCCAGAAAGGGGTGCATGGTGTGCAGCACGTCGAGGTCGCGCAGCGGCAGCCGCGAGGTCAGCAGCGGCCCCGGCGCGAGCATGACCGGGTAGTCGGCGGGCGCCCCCAGCGTCCTGGCCCCGGCGAAAGACGAGTTGAGGCGGTAGACGCCCTCTTCCGGCCCGCGCGCCTGGGGGTGGCGCGGCGCGAAGATGCGGACCTCGTGCCCGCGTTCGCGCAGGCCACGGGCGTACAGCGCGGTACTCGTGGCGACGCCGTTGCGGGACGGCAGGTAGGTGGCGGTCACGATCCCGATACGCACGATTCCCCGGAGTGTACCCCCGGAGCCTCCCGCCAGGGCCGCTATGCTGGCCCGCATGACGCCCGGCTCCCTGCGCCCCCAGCCCCAGATCATTCCCTGCGTGGACATCCAGTCGGGCCGCGCCGTGCGGCTTTACGAGGGCGATCCCGACCGCGAGACGGTGTATTTCGACTCCCCGCTGGAGGCGGCCCGCCACTGGGCGCGGCTGGGGGCCGGACTGGTCCATCTGGTGGACCTCGACGCCGCTACCGGGCGCGGCGAGAACCGGGAGGTGATCCACCGCATCGCCGCCGAACTGGCGGACGACTGGGACGTGCCCGTCGAGGTTGGCGGCGGCGTCCGCGACCGCGAGAGCGCCGAGACGCTGCTGCGCGCCGGGGTGGAGCGGGTGGTGATCGGCACCGCCGCCGTAAAAAACCCGCAGCTGGTGCGCGACCTGATCCGGGCGCACGGTCCCGAACGGGTGGTCGTGAGCCTCGACGCCCGGGGCCTGGAGGTCGCCACCCACGGCTGGGCCGAGGGCAGCGGCGTACAGGTGGCCGAACTTACCCCCGCGCTGGCCGACGCGGGGCTGGAAACCCTGATCTTTACCGACGTGACCCGCGACGGCACCCTGCGGGGCCTCGACCGCGAGCTGATGCGCCAGGTACGCCAGCTGTGGACCAACACCCTGATCGTGGGCGGCGGCGTGGCGAACCTGGACGACGTGCGCCTGCTGGCCGAAGAGGGCCTGCACGGCGCCATCGTGGGCCGCGCGATCTACGAGGGGACGCTGCCCTACCCGCTGCCCGAGCTGGGGTAAGGCGCGGCCTCCCTACTTCCGGCGCCCTCCGGTCAGCCCCAGCATCCGCAGCACCACCACGGCGGGGACGGCCATCAGCGCGGTCAGCGCGTTCCACAGCGCCCCGCGCACGGTGGGCAGCACCCGGCCCTCGGCCTGGGTGGGGACCTGCGGCAGCACCCGGGGCAGCGCGGCGCGGCCTTCCTGCCACCTGCGGCCCCAGCGCCCCGCAACGGGCTTGCCCTGCTCGGCGGCCCGCGCCAGGCCCTCCAGTTCCTGCTCACTGGGGGTGGGGTCGAGGTCGGCGCCCTTGGCGACGAGTTCTTCCTTCTTGGTGACGCTCACGGCCCCGCCCGCGCCCGAGCCGTACTTTTGCGAGTACACCCAGGTCACCTCGGCCCCGAAAAAGAAGATCAGCGCCGAGTAGTAGATCCACACCAGCAGCACGACCAGCGACCCCGCCACCCCAAAGGCGCTGCCTGGCGCGAAGCGGCCCAGATACCAGCTGATCCCCAGCTGCCCCAGCGTGAACAGCGTGGCGGTGACCGCGCTGCCCACCCACACCTCGCGCCACTGGAGCCGGACGTTGGGCAGCACCTTGTACACGGCGGCAAAGACCAGCGTCAGCACGACCAGTCCCACCCCCAGCGTGACCAGCCGCACGAAAAAGGCCCCCAGCCCGATGGTGCTGCCCAGCTGCCCCGCGACCGCCGACAGGTAGGTGTTGCCCACCAGAAAGGCGATGATCACGATGCCGAAGCCCAGAATCAGTCCGAAGGCCTTCAGCCGCGCCTTGACGATGTTCCACACGCCCCCCAGCGGCCCCGGCTCGGCGCCCCAGAGGGTGTTGAGCGCGTCTTGCAACTGCACGAACAGCCCGGTCGCGCCCATAAACAGGGTCCCGAAGCCGAGAACGCTGGCCCACAGGCTGGACTGCTGCAACTGGCTGCCCGAGGGCAAGATGCCCTGCACGAACTCCACGGCGCTCTGGTTGATGTTCTCGGCCAAAAAATCGAAGAGCCGGTCTTGCACGTCCACGTTGGCCAGCAGGCCGCTGGCGACCGCCAGCGCGAAAAACAGCAGCGGCGCGATGGCGAAGATCGAGTAGTACGCCACCGCCGCCGCCAGCCGGGGGGCCTTGTCCTGCCCAAAGGCCAGCGCCGCCTCCCGGATCAGGGTGAACAGGTCCGCGAACTTCATGCGCTCCAGTCTACGGGGGGGGCAGCCCGGGCGGCCCTCTCCACCCGCCTGCTAGCCTCGGCCCATGCGCCCGATCCCGCCCGGTTTCACCCAGACCCTGACCGTGCTCGTCACCGACGAGATGACCGTGAAGTTCGGCGAACTCGGCGCCGTGCATCCGGTGTACGCGACCTACTGGCTGGCCCGCCACTTTGAAGAAGCCGGGCGCAAGATCATCCTCCCTTTCCTGGAGGAAGGCGAGGACGGCATCGGCACCAGCGTGGAGGTCACCCACACGGCCTCGGCTCTGCCCGGCATGACCGTGACCGTCACCGCGACGTTCGAGCGGATGGATGGGCGCCGGATTCTGTGTGCCCTGCGTGCGGTGTCGGAACTCGGGGACGAGATCGGGCATGGCACGACGACCCAGATGAGCCTGCCGCAGGCCAGGATCGACGAGAACTTCGAGGCATTGCGGGAGAGGTGGCAGGCCCACCAACGGGGAGCATAAGAAAACCCCCGCCGAGGCGGGGGCAGTCCTAAGCTGGTGGCTTTTACGCCCCCGGCTGCGTCACGTCCCGGCCCTGGACCGGGGGGATGGTGGCCGGCTCGCTGCTTTGCGGCGCGGGCAGCAGGACCAGGTCGAGCACCTCGCCCACGCGCTCGGCGGTGTGGACGCGCAGCTCGCCCAGGATGCTCTCGGGCACGTCCTGAAGGTTCGGCTCGTTGTCCTTGGGGAAGATCACCTCGCGGATACCGCCCTGGTGCGCGGCCAGCAGCTTCTCCTTGAGGCCGCCGATGGGCAGCACCCGGCCGCGCAGGCTGATCTCGCCCGTCATCGCCACGTCCATCCGGGCCGGGCGCCCGGTGACCGCGCTGATCACGGCAGTGGCAATCGTGATCCCGGCGCTGGGGCCGTCCTTGGGCGTGGCGCCGTCGGGGAAGTGCACGTGCAGGTCGAGGTTCTTGTGGAAGTCGGGATCGGCGCCGTACTCGTGGGCATGTGCCCGCAGGTAGGCGATGGCCGCCGAGACGCTTTCTTTCATCACGTCGCCCAGCGAGCCGGTCATCACGATCTTGCCGCTGCCGGGGGTGGCGAGCGCCTCGACCACCAGCATCGTGCCGCCCACGCTGGTCCACGCCAGACCCTGCGCCACGCCGACCTGGGGTTCTTTCTCCATCTTGTCCGGACGGTGCAGCGGCACGCCCAGGTAGGCCGGGATATCCGCCGCGTCGACGACCTTCAGGCCCTCCCAGGGCTGCTCCAGCAGCTCGCGGGCGGCCTTACGGGCCAGCTTGCTGATCTGGCGGTCGAGGTTCCGCACGCCGCTCTCGGCGGTGTACTCCTCCACGATCCGGTTCAGGGCCGCGTCGGTGATCTCCAGCTTGCCGGTCAGGCCGTGGCTCTTGATCTGCCGGGGCACCCGGTAGCGCTTGGCGATCTCCACCTTCTCGGGCTGGGTGTAGCCGGGAATCTGGATCACCTCCATGCGGTCGAGCAGCGGCCGGGGAATGGTCTGGAGGGTGTTGGCGGTGGTGATGAACATGACCTGCGAGAGGTCGTAGGGCACCTCCAGGTAGTGGTCCTGGAAGGTGTGGTTCTGCTCGGGGTCGAGGACTTCCAGCATCGCGCTGGAGGGGTCGCCGCGCCAGTCGCTGCTCATCTTGTCGATCTCGTCGAGCAGGATGATCGGGTTGGTCACGCCCGCCGTCTTCATCGCCTGGATGATGCGGCCAGGCATGGAGCCGATGTAGGTCCGGCGGTGGCCGCGAATCTCGGCCTCGTCGCGCACGCCGCCCAGCGCCATGCGGACGAACTTACGGTTAAGAGAACGGGCGATGCTCTTGCCCAGCGAGGTCTTGCCAACCCCGGGAGGGCCGACGAGCACCAGGATGGGCGCGCGCAGCTCGGCGTCGTCGGTGCGCTCCTCGGCGGCCCGCTCGCGGCGCTGCTCCTCGGTCTCGCCCTCCTTGTGGGTGAGCTGGCGCACGGCCAGGAATTCCAGGATGCGGTCTTTGACGTCGCCCAGCGCGTAGTGGTCGGCGTCGAGAATGTCGCGCGTGCGCTGAATATCGAGGATCTCCTCGTCGCGCTTGCTCCAGGGCACGTCGGTGAGCCAGTCGATGTAGTTGCGCACGACCGTGCTCTCGGGGCTGCCGCCGGGGGTGCGCTCCAGTCGGGCGAGTTCCTTGAGGGCCTTGTCCTTGACGGACTCGGGCATCCCGGCGGCCTCGATCTTCTCGCGCAGGGCGTCGACCTCGGCTGGGCCGTCCTCGCCGCCGCCGAGTTCCTTGCCGATGGCCTTCATCTGCTCGCGCAGGTAGTACTCGCGCTGGTTGGCGTCCATCTGCTCCTTGACGCGCCCGGCGATCTTCTTGTCCATGTTGAAGCGCTCGGAGTCGCGGGTCAGGAACTTCAGCACCGCCTCCAGCCGGGCGCGCGGCGAGGTGGCCGACAAGACCTCCTGCTTTTCCTCGGGCGTCCAGGTGGCGTGATGCGCGACAGAATCGGCCAGCGCCCCGGCGTCCGCGAGGTTCTTCAGACCCTCGAGCTGGTAGTTGTCCAGCCGCAGGTTCTTGTTCTGGCGCTGGTATTCCTCGAAGGCCGACTTGACCTCCGCCATGATGACCTGCACCTCGCGCGCCTCCAGCTCGGTGGCGGGTTCGGGGGCCGGCTGCGTCTCGGCCCGGACCCGCAGGTAGGCGCTGGGCACCTCGTCTTGCACGGCGGCGCGTTCCTGCGCTTCGACCAGCACCTGATAGGTGTTGTCGGGCATCCGCACGACCTGCTTGACGACCGCCAGGACGCCCATCTCATACAGCTCGGCCCGGGTGGGGTCGTCGGTGCGGGCGTCACGCTGGGTCAGCAACAGCACCCGGCGGTCGCTGCTCTGCGCCTCGTCCACCGCGCGCTTGCTCTTGGGACGCCCCACATCGATGTTCATGGTGATGCCGGGCAGGATGACCATATTTCTGAGGGCGACAACGGGAAGTTCCCAGATCATGCTTGCTCCTTGCGCGCCGGCCCGCAGGGGGACCGGGAATAGGTGAGTCTAACGCGGGAAAGCCGAGAACGAGACCCCCGCCCACGATGTCCCGGAATTCTAGGGACGTGGGCGGGGGCCTGCTGTAATCTTCCTTGCGTTTAGGCAGACTTCTTGAGTCCATCAGACTCAATCAAGGCCAGCGGGTGGTCAATGTGCTCGGCGTCGAAATGCAGCTCGCGCAGGCCCTCGTGGGGCAGCTCGAACAGCAGGTCGGTCATCGCCTTTTCCAGCACGGCCCGCAGGCCCCGCGCGCCGGTCTTGCGCGACTGCGCCCGGCGCGCCACCTCGCGCAGCGCGGCGTCGGTGAAGTTCAGGTCCACGTCCTGAAAACCGAACAGCGCCTGGTACTGCTTGACGATGGCGCCCTGCGGCTCGGTCAGGATGCGCACCAGCGCCTCCTCGTCGAGGTCCTGAAGCTGCACGACCAGCGGCAGACGGCCCACGAACTCGGGAATCAGCCCGAACTTCACCAGGTCCTCGGGCAGGAAGCGCAGCTCTTCTTTCTCCTCGCCCTTGTGCTCGGCCCCGAAGCCCACCGCGCGCACGTTGGTGCGGCTGCGGGCGATGTCGGCCATGCTCTCGAAGGCGCCGCCCACGATAAAGAGGATGTTCTTGGTGTTGACCTGCACGAGTTCCTGCTGCGGGTGCTTGCGGCCTCCCTGCGGCGGCACCTGCGCGACCGTACCCTCGATGATCTTCAGCAGGGCCTGCTGCACGCCCTCACCCGACACGTCGCGGGTGATGGAGGTGCCCTCCGACTTGCGGGCGATCTTGTCGATCTCGTCGATGTAGATGATCCCGCGCTCGGCGGCCGCCACGTCGTACTCGGCGGCTTGCAGCAGCCGGACGATCACGTTCTCCACGTCGTCGCCCACGTACCCGGCCTCGGTCAGCGTGGTCGCGTCGGCAATCGCAAAGGGTACTTCCAGCATCTCGGCCAGCGACTGCGCCAGCAGCGTCTTGCCGGTGCCGGTCGGGCCGATCAGCAGGATGTTGCTCTTTTGCAGGCTCACGTCGGGGTGGGCCAGCCGCTGGTAGTGGCTGACGACCGCGACCGCGAGGGCCTTTTTCGCCTCGTCCTGCCCGATCACGAACTCGTCGAGGTAGGCCTTGATCTCGCGCGGGGTGGGCAGCTCGTCAAGGGCGAACTCGCTGCCCGCCTTGCGGTTTTGCTTGACGAGTTCGTAGGCCCGGTCGGTGCACTCGTTGCAGATGAACGCCGCGCGGCCCGGCGCCTCGATCAGCTGGGCGATCTGGGGGTGCTGGCGCCCGCAAAACGAGCAGCGGTCGCCCAGGCCCTGGCCCTTGCCGGTCACAGCGTGGCCTCGGTCACGCGGGTACTCTCGATCACCGAGTCGATCAGCCCGTACTTCTGGGCCTCGGCGGGCGACATGAAGTAGTCGCGCTCCATGTCGCGCAGCAGCTTGTCGTGCGGGAGATCGGTGTGGCGGTGGTAGATCTCGACCAGCTTGTCGCGCAGGTGCAGCACCTCCTTGGCCTGCACCTCCAGATCCGGCGTGTTGCCCCGGAAGCCCGCCGACCCCTGGTGGATCATGATCCGGCTGTTGGGCAGGGCCATGCGCTTGCCCTTGTCCCCGGCCATCAGCAGCACGCTGCCCATGCTCATGGCGATCCCGACGCAGATGGTCGACACCGGCGCTTTGATGTAGCGCATGGTGTCGTAGATCGCCAGCCCGGCGTAGACCTCCCCGCCGGGGCAGTTGATGTACATCTGGATCTCCTGCTCGGGGTTTTGCGAATCGAGCAGCAGCAGCTGCGCGACGATGGTGTTCGCCATCTGCGACTCGATGGGCGTGCCCACAAAGATGATCCGGTCCTTGAGCAGGCGCGAGTAGATGTCGTACATCCGCTCGCCCCGACCGGTCTGTTCGATCACGTAGGGAATCACGCTCATGGGCGGCATTATCGCACGGGCCTCCGGGGCGAAGGTGGGCAAGGCTGCGCTGAAAAGGGGCGTGGACCGGGCGGCCTCTTTTCCTCGCCCGGCTCTCCGGCTTCCGCAGTTCAGGTCCGGTTCAGGAGGGCGTGGGCCAGCGCCACCTCCGTTCCAGCCAGGCCTACCGAGAGAAAGAGCGTGATGTCGTCTGGAGACGGCCGCAGGTATCCGGCTTCCAGCACGGTGCTCAGCGCCTTCACGGGCGCGCCTGCCAGCAGGTGGCCGCCAGGATACGCCCCGAGCTGCGCCGGACTGTCCGTCACGATCAGCCCGGCGCGGTTCGCGAGGTCGGCTGGAAACTCGTGCCGCTCCCGTTCCTTGGGACCCAGGGTCGTGACGTGCGTCCCCGGCTCAAGCCACCCGCTCTCGATCACGGGCACCGGGCTGTTCGTCGCCAGCGTGAGCAGGTCGCTCCCCCCGGCCGCCTCCTGAGCGCTGCCCACCGCCTCGGCCGGAAGGCCGCGCGCGCGCAGGTCGTGGGCCAGGGCCTCCCGGCGTTGGGCGCTGCGGCTGTAGACCCGCACCCGCGTAAGGGAACGCACCTGGGCCACGGCCAGAGCGTGTGCGCGGGCCTGTACGCCGCTGCCGATCAGCCCCAGCGTCCGCGCGTCCGGCCGGGCCAGCAGGTCGGCGGCCACGGCCCCCAGACACGCCGTCCGCAGCGGCCCCAGCGCCGATCCCACGACCACGCCCTCCAGCTTTCCGGTCGCCGCGTCCCACACCGCGACGAGCTGGTCGTCGTGTGGAGCGTCCAGGGTGTGGTAGGCGCGGAAGCCCAGCACGCCCTGGCGCCCACCGCCGCTCAGGGCACCGACCGTGAAGGCCAGGTTGGCGGCGTGCAAACGGGCAGGAGCGCTCAGCGTGCCCCGTGCGTGTGCCCGCAGCGCCTCGCGGAGAGCGTCCAGTGCCGCCAGGATCGGAAAGGCGTGAACATCCGCGTCGGTCAGCAGCCGGGTCATGGGCCGCTTGTACCATGAGCCGTTCCCCACAGGCGCGGGGGCCGGAAAAGCGCCTCGCGCCCCGGCCCCCGCCTGCCCCACCTTCCGCCTCAGTCCACGATCATGGGGATCAGGACCGGGTTGCGCCCCGTCGCCTTGCGGACAAAACGGCGCACCGCCCCGTACATGTCGTCGCGCACGTCTTCCAGGCGCTTCTTCTCGCGCAGACCGCCCTCGACCGCGTCCAGCGCGACCTTGCGAATCTGGGCGTCGAGGTCGCGGTTGGCACGCACGAAGCCGCGCGAGACGATCTCGACGTGCGGGGTGGGGTGCAGCACCGCCGTCATGATCAGGATGCCCTCCTGGCCCATGGAGGCGCGGTCGAGCAGGATGTCGTCCCCGATGTCGCCCACGCCCAGGCCGTCCACGTACACGGCGCCCGCAGGCACGGTGCCCGTCACCTTGAACTCGCTCTGTGAGACGCGGACCACGTCACCGTTCTTGGCGATCAGGGTGCGCTTGGGGGGGCGGGGAAGCGTCTGGGCGAGCTTGGCGTGGTTGATCTGGTGGCGGGGTTCGCCGTGCCAGGGCAGGAAGAATTTGGGCCGCGCGAGGTTGAGGATGGTCGCCAGTTCCTCCTGCGAGCCGTGCCCGGAGGCGTGGACCCGGTAGGTCGGCGGGTGGTACACGTCCACGCCGATCTCGTACAGGCGGTTGACGATCAGGTTGACCGCCTCCTCGTTGCCGGGAATCGGGTTGCTGCTCAAAATCACGCTGTCGCCGCGCCGCAGCGCGATCTTGGCGTGGTTGCCGAAGGCGAGCCGCCCCAGCACCGCCATGGGCTGCCCCTGCGAGCCGGTGCAGACGTAGAGAATCTGCTGGTCTTGCAGCCCCGAGACCTCCTCGGAGGTCAGGAAGGGGTCGGGCGTCTCCAGGTGCCCGGTGGCCTGGGCGACCTGCGCGTACTTCAGCATCGAGCGGCCTTCCATGACCACCCGGCGCCCCTGGCGGTGGGCGATGTGCAGCAGGTTCTGGATGCGGTTGACCTGCGAGGCGAAGGTGGTCAGGAAGACCCGGCCCTTGAGGCCCGCGATCAGCTCCTCCAGATTCTTCGCCACTTCCGCCTCGCTGGGGGTGCGCCCCGGACGCTCGGCGTTCGTCGAATCGCTGATGAGCAGCAGCACGCCGTCTTTCCCCGCCTGCTCGATGCGCGCGAGGTCCGAGGGCTTGCCGTCGGCGGGGTGCTCGTCGAGCTTGAAGTCTCCGGTGTGCATGACCACCCCGGCGGGTGTGGTCAGCAGGTAGCCCATGTTGTCGGGGATGGAGTGGGTCATCCGCAGGAACTCGACCTGAAAGGTCTTGCCGATGCGGACCTTGTCGTTGAGGTCCACCTCGCGCAGGTCCACGTCGCCGTCCTTGATCCCGAACTCGGAGAGCTTCTCGCGCACCAGCCCCAGGGTCAGCGCCGCGCCGTAGACCGGCACCTTGGGCAGCCGGGGCAGGATGTAGGGCAGGCCGCCGATGTGGTCCTCGTGGCCGTGGGTCAGAATCCAGCCCTTGATCAGCCCGGCGTTGGCCTGGAGGTAGTCGATCCGGGGAATGATCAGGTCGATCCCGAGCTGGTGCGCGTCCGGAAAGGCCAGGCCGCCGTCCACGACCATGATCTCGTCGCCATAGCGGTAGGCGGTGATGTTCTTGCCGATCTCGCCCATGCCGCCGAGCGGAATCACTTCGAGGTGGGGGGCCGCCTGGCCCGTCGGCCCGTCCTGGGGGGGGTTGGTCATGTGAATTCTCCGTGGGGATAGTGCGGACCCGGACCTGGCGTCCCCAGCGGGGAGGGCGAGGCGGGCAGCTTCTGGGGTGGAGGCTAAGCGAGAATGGTGCGGCCACACGGGAAATCCCGGGCGCGGCCCAGTGAGAGCGGATTGTGTCGGCCCGGCCGCGGGGGCGGCGCGGGGCGCAGTCCCCGCAGGGTAGCACACGCCCCGGCGGGAGCCGCCGGAGCCGGGAAGCCCCCCCGCCCTGACGCCCCCCCCCTTCCGCTTTTCGCGGCTAAAGCGCGGGTAAAGGCAGGTATCATGAGGGGGTGAGTGCCCAACGGATTCTTGTCATTGAGGATGACCTCGACATCGCCAACGTGCTGCGGATGGACCTCTCGGACGCGGGGTACGAGGTCGAGCACGCCGACTCGGCGATGAACGGGTTGATCCGGGCGCGCGAGGACCACCCCGAGCTGATCCTCCTCGACCTCGGTCTGCCCGACTTCGACGGCGGCGACGTGGTGCAGCGGCTGCGCAAGAACAGTGCCGTGCCCATCATCGTCTTGACTGCCCGCGACACCGTGGACGAGAAGGTCCGGCTGCTGGGCCTGGGCGCCGACGACTACCTGATCAAGCCCTTTCACCCCGACGAACTTGTCGCCCGCGTCAAGGTGCAGCTGCGCCAGCGCGTCACCGAGAGCCTGAGCATGGGCGACCTGACCCTCGACCCCCAGAAGCGGCTGGTGACCTACAAGGCCGAGGAACTGCGGCTCTCGCCCAAGGAGTTCGACATCCTGGCGCTGCTGATTCGCCAGCCGGGCCGGGTCTACTCGCGCCACGAGATCGGCCAGGAAATCTGGCAGGGCCGCCTCCCGGAAGGCAGCAACGTCGTGGACGTGCATATGGCGAACCTGCGCGCCAAACTGCGCGACCTCGACGGCTACGGGCTGCTGCGGACCGTGCGCGGCGTCGGCTACGCCCTGCGCGGCTGAGCGGGCCAGGGCAGGCCGATGAGGACAGAGCTGTGAGCCGCGAGGCCCGCGCCGCCGCCCCGGACGCCGCCGGGCCGGATGTGGAAAGGCCAGAGACCCGTCCGTTCCCCGCCCAGGCCGAGCTGCTGGGGTTGCTGCGGGCGCTGCCCGATCCGGTGCTGCTGATCGAGCAGGCGGGTCCGGGAGGCGAGGCGGGCGGCGCGTGGCTCAACCCCGCCGCCCGGGAGCGGCTGGGCGAGGGCGCGGGGCTGGACTGGACCGCCGCCTTTGTGCCCGAGACGGCGCAGGTGCTCGCGGCGGCGGCGGCGCAGGTCTGGGCGGGGGCCGCCGAGGTGCGCCGCAGCGTGCGGCTGGCGGGCAGTCAGGCGCCGGCGCTGGCGACCCTGACGCCGGGCGGCCCCGGGCGAGCGCTGCTGCACCTGCGCGACTCGCGCCACCCGCTGGAGGTCGCCGAGGAACTGATGGACGGCCTGGGCCTGGGGATGCTGGTGCAAGACCAGGAGGGCCGGGTGCTGCACGCCAACGCGGCGGGGCAGCTTCTGCTGGGCCTCGACCTCGCCCAGATGACCGGGGAAGCGCCCGCCGATACCCGCTGGCACACCGTCACCCCGGCGGGGGAACCGCTGCCCGCCGCCGAGCTGCCCACGGCGGCCGCCCTGCGCAGCGGCCAGGTGCAGCGCGACGTGCCGGTGGGCGTGGTGATTCCGGGCGCGGCGGGGCGCCCGCCCGAGACCCGCTGGCTGAACGTGACCGCCCTGCCGCGCGGGGTGCCGGGTTCCCCGCAGCCCAAGGGGGTCACCACCGTCTTTGCCGACGTGACCGGGGAGCGGGCGTTGCAAGAGCAGCTGGCGCGCAGCGAGCAGCGTTACCGCTCGCTGGTCGAGGCGACCTCGCAGATCGTGTGGATCACCTCCCCCGAAGGCGAGATGCTCGGCCCGCAGCCCGGCTGGACCGCCTTTACCGGGCAGACGCCCGGGGAGTACAGCGGCGCAGGCTGGCTGGCGATGATTCATCCCGAGGACCGCGCCGCCACGCTGGCCGCCTGGCAGGAGGCGGTCGGGACGGGCCGTCCCTACCAGACCGAATACCGCCTGCGCCGCGCCGACGGGGTGTACGTGCCCATGCAGGCGCGCGGCGTGGCCGTCACGCACGCGGGCGGGAACGTGCGCGAGTGGGTGGGGGTCAACCAGGACCTCAGCGCGGTCCGCGCCGCCGAGGAGCACCTGCGGGCGCTCAACGCCGAACTCGAAGACCGGGTGCAGGCGCGCACCCGCGAGCTGGCCGACCTCACCCGCTTCTCGACCCTGCTGCTGGGCGCCGCCGGGGAGGGCATCTTCGGGCTGGACGCGGCGGGGCGCACGACCTTTGCCAACCGCGCCGCCGCCGGAGTGCTGGGCTACGGGGTCGAGCGATTGATCGGGTCTGACCAGCACGCCCTGATTCACCACCACCGCGCGGACGGCCAGCCCTACCCGCCCGGGGACTGCCCGGTGCACCAGACGCTGCGCGACGGCCAGCCGCGCCGCTGCGAGGCCGACGTGTTCTGGCACGCCCAGGGGCACGCGGTGCCGGTGTCCTATGTGGTCACGCCCACCCGCGACGCGGCGGGCGCCGTGACGGGCGCGGTCGTGATGTTTCAGGACATCACCGAGCGCCAGCGGGCGCAGGCGGCGCTAGAAGCGGCGGTGGCGAACCTGGAGCGCAGCAACCACGACCTCGAACAGTTCGCCTACATCGCCTCGCACGACCTGCAAGAACCGCTGCGGACGGTGGGCAGCTACGCCGAGCTGCTCTCGCGGCGCTACCAGGGGCAGCTCGACCCGCGCGCCGACCAGTATCTGGCCTTTATGGGCGACGCGGTCGAGCGGATGCGCGGGCTGATTCAGGACCTGCTGGGATTCGCCCGGGTCGGCCGGGTGGGGGCCGCGCCGCAGCCGGTCGCCCTGGCCGAGGTGCTGCGTCAGGCCGAGCAGAATGTCCAGAGTGCGCTGGAGGAGACGGGCGGCCAGCTTAGCTGGGAGGCCGACCAGACGGTGCCGGGCCACCCGGGGCTGCTGGTGCAGCTGCTCACCAACCTGATCAGCAACGGCCTGAAGTTTCACCGCGAGGGCGTGGCGCCCCAGGTCCGCGTGACGGCCCGCACCGAGGAGGGACAGGTCCACCTGCGGGTCTCCGACAACGGCATCGGCATCGCCGCCGAGTATCATGAGCGGGTGTTCGCGATCTTCCAGCGTCTGAATTCACGCGAAACCTATCCGGGCAACGGGATGGGCCTGGCGATCTGCCGCAAGATCGCCGAGAGCCACGGCGGCTCGCTGACGCTCAGCTCGGAACCTGGACAGGGCAGCACCTTTCACCTGCGCCTGCCGCTGTCTCCGCCGCTGGCCCCACCGCAGGGCAAGGCGCCCGCATGACTCCGGCTTCTGCCGCCGCGCGCGCCCACAGCCGCCCCATCGAGATCCTGCTGGTCGAGGACAGCGAACCCGACGTGCTGCTCACCCAGGAGGCCTTCGAAGGTGCGCGGGTGCCCAACCGGGTCCACGTAGTCCGCGACGGGGTGGAGGCCCTGCGCTTCTTGCGCGGCGAGGGCGAGCACGCCGGCATGCCCCGCCCCGACGTGATCTTGCTCGACATCAACATGCCCCGCAAAAACGGCCTGGAGGTCCTGGCCGAGATCAAAAATGACCCCGAGCTGGCGCCCATCCCGGTCGTGATGCTCACCACCAGCCAGTCGGAAGACGACGTGCGCGGCTCCTACGCCCGGCACGCCAGCGGCTACGTGGTCAAGCCGGTGGGCTTCGAGAACTTCCTGAACGCCATCCGCGCCTTCGAGGACTTCTGGATGACCTTCGTGCGCTTTCCGCCCCGGGCCTGAGCGGGGCGCTGCCCCGTGACCGGCACAACAAAGCCCCCCACCCTGGCGGTGGGGGGACTTTTGCGGGTGAGGCTTAGCGGCGGTCGGTGGTGGTGCCCACGCCGGTCGTGGTGGTCGTGTGGGTAACCGGCACCGGGCCGGGGCGGTTGCGGCCCATCAGGCCGAAGAGGCCCGCGAGGCCCAGCAGGCCCCAGGGGAACTGGCGGGTGTCGGCCACGCCGTCGGCGTTGGCGTCGACCACACCGTCGCCGTTGGGGTCCACGGCGTTGTTCACGTCGGTCGCCACGTCGTCCACGGCCTCGCCGGTCGCGGCGGCGGCGTCATCGACCGTCTCGCCGACGGCCGCGCCCGCCTCGTCCAGGTTCTCGCCGATGCTCTCGGCCGCGCCGTCGGTCGCGTCGGTGTTGGTGTCGCCCGAGGTGGTGTCCTGCACCTGCACGTAGCTGGAGCTGGGGGCGGTCGCCAGGGCGGCGGGGGCGGCAAACAGCAGAGCGAGGGTCAGCAGCGTCTTGTTCATGGGTCTCCTTGAGGTCGCTTGAAAAGCAACGGTTGAGTTGCCCACAGTCTGAGTGCCGCAGATGTTCTCACGCTGAGGACGCCTCCATGAGACCTTCATGTGCCCTGGGTGTTCTGTCCGGCGGCCGCCTCCTGCTGAAGCGCGCTCAGCACGTTGCCGAGATGAGTTTCGAGGTCCACGCCCAGTTCGGCGGCCCCCTGCACGACCTCCTCACGGTTGACGCCCGCCGCGAAGGCCCGGTTCTTGAAGCGTTTTTTCAGGCTGCCCAGCTCCACGCCGCGCACGTCACGGTCGGGCCGGATCAGGGCGGCGGCCTGCACCAGTCCGGTCAACTCGTCCACCGCGAAGAGGGTCTGGGCCAGCCGGGTGGTGCGCGGCGTGCCGGTAAAGCTCGCGTGCCCCAGGATCGCGTCGAGCACCTCGGGGGGGGTGTCGGTGTGCTCGCGCAGGTAGGCGACCCCCCAGGCCGGGTGCTCCTGCGGGTGCAGCTCGTAGTCGAAGTCGTGCAGCAGGCCCGCCACGGCGTACAGTTCCTCGTCCTCGCCGAAGAAGCGGGCGTACCAGCGCATCGCCGCCTCCACGTTCAGCATGTGCCGCCGCAGCGACTCGGAGGGCGTGTGCTCGGTCATCAGCGCGTAGGCCTGATCGCGGTTCATGGCGGCAGTCTAGAGCCGCGCTGCGTGGGGGCCGGGCCAGCAGCCTCAGGGTGCGGGCGGCGAGAGGTGATACACCGCGCCGCTGAAATCGTCGCTGAGGTACAGCCCGCCGTCCGGCGCCACGGCGGCGTCCACCGGACGGCCCCAGCGCTGCTTGTTCACGGCGTCGGTCACGAAGCCGGTGACGAGGTCGCGTTCCAGGCCCAGACCCGTCGCCGTTTTGGGAAACAGCACGAACTTGTGCCCGCTGAAGCTGCGCCGGTTCCACGAGCCGTGCTGCCCGACGACCGCGCCGCCGCTGTAGCCCGCCGGCACACCTGGCCCCGTCCAGAAGGTCAGGCCCAGCGGGGCGGCGTGGGCGGGCATCCCCACCGTCACCCGGTCGGCCAAGTCGCAGTTCAGGCGGCGGCCGTCCGCGTTGGTCTGCACGTCGCGGTCGAAGGGCATGTTCAGCAGCCCGCCGTCCGGGTTGGGGTTGCAAAAGGGCCAGCCGTAGTGCCCGCCGTCTCGCACCCGGATCAGCGGCTCGGGCGGGTGGTCGTCCACGTAGCTCGGGACGACCTGGCCGTAATCGTCCTGTCCGTCTCCGGTGATGTCGCGGTGAAAGGGGTAGGCCACGTTGTCGCGGTTGTTCACCGCCACCCACAGGTCGCGGGTGCCGGGCGCGATGGCCAGGCCCTCGGCGTTGCGGATGCCCTGGGCGTAGAGCCGTCCGGCGGCCCCCGCCTGGTTCAGGGTGTTCGCCGCGTAGGCGTAGACCGCGCCGCGCTTGGGCGTGGCAGCCAGGTCGGCGGGGTCGGCGTTGGTGGCCGAGGCGATGGAGACGTAGAGCGTGTCCCCGTCCACGGCGATGTTCTTGAGGGCGTGGCCGTAGTTGCCGCGCAGCTCGGGCAGGCTGGCGTCGGGCAGCCCCGAGACGACCGTCTGCCCGGCGGCCGCGTCCGGCAGCCCGCCGCGCAGCGGGTAGCGCATGATCCGGTGCGTCTCGGCCACGTACAGGTAGGGCGTGCCCCCCTGGGTCGAGAGCACCAGGTCGTGGGGGGAGCGCAGGCCCTCCAGCAGCACCGAGGCCGCGCGGGGCGCGTCGGGGGCCGTTCCCGCCGCCAGCCGCAGCACCCGGCCCTGCCCCGGTTGCGAGACCAGCAGGTCGCCGCCCGGCAGGGTCAGCAGGAAGCGCGCGCCCGGCACCCGCGCCACCACCGAGATGCGCGAGCCGGCGGGCACGTTCAGCGTGCGCGGCGTGTCGAAGGGGGCCGAGCGCAGCCCGCCCGGCACCGTCACCGTCTGCGGCACCAGCGCCGCCGTGCCCGCCTCGCAGGTGATGGTGGGCGAGAGCCAGTCGGCGTGGTCGTAGCTCTTGCCGTCGCCGCCGTCGGTCACGACCAGCCGCAGGGTCGCCCGCCCCCGCAGGTTCACGTCCACCGCCCGGGCCGGGTCGGTGCCTCTCTGCACGCCGCTGTCATACAGCTTCTGACTGTCGCCCCAGACCTGAAAGACGGCGCTGCCCCGGCTCCCCACCTCGTCGTCGAGGCCGACCTGCGCCTGAAAACGCACGCACGCCGAGCCGTCCGCGCTGCTCAGGCTGTAGGTCAGCTCGCTGGGCGCGTGGACCCCGTAGCCCTGCGCGAAGACGCGCCCGCCCACCGTCAGGGGCCGCCCGTCGCCCGCCGCGCGTTCGCCGTTGCTGCGGTCCTTTTCGATCGGCCCCCAGCCGTTGCTGGCGCTGAGCGCGCGTTCGTAGCCCAGCGTGTTCACCCCGGCGGTCAGGGCCTGCGGGGCCAGGGGCGCGGGCAGCGTCCAGCTCCCCTCCACCCCGTCGTAGTTGCCGTCCGGCCGGGGGCCGGAGCCGGAGGGCTGCGAGCAGGCGGCCAGGGCGAGCGTGAGCAGCAGCGGAGACCAACGCTTGAGGGGGCTGGGCATGGGCGGGCGTCCTCCGGGGTGGCGAGAGGCGACGAAGGTGAAAGCGGCCTTCAGGGTAAACCGGGGGACCGGGCATCAACCGTGCCGGGCACCCCGGCGGCGGACCAGGGTGCCCGGCAGGGGGCAGCGGCGGCGGGCGGGCCTCAGCCGCGTTCGCCGATATACCGCGCCCACTCAGGCTGCCAGTGGGCGAACTGGCCGTGGGCGTAGACGCCGAAGGTGGGCGCGCGAGGCCGGGTCCTGAGCGGCATCCCGGCCTCGTCGGGGGTGCGGTTCCCCTTGCGCTGGTTGCAGGTGCGGCAGGCAGTGATCACGTTGTCCCAGTTGTGCCGCCCCCCGCGCGACCGGGGCAAGACGTGGTCGAGGGTGAGGTCCTCCTCGGCCCCGCAGTACTGGCAGGTGAAGGTGTCGCGCCGCAGCACGTTGCGGCGGTTAAAGGGCACCGGATGCACCCGTGGGCGGCGAATGTAGCGCCGCAGCCGGATCACGCTGGGCACCCGCAGCACCGTGCTGGGCGAGCGGACCACGTCGGTTCCGGCCTCCAGCACCTCGGCCACCCCGTACTGCACGAGCGTGATGGCGCGCTTGGCGCTCGTCACGTGCAGGGGTTCGTACGACGCGTTCAGGACCAGCACACGCGGCGCATTCAGGTCGGGCGCCACGCGCATCCCGCGCGCCTCCTCTCTCGTCACGCTCGTTAACGGGGTCACGAGGCGCATTTTAAGGCGCGCCCGCCAGCCCGATGTTGCGCCAAGTCGCTTAGCCGCTCCGGGGCGGGCCTGGGCCTGCTCAGCCCAGCAGGGCCAGCCCCGGCCTCCACCCGGCCTCTGCGGCGGGGCGCAGGAATTCCAGCACCCCGTCGGCCACGTACTGCACCGCCAGGGCGCCCAGCAGCACGCCCAGCACCCGCGTGACCACGTGCACGCCGGTCAGGCCGATCACCCGCGCGATCTGCCCCGAGAGGCGCAGGGCGAGGTAACACAGCCCCAGCACCCCAAAGGTCACGAAAAAGACCGCCGAGAGCAGCGGCAGGCTGCCGTGCGCGTCGCCCGCCAGAATCATGATGCTCGCCAGCGTGCCGGGTCCGGCGATCAGGGGAATCGCCAGCGGAAAGACGCTGATGTCCTGGCGCTCCTGGGCCTCCTGCTCCTCCTCGGGCGTCTCCTTGGAGCCGCTGGGGCGCGCAAAGACCATGTCCAGCGCGATCAGAAAGAGCAGGATGCCGCCCGCGATCCGGAAAGCGCTCAGGCTGATGCCCAGGTGCTCCAGCAGCGCCCGGCCGAACAGCCCGAACAGGAGGATGATCACGCCCGCCACCAGCGTCGCCTTGACCGCCACCCGCCGCCGCTCGAAGCTGGGGCGGTTGCCAGCCAGCCCGATAAAGATCGGCGCCAGCCCGATGGGGTCCATGACCACCAGCATGGTCAGGAAGGTCTGGAGACTGATGCTGGAAAGTTCCGCCACGTTCACGGCCCTAGCCTACTGCCGCGTGTGCGGGCAAGCGGCGCCGGGGGGCAGCAGGATCGGCGCCGGAAGGCACAGGGCGACCCCGGGGCCTCCCGCTGTCTCCCGCACTTTTTCCGCAGCGGGGTCTGCCCCTGCGTCTACTCCACCTTCGTGAGCGCTTCCCCGGTGTGCGCGGCGTGCTTGCCGTCTTGCAGCTCCACGATGGAGCGGGGATCGTCCCGGCTGGCCCGGTAGTGAAACCCGCCGACCTCGCCGTCCGTGTGGGCCACTTGCACGACCCGCCCGCGCGCCTCGCCCCCGTGGCTCTTCCATTTCACGTGATCGCCGACCTTGAGTGCCATGTCCGCCTCCGTGCCTGCCCGTGCCTGCTTGCGGCTGTGCCTGCACCCTGCCACGTGCCCTGCGGCGGACCTGTCGGCGTCCTCACAAAGGTCTGTGCCGCCGTGGGGCGCGGTCGCAAAAGGCGTGCGGCGGCCCCGCCGCGCTGAGGTCAGGGGCGCACGATCACGTCGAGGCTTCCCGTCGCCTCGGCGGCGGCCTGCGCGCCGCTCTGCTGGACGCCCTGCACGCCCACGGTGTAGGTGTTGGGGGGCGTTCCGGGGGCCACCGTCAGGCGCAGGGCAAAGGGCTGACCTGCCGGGGCCTCGCGCCGGGCCAGCGTCAGGCTCAGGCCGGGGGCGCTGCTCTGGGTCCGCAGGGCAAAGGGACCGGGGTGAGACTGGGGGGTGTAGCCGCCGATCCGCGCCCTCAGGCCGAGCGACTCGCCCGCCCGCAGGGTGATCTCGGCCGCCGGGCTGCCGTCCGGGCGGGTCACCACCACGTAGCCGCCCGCGCAGCCGGTCGAGCGCAGCACGCCGATGTCGCGCGCCCCCACCGCCAGCGCCGGAAAGAGGGACGCGACCACCAGTCCCAGCCCCAGCGCCGCCCGCCGGGGGTGGCCCCAGTTCGACGCCGTAAAGGCCAGCCCGCCCGGTCCCAGCACCAGCGGCACCAGCAGCGCCAGCACCGTCCGGCCCTGACATGGTCCCTCAAGCAGCGCCAGCCCTATCTGACGCACCAGCAGCAGCCCCAGCGCCCCCAGTCCCCACCCCAGCAGAAAGGGGAGAAAGAGGGGCGGGCGGGGGGCGGCGGGGGCAGGCACGGTCATGCGCGCAGGCTAGCGCGGCAGGCCGGGGATAAACCGGGCGCTCAGCCCTCCTGCGGGTCCCCCTCAGCCCTCGGGGGGCCGGGCCTCGGGCTGGGCCGCGCACCCGGCGCACACGCCCATGAATTCCAGCCGGACCCCGGTCACCTGAAAGCCGCCCGGAAGCGCCGCCGCCGGGAGGCCGGGCACCGCGCTCATGTCCACGTCGAAAATCGCCCCGCAGCCCCGGCAAACCGCGTGGTGGTGGTCCTCGCCCGCGTGCTTGTAGTCGTAGCGGGTCGCCTGCCCCGCGCGCTCGATGGTCATCAGCACGCCGTCGCGCACCAGGGCGTCGAGCGTGCGGTAGACGGTGCCCAGGCTCACGCTGGGCAGCTCGGCGCGCACCTGGGCATGAATCCAGGCCGCGTCGGGGTGTGCCCGCGAAGTCCGCAGCACCTCGATCACCGCCTGCCGCTGCCGGGTCTGCCGCACCATCGTCATGGGGCGAGGATAGCAAAAGGGAGGCTGGGGGCCTGACGCCGCCGTTACGGTTGAGGTGGGGCGCGGGAGGCCGGGCGCGGGGCGCGGTTTGCCGCCCTGCTTCTTCCGCGTTCGGCGAACCGCTTCCTGCCTCCCTCCTTGCCTTCGTTCAGCCTATCCGTTAGAACTCTGAACGTGCCCGCCCGATTGCTGCCCCTCCTCACCGACGTTCCGCAGTCGGGCGAGGCGCTGGGTGCCCGGCTGGGCGTCAACCGCGTCACAGTGAACACGCTCGCCCGGCGGCTGGCCGAAGGAGGGGTGCCGGTACTCACCACGCGCGGCGGGTACGCGCTGGAGGCGGGCACGCCCGCGCCGGGTCTGGTGGCGATCACAGGAGCGTTCGGGCGGGCGCTGCGCTACGCGGGCACCGCCTCCAGCACCCAGGACGAAGCCCGCGCCTGGGCGGACGACCCCCGTGACCCGGCCCCCCACGGCGCGGTCTTCGTGGCCGAGCGGCAGACCGCCGGACGCGGGCGGCGCGGGCGAGGCTGGGACACCGCGCACGGCTCGCTGGTCTTCAGCGTGCTGCTGCACGGGCCGCTGCCGCTGCCGGACCTCGCCCTCATGCCGCTGGCCGCCGGGGTCGCGCTGCAAAGGGCTTGCGGGGTCGGCGGCCTGAAGTGGCCCAACGACCTGCTCACGCCGGACGGCCGCAAGCTCGCGGGCATCCTCCTCGAAGCCGACCTGCGCGGCGAGGAGGCGCGGCGGGCGGTGCTGGGGATCGGCGTGAATGTCCACGCTGCGCCGGAGGGGGCCGCCCACCTAGGCGAGTTCGTGCCCGGCCTCTCCCGCGCCGATCTCCTCGCCCGAGTGCTGGCCGAGCTGGAGCGCTGTCTGGCCGCCTCACCGGACGCCGTGCTGGAGGCGTGGCGGCGCTCGAACGTCACCCTGGGCCGCGAGGTCCACGTCACCACCGGGCGCGGCACGCTGAGCGGCACCGCCCTCGACCTCGACCCCGGGGGCAGCCTGCTGGTCCTGACCCCCGAAGGCCAGACCGTCCCCGTCCACGCGGGCGACGTTCAACTCGTCGGCTCCTTCACCCCCTCTTCCCGTCCACAGGAGGACACCCCATGACCCAAGCCACGCACCCCACCCTCGCCCGCACCCTGGCCCCCACGCCCGGCCTCGTCCGCGACGCCCTGCTGATTCTGGGCGGCGCCGCCCTGGTCGCCCTGGTCGCGCAGGTCGAGCTGCCGCTGAAGCCCGTGCCGATTACCCTCCAGACGCTCGCCGTGTTGCTGGTGGGCGCGGCCCTGGGCTGGAAACGGGGCTTTGCCGCTCTGGCGCTTTACCTGGCAGCGGGAGGTGCGGGCCTGCCCGTGTTCTCAGGAGGCACCGGCACGTTTCTGAATGCCGAGGGGGTCATCCGGCCCAGCCTGGGGTTCTTGCTGAGTTACCCCTTCGCCGCCGCGCTGGTCGGCTGGCTGGTGCAGCGGCTGGCGCTGGACCGCAAACCCCTGGGGGCCGCGCTCGCCATGCTGGTCGCCAGCTTCGTGATCTACGCCTTCGGCCTGACATGGCTGAGTCTGGTCACGGGCCTGAAGGGACAGGCGCTGCTGACGGCGGGCCTGACGCCCTTCCTGCTCGGGGACGCCCTGAAGATCGGCCTGGCCGCGCTGCTGCTGCCGGGAGCGTGGGCTATGGCGCGCAAGCGGTAAACCATTCCAAGGAAACGCCCCCACCTTCACTCGGGTGGGGGCTTTTTCTTCAGGTGGGTTGTCGATGCTCCCGTGCGGAGGCCCCACCTGAAGCGTGCGCCCAGTCTGCCCGCCGCGCCGGGGCGCCCGCATCCGCCAAAAGGGGGAGGGCTGGGTAGGGGAGATGGCGCAGGGCCAGCCTCAGCCCTCGCCGTCCTCGCCCGCCAGCGCGCGATAGGTGGCTGCCGCCGCGAGACCACCCGCCAGATACCACGCGGCGGTCAGCACCGGAGTAACGGGGCGCCGCGCTCCCGGCTGCCGCCCCAGCCCCAGCGGCTCCGGCAGGTAAACGGCCCCCAGCCCGGCGGCCAGCCCCAGCGCCCCGCCCCGCGCCCATCCGCCCTGGCGAGCGCCGACGCCGACCAGCGCGTAATAGAGGGTATTGGAGACGAGGTCGCCCAGCATCGTCCAGCGGTACAGGGCCTCTCCGCGCGGCGGCTCGACTCCGGCGGCGTCCAGCGCCCCGCTCAGCGCCCGCTCGCCGATCACGTCCATGCGGGGGGCGTGGGGCACTTGCCGCCGCACAGTTTCATTCAGCAGCGTGACGGTGACCGCACCCGCCAACCCGCCCAGCAGTGCAGGCCGCAGCCGTTGCCAGCGGGAGGGCGCGGCCGAGGGGGACGGTTCGGGGGAAGGCGGGGTGGGGTCCGGCTGGTGGTGGGGGTCCATGCTCCATAAGTACCGCACCGGAGGGAAGCCCCTGTCTTGTCTGAAGCCACCAGCAACAGCGGGTTTAGAGCGTGACCACCTTCAGCGCGGGAAAGTCGCTGAAGTCGGCGGGATGGAGGGTAAACAGCCGGTCGGCCAGGTACAGGGCGTGGGCACCGATCAGAAGATCGGGGAGGATGGGCCGGACACCTCGCTCTCCCCCCGCACGTCGGCGGGCGTGGTAATCGGCATTCGCGCGGCCCGCCTCAGCCCAGGCCTCCTCGCTCATGACGGGGTCCAGGCGGATGCCAGTGCTGTTCATAAAAGTGTCGATGGCGGCGCGGCTGGTATTGCGCCGACCATGCAGTTCGGCGTAGACCGTGCCGGAAATGACCAGCGGCCCCTGGTGGGCATACTGACCCAGCCGGGCCGAGAGCGGTGCGGAATGGGACGTCTGATCCAGCAGATCGCTGATGATGTTGGTGTCGAGCGCGGTGATCAGACCCGCTCCTCTTTCCCGTCGGGGCCGATCCGGAAGACCTGCGCTCCGGGGCCGCTGCGGAGGAGACGCAACTCTTCATCCGTCAGTCCCTCGTGCCGGGTGTTGCGAATAAACTCCTCCGTTGTCTCTTCGCCCTGCGGCAAGGCACCCACCCACGCCAGGAACGGATTATCTGCGTCCCGTTTGGGCCGAACGTGGACCCCCTGGTCGTCCATCACGAATTCGACCTCGTCGCCCTGCCCGACGCCGAGCCGTTCGCGGACTTCTTTGGGAAGCACCAGTTGGCCCTTGCTGCTGATCGTCGCCGTCTTGATTCGCATGATTCCCCCGCCTTACTCAGGGTAACAAAAGTAAGACAACGCGAAACGCCCCCACCCATCTTCCGGGCAGGGGCGCTTCGTGTGTGGCTCTGGTTTTACTCCGCCACGGCGGGCACGGTCGCCACGCTGGGGACCTCGGCGCCGCCGTTGCGGATGGCGGCCAGCACACGGTCGCGGATCTCCTGCTCCATCTCGGGGCGCTCGGCGATGTGGGCAATGGCCTTTTCCTTGCCCTGGCCGATGCGCTCCTCGCCGTAGGAGTAAAAGCTCCCGGCCTTCTTGATGATGTCCATATCGGACGCCAGCGTCACGAGGTCGCTGAGCTGGTCGAAGCCCTTGCCGTACACCAGCGCCAGTTCGACTTCCTTGAAGGGGGCGGCGACCTTGTTCTTCACGGTCTTGACCTTCACCGTGTTCGCCACGGCGTCGTTCCCCACCTTGATGGGCTGGCCGATCTTGCGGACATCCAGCCGCACCGAGGAGTAGAACTTCAGCGCGCGGCCCCCGGTGGTCGTCTCGGGGTTGCCATACATCACGCCGATCTTCTCGCGCACCTGGTTGATGAAGATGGCGGCGGTGCCGGTCTTGGACAGGATCGCGGTGAGCTTGCGCAGCGCCTGACTCATCAGGCGGGCCTGGAGGCCGGGAAGGCTGTCGCCCATCTCGCCCTCGATCTCGGCGCGGGGGGTCAGGGCGGCCACCGAGTCCACCACGACCACGTCGATGGCGCCCGACCGCACCAGCAGCTCCATGATCTCCAGCGCCTGCTCGCCGTTGTCGGGCTGCGAGACCAGCAGTTCGTCGGTGTTCACGCCCAGGGCGCGGGCATACACGGGGTCCAGCGCGTGCTCGGCGTCGATAAAGGCGCAGGTGCCGCCTGCCTTCTGGGCCTGCGCCACGATGCTGAGGGCCAGAGTGGTCTTGCCGCCCGACTCGGGGCCGTAGATCTCGGTCACGCGCCCGCGCGGAATGCCGCCCACGCCCAGCGCGAGGTCGAGGCTGAGGCTGCCGGTGGACACCACCTGCACGTCGAGCTTGCTCTCGGCGCCCAGGCGCATGATCGAGCCTTTGCCGAACGCCTTCTCGATCTGGCTCATCGCCATGTCGATGGCCTTGCCGCGCTCCTTGCTGTCGTTGGGGGTGCCGAACTCTTTGGGGTTGTCCTTGCTCATGGGGTCTCCTGTGGCGCGGCGGCGCCCGCTGGGGGGTCGGATGGCGATGGGTTGAGGGGTTCTGCGGTTGGAGAGGGGGCGGTTGACGAGGGAGGCGGCGGTGTGCCCCGCAGGCGGAAGGTGCTTTCCACGTCGTAGATCGGGCCGGTCTTACGGAGGGTGCTGCGAAACAGCACAGCGTTCCCTGCCTGCCAGCCCAGCTCGAAGCCCAGCGGCGGCACGCGCGGCGCGGGGCCTTTCTTGCGCGCCAGTGTGATGTGCGCCTTGAAGGGCAGGTCGTCGGTCCTCAGGCCCAGGGCGTGGATGCCCTCGCGCAGCGCGGCGGCGAGTTCCGGCAGGCCCTCGGCCTCCACCTTCACAAACCACACGCGCGGGCTGCCTTCGTTGGGAAAGTAGCCGGTGCCGCGCAGCCGCACCTGCATGGGGGCCAGATGCTCGGTCAGCCGGGCACCCAGGCGTTTGAGGTCGTCCACCCGCCCCGGCGGCACGGCGGGCAGGTACGCCAGCGTGACGTGGAACTGGTCGGCGCGCACGGGGCGCCAGTTGCCCTTGAGCTGCCGCTGCGCCTCGGCCAGCGGAGTCGCAACGTCGCCGGGCACCTTGAGGGCGAAGAAGAGGCGCAAGGTGCGGTCTTCGTGGGAGGCGGGCGGCTGAGCCTCGCGCGGGGGCCGAGGGTCGGTGGGCGTCGGCTCGGGTTTGGCTCCCGCTGGCCGGGCCTTGCCGGGCTGGCCGCGCCTGACCTTGAGGGGAGGCTTGCCGGAAGGGCGGGTCACGCCTGCACCTCCGCGAGGAGGGCGGGGCGGAGGGTGCGCTGGGCCAGCGCCAGGGCGGCCACGGCGGCGCGCTCGCGAATCTGGGCGGGGTCGCCGGGCCAGTTCAGGCCGCGCACCTGGGCGCCTTCCGGGCTGCTCAGCGCCACGTAGGTCTGCCCGGCGCCCTCCCCGCTGGGCGCCGTCACGACCGCCAGCCCGACCTGCGCGCCGAGGTGTTCGCGTGCCCCGGCGGCGAGTTCGCGGGCGGCGGCCTCGCTGACCACCCCGTGGTCGCGCAGGGTGACCGGGGTCAGGCCCAGCGTGATCAGCCGGGCGTGGTCCACGGTCACGGCGGCGTCCAGAAAGCCGGGTTCGTCGGCCAGAAGTCCCGAGAGCGCGCCCGCGCTTCCGGCCTCGATCACGCCCAGCGTGCGGCCCGCGAGCGCGCGGGTGACGGCCCCGGCCAGCGTGTCGCCGTCCTCGCCCCACAGCCAGCGGGCGAGCAGGCCGCGCACGGTCTCCAGCACCGGGGCGGCCAGGGCCTGTGCCTCCTCCAGCGTCGGCGCGCTCGCCGCCACCCGCACGTCCACGCCGGTCTTGCGGGCGTAGGTGGCGACGCTGGGGTTGGCCCCCCGGGTCAGCGTGCCCAGCAGCTCGGCCACGTTGCTCTCGCCGATGCCCTGGGTGTGCAGCGTGACTGCGTGCAGCGCCGCGTCGGGTCTCGGCAAACGGGGCAGCACCTGCTCACGCCACATCCGGTGCATCTCGCGCGGCGGGCCGGGCAGGGCCACGATCATCCGGGGGCGGCCCTCCAGCTCGGTGCGCACGAACCACCCCGGCGCGGTGCCGACCGGATTGGGCAGCGCCTCGGCCGAGGGAATCAGCCACGCCTGCTTGCGGTTCACGGCGGGCATGACCCGGCCCCGCGAGGTGTACAGCCCCTCCAGCCAGGCGAGCAGCGCGGGGTCCTCCTGCGGGGTTTCGCCCAGCACGGCCGAGATCGCCTCGCGGGTCAGGTCGTCGTCGGTGGGTCCCAGACCCCCGCCCACGATCACCAGGTCGGCGCGCGACAGGGCCAGCCGCAGGCCCTCCGACACCCGCCCCAGGTTGTCGCCCAGCACGGTCTTGCGGTGCAGGGTCACCCCGCGCGCCGCAAGCTGCTGCGCAAGGTAAGCGGCGTTGCTGTCGACGATCTCGCCGAACAGCAGCTCCGTGCCCACGCTGATAATTTCTGCTAGCAGCATAACAACCTCGGCTGAGTATAGGCGATGGCGAAACGGGATGCCAGGGGTCGGGGCCGGGGGACTCGGGGGGGAAACGTCACCTCCAGAGTGTAGGCAGTGCCGGACCCGGCGGGCGGAGAAGGAGAGGCAGTCAACCCGTGACATCCCGCTCACCCACAGTTCACAATGAAAGCCATGACAACTTCTCCAGCGGCCCCGGGAAGTGCCCTCGACCGGTTCTTCGGCATCCGTGCGGCGGGCAGCAGCGTTTCCACCGAGCTGCGGGCCGGGCTGACGACCTTCCTGACCATGAGTTATGTCCTGTTCGTGAATCCGCAGATTCTCAGCACGGCGATTCAGGTCCCGAACGCCTTCGTGCAGCTGCTGATGACGACCGCGCTGGCCGCCGCCTTCGGGTCGCTGGCGATGGGGCTGGTGGCGAAGTACCCGTTCGCGCAGGCGCCGGGGATGGGCCTGAACGCCTTTTTCGCCTTCACGGTGGTGGGCGGGCTGGGGGTGCCGTGGCAAACGGCCCTGGGAGCCGTGTTCATCTCGGGGGTGCTGTTCGTGCTGCTCAGCGTACTGGGCGCCCGGCAGGCCATCGTGCGGGCGATTCCCAACGTGCTGAAGTTTTCCATCACCGCCGGAATCGGGGCCTTTCTGGCCTTTATCGGGCTGCGGAACGCGGGCATCGTGGTGGCGAACGAGGCGACGCTGGTGGGCCTGGGGCCGCTGACCGCCGCGCCCTCGGTCGTGGCGCTGGTGGGGCTGGTGGTCACGGCGGCGCTGCTGGCCCGGCGGGTCAAGGGCGCGATCCTGTGGGGCATCCTGGTCGCCACGCTGCTCGCCATCGTGCTGCGGCTGCCGGTGTATCCGGGGGCGAACGGGGCGCTGGCCCCCTTCAGCGGGTTTACCGGGCGTTTTCTGGGCATCTTCGACGTGCCGGTGTGGCCGGGGGCACTGGTCGGGCAACTCGACATCGCCGGGGCGCTGGGGCTGGGGCTGCTGAGCGTGGTCTTCACCTTCTTCTTCGTGGACTTCTTCGACGCGACCGGCACCCTGACGGGCCTGGCGCAGAAATCCGGCTACCTCACCCCCGAGGGCGACATGCCCCGCGCCCGCCGCGTCTTCACGATGGACGGTCTGGCGGCGATGTTCGGCGCCTTTATGGGCACGTCCACCACGACGGCCTACGTCGAGAGCGCCTCCGGGATCGAGGACGGGGGCCGCACCGGGCTGACCGCCGTGGTGGTCGGCGTGCTCTTCTTGCTCGCCATGTTCCTGTGGCCGCTCGCCAGCGCGATTCCGGCTGCCGCCACCGCGCCCGCGCTGATCCTGGTGGGCGCCCTGATGCTCGAAGGCCTGAGGCACGTCAACTGGGACGACGTGACCGAGAGTATTCCCGCCTTCCTGACCATCATCGCCATGCCGCTGACCTTTTCCATCGCCAACGGGGTGAGCTGGGGCGTGATCAGCCTCTGCGGCATCAAGTTGCTCTCGGGCCGGGGCCGCGAGGTGAGTCCGATCCTCTACGTGGTCGCGGCGCTGCTGCTGGCGCGCTACATCTGGCTTTCGGAGTAACAACCGGGGAACAGAGGGGAGCGTCCGGCGGGGCGCTCCTTTTTGCTGGGCGAGCAGGGGGGCAGGGGAGCCGACGTGCCGACCTCACCCCGGGCCGTGGGCGGCCCCGGTACACTGGGCGGGTGAGGGGCATAGACGCGGGGCACAGCACGAGGTTGAACGAAAAATCCCGTTGGAGACGGAATTTCCGCTCTCCTGTGCCCGACTCCCGTGCCCAGTCGCGGGGGCTGGCGTGAGCGCCATCTACCAGCGCGCCCGCCCGGTCAACTGGGACCAGGTCGTGGGCCAGGAACACGTCAAGGACGTGCTGCGCGCGGCGCTGGAGCAGGGGCGGGTCGGGCATGCCTACCTCTTTTCCGGGCCGCGCGGGGTGGGCAAGACGACCACCGCCAGGCTCATCGCCATGACCGCCAACTGCACGGGGGCGCTGCCAAAGCCCTGCGGCGAGTGCGAGAGCTGCCTGAGCGTGCGGGCCGGGTCGCATCCCGACGTGCTGGAGATCGACGCGGCAAGCAACAACTCCGTGGACGACGTGCGCGACCTGCGCGAGAAGGTGGGCCTCGCGGCCATGCGCGGCGGCAAGAAGATCTACATTCTCGACGAGGCGCACATGATGAGCCGGGCGGCGTTCAACGCGCTGCTCAAGACGCTGGAGGAGCCGCCCCCCCACGTCATCTTCATCCTGGCGACGACCGAGCCGGAAAAGATCATCCCGACCATCCTGTCGCGCTGTCAGCACTACCGCTTCCGGCGCCTGACCGAAGGGGAGATCGCCGGAAAACTGGCGGGCCTGGTCGCCCGGGAGGGCGTCATGGCCGAACCGGAAGCCCTGCAACTCATCGGGCGGCTGGCCGACGGGGCCATGCGCGACGGCGAGAGCCTGCTGGAGCGGATGCTGGCGGCGGGCACGGCGGTCACCCGCGCGGGCGTGGAAGACGCGCTGGGCCTGCCCCCCGGCGAGCGGGTGCGCCTGATCGCCGAGGCGCTGGTGCTGGGCGACGCGGGCGCGGCGATCTCGGGCGCCGCCGAGCTGTACCGGGGCGGTTTCGCGGCCCGCACGGTGGTCGAGGGGCTGGTCGCGGCCTTTTCCGACGCCCTGCACGCCGAACTGGGCCTGGAGGGCACCCGGCTGGAAGGCGCCGAGGTGCCCCGGCTGCTGCGGCTCCAGGCGGCGCTGGACGAGCAAGAAGCGCGCTTCGCCCGCTCGGCGGACGGCCTGAGCCTGGAACTCGCGCTGACCCACGCGCTGCTGGCGGCGGATGGGGGCGGCGCATCGGGGGCGGGCGCGGCGGCCCCGGCCCCGGCCTCCGTCCCCGCCGACGTGACCCAGCGCCTGAACCGGCTGGAAAAGGAACTCGCCGGGTTGCGGGCCTCGGGGGTGCGGGCGGCCCCGGCTCCGGCTCCGGCCCCCACCGTCGGCGGCCCTGGGGACGACGTGCCCGCCTTCGAGCCTGCCGGGCGGCGCGGTCCGGCCCCGGCGGCGGAGGTGGTGCGGGAGGCGGCGGCCGAGGTCGGGGCCGCGCCCACGCCCGCCGCCCACGGCAACTGGGCCGACGTGACCCGGCAGGCGTCCATGCAACTGCGCGCTTTCCTGAAGCCCGCGCGGATGCATGCCGAATCCGGCTACGTGAGCCTGACGTACGACGAGAAGAACGCCTTTCACGCCAAGCAGATCGCCGGGAAGTTCGATGAGGTCGCCGCGCTGGTCCTCAAGGTCTTCGGCCCGGTCACCTTCGAGCTGATCGCCCCCGAGGGAGGCCGCCGGGTGCGGCTGGGTGGGGGCGGCGGTCCTGGCGGCGGTGGGGGCGGGGGAGGCGGCGTGCTGTCCGCTGCGGCCCCGGCTGGCCCGGCCCCCGCGCCTGCCCGCCGCGCCGCGTCCCCGGCGTCCGGAGTCCCCGCGTCCGAGGTTCCCGCGTTCGAACCTGCCGCCCGGCCCCGCGCGGCGCGGGGTCCCGCGTTCGAGCCGGTGGAGCGGACCTCCGCGCAGGCGGCCCCAGCCCCGGCGGCGCCCGTGCAGGCGCCCCGTCCGGCCCCGCCTGCCTCTGCCCGTACGGCCACCGCCACCCTCGACGCTCCCCCGGCGGCGGCCCTGCGTCCCGCCCCCCCACCCAGCCCCGACGACGTGGCCCCCGCGCCCCTGCCCCAGACCGGGGCGGCGCCCTGGGAAACGGAGCACGCCGCCGACCCGCCTCCCCCGCCCGAGGGCGCGCAGGCCGGAGACCGGGTGCCCCCGCCCGGCGCGTCCCGTGAGCTGTATATCGTGGAGGCGATCAGCGAGGAACCCGACTGGGGCGAGATCGGCGGGGCGGTGGAGGGCGGGGCGCCGACCCTGGACGACGCGCCCTTCGCGGCGGCAGTTCCCGCCCGCCCGGCGCCCTCCCCCCGCCCCCAGCCGCAGGCCCAGGCGGCCGCCGCCGCTGTGACCGCTCCCCCGGCGGGCCGTCCCGGCGACATCCGCGCCCACCCGATGTACGAGGAGATCAAGGGCCGCTTTTCGGGCCGGGTGCGCGAGATCGGCAAGAACCGCAATCCTCCGCCCGCCGCCGCTGCCGCCGACGACCCCGAGGACGAGACGGCCTAGGCTGGCAACTTCCTTTCCTCCCCCCCAGGCGGGTGAGGCGGGCGCTTCACGTTGGACCCTGTGGCCCTGCGGTACCCTGCCCGCATACCGTGAAGACTTCCTTCCTTTCGCGCTCGGTCCCGCTGCTGGTTCTCACGCTCCAGGTGCTGGCCGGGGCGTCCGCTCCGGCTCCGCCCCCGGTGGAGCCTGCCCCGCCCGCCTTCACGGCTCCGGCGCCGGTGCCTCCGGTGATGGCCCCGGTGACGGACCCTCCCGTCCTGGGTCCCCCGGTCCCCGCTCCCGGTGCACCGGCGCTCCCGCTGCCCAGCCCAGTCCTGCCCAGCCCAGTCCCGCCTGGTCCGGCCCTGCCCGCGCCGGTGCAGCCGGCTCCGGTTCCGGCCGCGCCCATCAGCACCGTGCGCGGGCTGTGGGTGGACGCCTTCGGGCCGGGCCTCAAGACGCGGGCGCAGGTCGCGCAGACGGTCGAGGACGCCGCCGCGCTGGGCGTGAACACCCTCTTCGTGCAGGCGGTGCGGCGGGGCGACTGCCTGTGCCTGCGGGGCAGCGTGCCGCACATCACCGACCGCGACTTCGAGCGCAACTTCGATCCGCTGACCATCGTGACCCGGCTGGCGCACGCCCGCGGGATGCGGGTGATCGCCTGGGTCAGCGTGACGGGCGGGGTGAACGCCCGGGTGCCCAACACCCACCCCAAACACGTGTCGCGGCTGCACGGCCCGGCGTCGGGCGCCGCGTCGTGGATGTCGCGGCGCCCCGACGGCTCCTGGCTGGAGGGCGCCGACGGCTGGCTCGACCCGGCGATTCCCGCCGCCGCCGACCACATGGTCGAGTCGGTGGTCAGCCTGGTGCGCAACTATCCGGTCGACGGGGTGCAGCTCGACCGCATCCGCTACCCCGACGGCGGCGCCTGGGGCTACGACCCCAAGACGCTGGCGCGCTACCGCGCCGAGAGCGGCACCAAAGGCACCCCCGCCGCTTCCGATCCGCGCTGGCAGGCCTGGAAGCGCGAGCAGGTCACGGCCCTGGTGCGCCGCGTCAGTCTGGAGGTCAAGGCCATTCGCCCGACCGCCTGGGTGAGTGCGGCGACCATCACCTACGGGGCGCCGCCCGCGCCGGGAGACCTCGCCGCCTTTCGCCGCTCGCGCACCTACGCCGACGTGCTTCAGGACTGGCCGACCTGGATGCGTGAGGGCTACCTCGACCTCAACGTTCTGATGAACTACAAGCGTGACAGCGTGGGCGAGCAGGGCGCGTGGCTGGACGGCTGGAACGCCTTTGCCGCCAGCGTGCGCGCCGGAAGCGAGGTCGCGGGCGGCACCGCCCTGTACCTCAACCCGCCCGGGATCACTGCCGCGCAGGCGACGCGCACGGTGGCCTCCGGCCTGGGCTGGGTGGGCTACTCGTACCGCACGCCCACCCTGGACGTGTACGGCACCCGCCAGAGCACCGGCCAGGGGCTGGAGGCGATTCGCAGCGCCCTCACCGCGCCGGGCGGCGCGCTCGCCACCCCGGTCGCCTGGAAGGGCAAGCCGCCCACCGTGCGCGGGCTGGCCGGCCGGGTCGTGGGCACCGCTGTGCCGGGGAGCCGGGTCGTCGAGGCCGTGCAGGAGGGCCGGGTCGTCGCGCGCACGCTGACCGACGGCGGCGGGCACTACGGTTTCCTGACGTTGCCGCCGGGGCGGGTCGAGGTCCGGGTCAGCGGGCAGCGCTGGGTGGAGGCGGTGCCCGAGACGGGGGTGGTGCGCTTTCCCGATCTGCTGGTGCGGGATGTGGCGCCTGCTCCAGCGGCGAGCGGGAAGCCGTAACGCTGGTCCGCACTTTGGTCGAAGGCGCCCACCCCCCAGCCCCCTCCCCGGGGGGTAGGGGGAGCGGAGCACTGCGCTCGGCAAGGGCACATGAGCCGCGCTGGTCGGGCGCCGTCCTCGACCGGAATGTTTGATCTTGGTGCGGCCTGGCTGCGGCCACCCAGGGGGCTGCGCGATTGAGGCGTGGGGAAGGCGGTGCGGACTCTGCTCGCTCCAACCTGTGCGGCGTCTGCTGTGCCCGTTTTCCAGAAAGCTCCAGTTCCTGCGGCTTTTCTCCCTCCCTCCTTGTGGGGGACTCGCAGAGCTGCGTCAGCAGAGGGCTGGGGAGGGGGGTGGACGGCGCAGCCGTTCCCGTCCCCGCGCTGTTTGCAGAGTGGCCCCCTGCTCAACGCTGTCCCCTTCCTCCCCCGCTACACTCACCCTCATGACTGACCCCGTTCACGAAGGCATTCCCCCTTACGAGTTCCGGCAGACACTGGGGCGTTTTGCCAGCGGCGTGACGGTCATCACGGCGCAGGACGGCGGGGAACGCCGGGGCATGACGGCCAGCGCCTTCGTGTCGGTGAGCCTGACGCCGCCCCTGATTCTGGTGAGCGTGGACCACCGCGCGCAGATGCACGGGCTGCTGGGGCGGGAGGACGTGACCCGCTTCGGTGTGAGCGTGCTCAGCCTCGCGCAGCGCCACCTCAGCGACCACTTTGCGGGGCGGCCCGGGCCGGAGGAGGCGGTGCCGTGGTTCACCCACGAGGGCCTGCCGCTGATCGGCGGGAGCGTGGCGCAACTGGTGTGCCGCAAGCAGCAGGTCATCCCGGCGGGCGACCATACCCTCTACCTGGGGCTGGTCGAGTACGCCCGCTACACCGACGACGATCCGCTGGTCTACTTCCGGGGCCAGTATCACGAGCTGGGCTGAGGAGCGCCCGGTGCCTCCCTACGCCCCCCAACTCGTGGTCGCGCTCGCGCTGGCGGGGCTGACCTTCTTCGTGTCGTATCCCTGGAGTATCGGAGGCGGGCGCAGCGTGGACGCGCTGGACGCCTTTTTGCTGGTCTTCGCGCTGGTGAACCTGCGGGTCGCGTGGTCGGCGGCGAATGCTGCCCACCGGGGCCGGGCGCCCGCGTGGTTCGTCGTGCTGGGGCTGGGGACGGCGGCCCTGATCGCCACCGGGATGATCGGGGCGCTCACTCCGCGCTGAGCCGGAGGCTGGTTGCCCGGAGTCTGATTGCAGCGTGGGCCGCGCCCGGAAAGCCGGGCGGCCCCGTGGAGCTGCGGGGCTAAGTGGGCAGGAACGAGGACGGAGGTCGGGAGCCGGATCGACCGCCGGGAGAGCACCGACGGTTCAGGAATCGGACGGAAGCCGCAGGAGGGGTTCGGCAGGCAGCGACAGGTCGTCCGGCCACTCACCGGGCAGCGTGCCGTCCAGTCCCCGCGCGGCCCGTTCCAGCGCGGCATAGGCGCCGCCCCGCGCCCGCAACACGTCGGGTGGGCCGTCCTCCACAATGCGCCCCCCGTCAAGCACCAGCACCCGGTCGGAGGTCCGCGCGAGGCTGAGGCGGTGGGTCACGATCAGGGCCGTTCGCCCGCGCATCAACCGCCCCAGGGCCGCCACCACGACGGCTTCGCTCTCGGCGTCCACGGCGCTCGTCGGCTCGTCCAGCAGGAGGACCGTGGGCCGCGCCAGCAGCGTCCGCGCGATGGCGAGGCGCTGGCGCTGGCCGCCGCTGAGCCTCACCCCGCGTTCGCCCACCAGCGTGTCGAGGCCCTGCGGCAGCGCCCGCACGAACTCCAGGGCGTAGGCGGCCTCCAGCGCGGCCTCGACCTCCTGCGGGCTGGCGTCGGGGCGGGCGTAGCGCACGTTCTCCAGCACCGTGTCGTGAAAGAGGCAGGTGTCCTGCGGCATGGCGGCGGCGTGGGTGCGCAGGCTCGCCAGGGTCAGGTCGCGCACGTCCACCCCGTCCAGCAGCACTCGGCCTTCCAGGGGATCATGCCCGCGCGGCACCAGCGAGAGCATCGTGCTTTTGCCCGCCCCCGACGCCCCCAGCACCGCCACCCGCTGCCCGGCCGGAAGGGTCAGCGTCACGTCCCGCAGCACCGGCCGGGCGGGGTCGTAGCCGAAGGTCACGCCCTCGAAGCGCACTTCTCCCCGCGCGGGTTCGGGGAGGGGCTGAGCACCGGGCGATTCGGCCACCGCCACGGGCGCGTCCAGCACCTCGAAGACCCGCCGCCCGCTCGCCTCGGCGCGTTGCAGCAGGTCCCCGATGTTCACGAGGTCGTCGATCGGGCCGTAGAAGTAGCGCCCGTAGCCCCGGTAGGCCAGCAGCCCGCCCAGCGTGAACTGCCCGGCCAGAATCAGCCACGCGCCGCCCCCCAGCATCAAGACGTTGCCGAAGTTCGCCACGAAGCGGGCCAGCGGAAAGGCGCGGTTGCGCAGGACGACCGCCTTGACCTGTTCGGCGTACAACTCGCCCGCGAGCGCCGCCACTTTGCGCTCCTCCGTCCCCTCCCGCGCGGAGCCTTGCACCACCCGCACCCCCGCGAGGCGGTCTGCGATCAGCGCCGTGAGGTCCCCCAGCCGCGTCCGCGCCGCGCGGTAGGCGGGCCGCACCGTGCGGGCGTAGCGCCGCAGCATCAGCGCGACGGCGAGCATCGGCAGCGTGACCAGCACCCCCAGGAGCGGTTGCAGCGCGATGAAGATGGCGACCACGCCGATCAGCCGCAGGGCGTTCGCCAGCACCGCGTCGGTCCCGCGCACCAGCACGTCCTGCAGGGCGTCCACGTCCCCGGTCACGCGGGCGATCAGGTCCCCGGTGCGCTGCGCCTCGAAGTAGCTCGCGGACTGGCCCTGAAGCTTGCGGTACACGCTCAGGCGCAGGTCCAGCGTGAGCTGCTGCCCCGCCCGCTCCAGCAGCAGCCCGCGCCACGCCGAGAGGAGCTGTTGCAGCCCGAACACCCCGACGAGCAGGGCGAGCTGCCCCCCGATCAAGGTCCAGTCGCGCGCCGGAATCCCCTGGTCCACCACCCGAATCCAGACCAGCGGCGGGTACAGCTCGGCCGCCACGCTGCCCACGAGGAGCATCAATCCCAGCCCCACCGTGCGGCGGTAGGGCGTGAGCAGCCCGTAGAGGCGGCGGGTCACGCCGGGGCCGTGCGTGGCGGGGTCGGGGGTGGGGGGCAGGCGGCGGCGCGGCGCAGGCCGGGGCTTTGACCCTCCCCCCGAACACGTCCCTGTCAGCCCACCTCGACCCGGTTGCGGCCCGACTGCTTGGCGCGGTAGAGCGCCCCATCGGCCCGCGCGAACAGCTCCGCGCCCGACTCGCCGGGGCGCAGGGTGGCCGCGCCGAGGCTGACCGTCAGGCGCCCGCAGCCGAAGTCGTGGGACCCGGCGGCCACGCGCAGCCGCTCGGCCGTGCGCACGGCCGCCGCCGCCGGGGCGCCCGGCAGCAACCAGGCGAACTCCTCGCCGCCCCAGCGGGCGGGCAGGTCGCTGGCGCGGACCTGCTGCCGCAGGAGCGCGGCCAGCTCCATCAGCACCCGGTCGCCCGCATCGTGTCCGTGGGTGTCGTTGACGGCCTTGAAATGGTCCACGTCCAGCGTGACCAGACTCAGGGGGCGGCCGGGAGCGTGGCTGGCCTGCACCTCGCGCTCCAGCGCGGCGTCAAAGGCCCGGCGGTTGGCCAGCCCGGTCAGCGGATCGGTCAGGGCGTCGCGGCTCAGGCGGGCGCGGTCGCGCTCCAGCCGGGCCTGCCGGGCGTACACCGCCGTGAACACGCCGAGGAGCACGTACAAGCTTCCGCCGACGAGGGCGTGGTGCAGCCCGTAATTCAGCACGCCGGTCAGGGTCGCGCGGCCTTCCGAGAGGGCCAGCCCGCTGGCGAGCAGCCCCAGCAGCAGGCTGGCGAGCAAGAGGGTCAGCGCCACGCGCGAGGCCCAGGGGGGCGGAAAGAGCAGCCAGCACAGCAGCATCAGCACGTACAGCAGGTACATGTAGTGCCCGGCGAGGACGTACCCCGTCTCGGCAGCGGCCAGCCCGGGCGGCAGCAGCGCGTAGGAGAGGACGTAGAAGCTCAGCGCGACCGCGCAGGCCAGCAGGAAGGCCCCCCGAATCACCGTCAGCGCGGAGCGGTGCAGCCTCAGCCCCAGGGCACCCGCCAGGAACACCGCCCCAAAGGCCGCATTGAGCCAGGCGTCCAGCGGGTGGGCCTGCCATTCCAGCGCGGCCCGCAGCAGTTCGGCCACGCCCATGGCGGGAAAGATGCGCCGAAAGGCCCGGTCCAGCGACCGGACGTACCCCGGCGTGAAGATGGAAAAGTCGCCGGTCGGGGGAGCGGCGGGCTGCCCCGTCTCCGCCCCTCCCCGCGCCCGGCCCCGGCGGTGCGCATCGGCGGTCCCTGGTTCTGCGTGCATGGTCCCTCCCCGCCGCCAGACCGGCGCCGCGCCGCCCACCGACCGCCGGACGTGAGGAACGCCGGGGAGAGCCAGGTGTGATCAGGCTGTGATCACCCTAGACAGGGCCATCTGACAGCCGTCCCACAGAGACGGTGCCCCCGGTGGGGGAGGGTGGGGGTGTCCTATCCTCCCCCCATGACCCCGTCTGGCGCCCGCCCCGATGACCGCATTCCTGTCCTCGTGATCGGCGGCTTTCTGGGGGCGGGCAAGACCACGCTGGTCAACCACCTGATTCGCTCGCTGCCCCACCGCCTCGGCGTGATCGTGAACGAGTTCGGGCAGGCGGGCGTGGACGGCAGCCTGATCGAGCGCCTTCAGGATGACGTGACCGAGCTGACCGCCGGGTGCCTGTGCTGCACGGGGCGGGATGACCTGCTGCGGGCGCTGGTGACCACCTCGATGAGGGAGCAGAAGCCCGACGCCGTGCTCGTCGAGCTGAGCGGGGTGGCCGACCCCACGCCCGTGCTGACCACCCTGCTGGAACGCTCGGTGCGGGCCGCCTTCCGGGTGACCACGCTGGTCGCGGTGGTGGACGCCCGGCACGTCCTCCAGACCCTGCGCGAGCACCCGGAAGCGGCGCGGCAGCTCGCCTACGCGAACGTGATCGTCCTGAACAAGACCGACCTCGCCGATCCCGTGCGGCTGGGTCACGCCGAGGACGTATTGCGCGGCGTCAATCCCCTCGCCCGCATGGTGCGGGTAGAGCGCGGACAGGTGGACGCAGGCGCCCTGCTCGCCCGCGACGACTTCGACCCGCGTGTGCTGGAGGGAGCCGAACCCGTGCGGCATACGCCCGGCCTGACCTCCTTCAGCCTGCGCTCGGACACGCCGCTGGACCCCTACCGTTGGCAGCGCTTCATGACGGGGCATATCCTCACGCGCCCCGCCGAGGTGCTGCGGGTCAAGAGGAGGCTCTCGCTCCACGGCTATCCCCACCCGGTCCTCTTTCAGGCCGTGCGCGACCTCTTCACCGCCGACGCCTGGGAGGGGGAGCCGGGGGCGTCCGAACTCGTCTTCATCGGGCGGGGGCTGGACCGGGCCGAGTACGAGGCGGCGTGGGCGGGGTGCGTGGCCGAGCGGGCATAAGCGGCCCGTCACCGCGCCCGCCTACGCTGAGACATGCTGACCACTCTGCTGACCCTCACTTCCCTGAGCCTCCCCGCCTGGGACGCCCCGACCTGGGGAGCGCCCGTGAAGTCCGACACCCGCCCGGCGAATGCCCACGAGGCCCGCGTGTTCCTGACCGCCTCCTGCGAGGGCCGCCCGGACTGCCAGGTAGAGTTTTTGCCCATCGGCCAGAACGGTGCGGGGGTTCCGGCCGCCAACCGCCGCGTTCCCGTCAACGTCGCCTACGGCAGTTTCACCCGCCCTGGCGCCCAGGAAGTGCTGCTGACCCTCTGCTCCGCCGAGAGCGACGCCTGCGACGGCACCACCCTGCTGCGCCGCACGGGCGGGCGCTGGAAGGCCCTTCACCACACGCCCGGCGTCTTCCCCAGCGAGTGCCTGAAGTTCCGCCGCTTCGACGGCCGCGATCAACTGGCCTGCCGCGAAAACGGCATGAACATGTATGGCGTCGGCCTGTACCTTGTCACCGCCGATGCAAAGCGGACCCACTTGAAGACGCTGCTGGACGGCTCCTCGCGGCCTTGCACCGGGGGCCGGACCACGCAGACCCGCCTGGGTGACTGGCGCAAACAGGACGTGAACGGCGACGGGCGCTCCGACCTCGTGGTCGAGGTGTACCGTTACAAGCTGGAGTACGGCCAGCCTGAGCAATGCGTCCCCTATGACCCCGACCGCGTTGAGGCCGAGCGCACCGTGCGCCGCTTCGGCATGTAGGCCTATCCTTCCTCCCATGACGCTGCACCCCGACCTCACCCTCCCCGCCTCCGACGAGCTGGACAGCCTGACCCCCGAGGAACTGGCCGCCCGCCTGAACGGCCTTTCGGGCACGCTGGCCGAGCGCCTGGGCATCGAACTGCTCACCGCCTCGCGGGAGCGCCTCACCGCCCGGATGCCGGTGGAGGGCAACCGCCAGCCTGCCGGACGCCTGCACGGCGGCGCCAGCCTCGCCCTGGCCGAGGAACTCGCCAGCATCGGCACCTGGCTGCACCTCGACGTGCGGCGGCAGGTCGGCGTCGGGGTGGACGTGAGCGGCACCCATGTGCGCGGCGTCTCGGAGGGCTGGGTCACCGCCGAGGCCACGCTGGCCTACCGGGGCCGCACGGTGATGGTCTGGACGGTGGAGGTCCGCGACGAACGCGGCCGCACGACCACCCTGGCCCGCTGCACCTGCAACGTGGTGACGCACTCGGCCGGGTGAGGGCAGGACAAAGCGGCGGCCTGAGCACGGGCCGCCGCTGTCGGCGGGCCTCTAGCGGCCCAGCGCCCGCGCGAAGCTCCCTGCCGCCCGCGCCTTCATCTCGGCCACCGCCGCCCAGTCGGGCGAGGTGCGCGCCAGGGCCTGGGCCGTCAGCGCCTGCGGGTCCAGCGCGACCGGCTGGGTGGGCGCGCCCGCGTCGGCGCAGAAGCCCGCGACCTTGGGATCGTAGGCGACCCCCGCGAATGGCACTCCGGCGGCGGCGGCCAGGATCACCGCGTGCAGCCGTACTCCGATCACGAAGCCCGAAGCGGCGATGGCGTCCAGCGCTTCTTGCGGGTCGCGGGTGCTCAGGACCGTGTCGGCGCCCAGGGCGCGCGCGGCCGCGTCGTCGTGGTCCGGCATGAAGCTCAGGGCGGTCACCCGGCGGCCTTCCTCCCGCAGGCGGCGGACGACCTCGCGCAGCCCCTCGGCGGCCCCGGTCACGTCCCCGCGCGGGGCGACGATCACCTGGGCGGGGTCGGGCGTGGGGCCAGGGGTGGGCGTGAGCAGCAAGGCCGGATCGCCGCCGAGTTCGCCCTCCAGCCCCAGCGCCCGCAGCGTTTCCAGGCTGGCGCGGTCGCGCACGATCACGCGCACGCCCCGCAGGGCCGAGGCGACCTTGCGCCCGCCCGCCTCGCTCAGCGGTCCCACGCTCTGGTTGAACACGACCACCCGCTTGCCCAGCAGCCGCGCCAGCCGGATCACGCCCAGGTAGTAGGTCAGGGTGCGCGCGCTCGTCTTGTCTTGCAGCAGGCCGCCGCCGCCCGAGAGGAGGACCTCCGAGCGGGCCAGCGCCCCCGTCAGGCCCAGCGGGTGCATCCGGGGCGCGCTCTGGCAGCCGTACAGCCGCGCGGTGTCGGCGGGCGTCTGCGAGAGCAGCAGCGGCGCGTGCCCCGCCCGCTTCAGCTCGCGCGTGATCGCCAGCGCGATCGCCTCGTCCCCGGTGTTGCCGAAGCCGTAGTAACCGCTGACGGCGACCCTCACAGGCCCTCCGGCCCGCGCCGTGGCGTCCGGTGCTGGCCCGGCCGAAGCGGAACCTCGGTCATGCCCGCACCTCGGCGGTGGGAGCGCGGCGGCTGCCCCAGGTCGTCCACAGCCGCAGCAGCCACCGCACGACCGGAATGGCGATCAATCCCAGCAGCAGGCCCACGCCCAGCCCGATAAAGCAGCGCGCGGCGCTGATCAGCAGCGGCGTGTGAAAGTGCGAGAAGGTGTTCAGGATGCTGGCCTGCCCGATCACGCCGCCCAGAATCAGCATCAGGCTGAAGTAGCCCGGCAGCGCTCCGCTGAGGCCGACGAGCGCCAGCGGGTGCCCGGCGAGTTCCTTGAAGCGCGGGCGGATGATGGTGTCTTGCAGGTCCTGCCGCAGCTGCGCTTCCGTGCTGCTCACCCCCACCGAACTGGTGTTGCCCCGGCGCAGGAAGACCAGCGCGAACACCGCCAGTCCCAGCCCCATCACCGCCACGTCCCCCAGCTTGATGGGCGCGTGGTAGAGGTCGCGGGCGGTCTGGCGCAGGTCCTGCCGGGGCAGGAAGCTCAGGCCGACGAGCACCAGCGGCACCAGCAGCGTCAGGCCCACGCCCCGGAAGGGTTCCAGGCCCAGCACGCTCTCGCGGTTGGCCCCCAGCGCCGAGACGAACAGCACGCCCACCAGCGACAGGCCCGTCGCCAGAAACCAGTCGGTGACCCTAGAACGCCGCAGCACCAGCCCCAGCGCCGGAAAGGTCAGCGCGGCGATGAGGGCCGTGCCCGCGAAGGGGTCCAGCCCGTTGAGCGCCAGCGCCCCCAGCCCCAGCCCCCCGGCGACCAGCAGCCCCAGCCGGGGAAGCGGAAAGCTCAGGCCCAGCAGCACCAGCGCGGCCAGCGGCCCCAGCAGGCTGAGGGCGCGCAGGGTGCCGTCGGGCGCGAACGGCCGGATGACCGGCGCGCCGACCGTCACCCCCGAGCGCTCCAGCAGGGTGGAGGTGCGGCGCAGGAAATCTTCGGTCTCGTTGACGGTGGGAAAGGGCCGCAGGTACAGCAGGCGGTGGCCACGCTCGCGGGCGGCCAGGGCGTACTTGCTGGCGACCTCCTCCGGCCCCAGGCGGTTTTGCCACGACGGGTTCAGGGCGAACATGCGCGCCGCGCCCCGGTTTTCGATCAGGGTGTCGAGTCCGCGCTGCTCGCTGCCCTCGATCAGGGCCGGGAGGCGGCGCCCCATCGCCCGGTCAATCTGCGCGAGCCGCTCGGGGGTCCTGGCCCCGATCACCTCGTCGCCGGTAAAGGCCACAAAGGGCACGTCGGGCCAGTCGGCGCCGGGCGCCCGCACCGCCACGTCGTCGTAGGGGCGGTAAAGCGTGACCAGCCCCTGGGCTTTCAGGCTGGCGATCAGGGCCTCGTTCGGCCCGGCAGGCAGGAAAGAGGGGTCGGTGGGCCACTCCAGCCAGGTCTGCCCACCGATCTGGACTTCCCGGGTGGGGATGGTGTAGCGCCCGCTCAGGCCGTCCAGCCCGCCGGGGCGCAGCGCCCGCATGTAGGCGGCCTGCGGATCGACCCCCGCTCCGGGGTTCTCGGCGGCGAGGTCGGCGCCCCGGCGCACGTACACCTCCCCGCGCTGTTCCAGGTTGCCGATCACGTCCTCGTAGACGGCCGCGCCGTTGACCCCCAGCGCCTTGTAACGGTCGAGCAGCTGCTGCGGGGTCAGGCCCACCCGCTGCGCCTGCACCGCCATCGCCGGGTAGTCCATCACCAGCGCGACCGTCTTCTCGCCCTGCTCGAAGGCCACCCGCTGCCACGCCAGCACCAGCGCCGGAATCAGGGACAGCAGCGTCAGGCTCAGCAGCGGCCACGTCAAGCGGTGGCGGGTGGCGGGCGGCGCGGGGGTCGCCGGAGCGGGTGTGCCCCCGGCGCCGCGCTGGGCGGGAAGGGCGGGGTGCGGCGCTGAGGGGGTGTGGGTCGGCGTGTGGGTCGGCGGGGAACCGGGCGGGTGGGGATCGGTCACAGGAGACATCCTAGGGGGCAAGGGTGAGGAGGGCGGCGGCACACGCGGCACACAGGGGGCCGCACAGGGGGCCGGCAAAAGCCGCCGCCAGCGTGCGCCCACCCCCAGGCGCAGGTCGTCCTCCCAAAGAGGGAAGCCCTGGGGCGGGGGAGGGGGGGCGCGGGTTTCAGACGGTCGTGCGGATGCGGGCGGCGAGCATGTCGAGCGCGGGTTCGTTCATGCCGCCGTGGGGGATGATCACGTCGGCGTAACGCTTGGTCGGCTCCACGAACGAGAGGTGCATCGGCCGCACGAAGTCGAGGTACTGCTGAATCACGCTCTCGGGGGTGCGCCCGCGTTCCTGGGTGTCGCGTTTCAGCCGCCGGATAAAGCGCACGTCGGCGTCGGCGTCCACAAAGACCTTGAGGTGCATCCGCCCGCGCAGCTCGGGGTCGTACAGCGCGAAAAAGCCCTCCAGCACGACCACGGGTGCGGGCAGCACCGGGGTGGTCCGCTCGGAGCGGGTGTGCCGGGTGAAGTCGTACTCGGGCATCTCGATGGGCACGCCCGCCAAGAGGGCGTCCAGTTGCTCGCGCAGCAGCGCCCAGTCGAAGGCCGCCGGGTGGTCGTAGTTGGTGGAGAGCCGGGCCTCGAAGGGAATGTCGTCCTGGGCGCGGTAGTAGTTGTCCTGGCTCAGCACCGCCACGCCCTGCTGCCCCACCGTCTCGATCACCCGCCGGGTCACCGTGGTCTTGCCGCTGCCCGATCCGCCTGCGACGCCGATCACGAAGGGAGAGGTCACGCGCGCCCCCGGCGCAGGGTGTGGCCCGTGGCTGGTGTCACGTGGACAGCGGCGGGGACTTTCGCCGTACGCCACAGGCGACGGGCGACCGCCCCCCTCACGCGCTCCTCCCTTGCAGGGCCGTGCCGGTTCCCAGGCTGCCGATCAGGTCGATGCGCCGCTCGGCCATGCGGCGGGCGACCACGTGGGGGGGTTTGCCGTACTGCTCGGCCACCGTACCGATGCGCAAGACGGTGCCGTAGACCCGCTCGGCGGCCTGCTCGGGGGTCAGGGCGGTGGCGGCGGCGATCAGCCCGGCGGCGTTGATGGCAAAGTCGGGCATGTACACGATACCGGCCTCCTTGACTGCCGCCTCGCCGTTGCGGCTCAGCGGGTGGTGCTCGCCGCCCGCGATCAGGCGGCACTGCAAGCGGGGCACGTCCGCGCTGCGAATGGAGTGGCCGTATCCGCAGGGCGCCAGGATGTCGCAGGGCACGTCGAACAGCTCGGCCGTGCCCACCACCGCCGCGCCGTCCAGGTCGTCGGCCAGGGCCTGGGCACGCTCGGGGCGGTGGTCGGCCAGCGTCAGGCGGGCGCCCTCGCGGTGCAGGTGCTCGGCCAGGGTGCGCCCCACGGCGCCGACCCCCAGGATCGCCACCCGCACGCCGCGCATGCTCTCGCTACCCAGCGCGAAGCGGGCGGCGGCTTTCATGCCCCGGTACACCCCGTAGCCGGTCACGCTGCTGGTGTCGGTGTTCACACCCAGCGTGGCGGGCGTCTCCTGCGCCACAAAGGCGATGTCGGCGGGCGTCACGCCGATGTCCTCGGTCAGCACCACCCGCGACTCCAGCGGGCGGACCTGGCGGCCCAGTGCCCGGAAGAGGGCCTCGCGCGCGTGGGGGTCGTCCACGCCCTGGTCGGGCAGCAGCAGCACGCAGGCGCCGCCGCCGTAGTTCAGGCCCGCCAGCGCGGCCTTGAGGGTCAGGCTCTCCGAGAGCGCCAGCGCCCCGCGCAGCGCTTCCAGCTCGTCCAGCGGGCGCAGCCGCACCCCGGCGATGGCCGGACCCAGCACGGTCGAATGCACCGCCAGCGCCGCCTTCAGGCCGCTGGGCGCGTGGTGAAGGAGCGTCAGGCTCTCGTGCCCGCGCGACTGCATCTCCTCGAATATCTGCATGGCTCTCCCTGGCAGCGCGGGCCTCTCCCGCCTTTTTCGGGGCGCGCCGCGCGGCAACCCCCCGAGACTAGCATTCCCGGCCCAGCGGCTCTTCGCCCGCCGCCACGCGGGACCCCGCGCGCACGTGAAAGAAGCCTGTCAGGCCCGGCGCGGCACTCTGTGCCTCATGTCACAGCGCAGCCGCTCACGGACGCACGCCCGGACGGACGGCTGCGGCGGTGCTCGGCGGTCCCCGACCAGGGACGCACAAAGGGGGACATGAATGGAACGCATTGCTCCGCTCGCCAAAATTCTGGCGGAAGCGAACGGGATCGACTGGCAGCACCTGCACGGCAGCGGCGAGGGCGGCCTCATCGTTGAGCAGGACATCCTGAACTACCTCACCCGCATCATGAGCGGCGAGGAAGAACCCCCCGCGACCCCGGTGGACGCGCCCCCGCCCGAGTGGACCGGCACCGAGTTGCCCCCCGGCGGCGGCCTGCTCGCGCCCGGAATGCCCAGCATGGACATGCTCAGCAGCGCGGGCGTGGATTCCGATCTGGCGGCCCTGGTCGGCCAGCCGGCCTCCCCGGTGGCCGCGCCTGCCGCCTCGCTGCCCGACACCTTGCTGGACGACGCGCTGGAGTTCGAGCTGGAAGACGAGCCGGAGCCGGTGCTGGCGGCGGCCCCCGAGGTCGTGGCCCCCATTCCCGCGCTGCCCACCGACCTGGAGGTGGCCGAGCCGGTCGCCGCCCAGGCCATACCTGCCGCCGGGACCGACCGCGCGGCGGGCTTTGCCCTGCCGAGCCACTTCGCGCCGGTGCCCCGCTTCAGCGAGCCGGAGGAGAACCCGGTTCAGGCGGCCCCTGCCCCCACCCCTGCCCCCGCCCCCGAGGCACCTGCTCCGGCAGCCGCTGCGGCCACGGGCGGCGTGATGGGCGGTCTGGGCAACCTGCTCTCGCGGCTGTACCAGGCGCCTGCCCAGCCCAGCGCGCCCGAGCCGCTTCAGCCTGCCGCTGACCCGGCGCCCGCGTCTCACCTGGAACTTCCCCCGGTCGAGCTGCCGGCCTCCGGGCCGCCCCGGAGCGAGGTCGCGGCGTTTGCGGCACCCGAGGTGGACGATCGGCCCGCCGCCCAGACCGGTCCCGAACCGCAGCCCGAGGCCGAGCCGCTGTCGGCCGCGCTGCCCGAAGCGGCCCAGCCGGAGCCGATGCAGCCGGAGCCGACCCAGCCGGAGCCGACTCAGCCGGAGTTGGCCGAGCTGGTCGCCGCGCCCGTCATCTCTGCCCCTCTGCCCCAGACCGCCCCGCCGCAAAACGCCGTCTGGTTCGGCAGCTACTTGCGCCGCGACGCCGACCTGCGGCCTGCCGCCGAGCTGCGCCGCCAGCTCACGGGCGCGCTGGGGCAAGACGTGCCGCTCGCGCTGCTGGTCGCCCGCGCGGCCCGGCACCACGCCGGGGCGCTGGGCCTGGCGTCAGTAGCCGTGCAGGACACCCTCGCGGGCCGCGCCCGGGCCGTTGAGGCCGCTGGGCTGCGCGACGCTCTGGCCGCGCTGGGCACCGACCACGACGGCACGCCGGACCTGCTGGTGACCGACGCGGGCGCGCTGGACCTCGACGAGCTGCACCTGCCGCACACCCTGACCCTCAGCGTGGGCCGCGTGCAGGAAGGCCGCGCCGCCCTCACCCTCAACGGCGACGTGGACCCGGCCCAGGGCGCGCGCTTCCTGGCGGGCGTGGCGGCCACGCTGGAAGAGCCGATCATCCTGGTGCTCTGAGGTCGTCCGCCGGGGCGCAGAGAGGGGGGGGCCAGAGCTGCGGCAGCGGCCCCCCCTGCGCCCCCCCCATTCCGGAGGATGTTCCCCCGCCTGCCCCCTGGACAGGTCCGCCCCTGGCCGGGGGAGCAGCGGGTTACACTGGGGTACGGTGCTGCGCGCCGTGCTTTTTTTTGGCCCCGGATGGTTGGTCGGGCGCCGAAGAGGAGCAAGTCTGAGCGCGCGGCTGGAGGCTTCTGAATGCCTGGAATCGCAATTATCGGCGCGCAGTGGGGAGACGAGGGCAAGGGCAAGATCACCGATTTCCTGGCGCCGCAGGCCGCCTACGTGGTGCGCTATCAGGGCGGCGCCAACGCCGGGCATACCGTGACGGCGGGGGGCCAGACCTTCAAGCTCAACCTGCTGCCCAGCGGCGTGCTGCACCCCGGCACCGTCAGCGTGCTGGGCGACGGCATGGTGATCGACCCCGAGAAGTTCCTGGCCGAGCGCCAGAACCTCCTTGACGGCGGCCTCTCGCCCGAGCTGCGCATCAGCGACCGCGCGCACCTGGTGCTGCCGCACCACAAGTACGTGGACGGCCGGGGAGATTTCGTGGGCACCACCGGGCGCGGGATCGGCCCGGCCTACGCCGACCGGGCGCGGCGGGTCGGCATCCGCTTCGGGGACCTCGCAGACGAGGGGACCCTGCGCGAGCGCGTGGGGCGGCTGCTGGAGGCCAAACCCAACTCCACCCGCGACGCGGGCTGGGCGACCGTCGCGGACGCGCTGGGCTACCTGCTGCCCATCGCGGGCGCGCTGCTGCCTTTCGTTCATGACACGGGCGCGCAGCTGCGCCGGGCCATCGCGGGCGGAGAAAACGTGCTGTTCGAGGGCGCGCAGGCTACCCTGCTCGACCTGAACTACGGCACCTACCCCTTCGTCACGAGCAGCCACCCCACCGTGGGCGGCGTGCTGGTCGGGGCGGGCGTGAACCACAAGGCGGTGGGGCAGGTCTACGGGGTCGCCAAGGCCTTTAACACCCGCGTGGGCCACGGCCCCTTTCCCACCGAGGTGTTCGGGGAGATGGAGCGGCGGCTGCGCGGCGACGGCTCGCAGCCCTGGGACGAGTTCGGCACCACCACCGGGCGCCCCCGCCGGGTGGGCTGGCTCGACCTGGAACTGCTGCGCTACGCGGTGGAGGTCAACGGCTTCGACGGCCTGGTGATCAACAAGATGGACATTCTGGCCGGGCTGGAGACGGTCCGGGTCTGCGTCGGGTACGGCTCGGAAGGGCAGCCCATCTACCGCGACCTGCCCGGCTGGGCCAGCACCGACGGCGCCGAGAGCCGCGCCACCCTGCCCCCGCAGGCCCAGGCGTACCTCGACCTGATCGAGGAGACCGTGAACTGCCCGGTCGTAATCTTTTCCTGCGGCCCCGCCCGCGAGCAGACCTACGGGGCCGTGAGCTGGAACTGAGCCTCGGGGGCCGGTCCCCGCTGGCCCCCCCGGCCCCTTTGCCCCCGGACCTTTTCCGCCCGACCGTCCCCAGCGCGACAGTTGGCGGGCAGGTCCGGCCTCTACACTCCAAGACCACCCTCACCCGCGCTTGCCGGGCCGCTGGCGCCTGCTGCCGGAGTCACAGACGCGGGAGCATAAGGAGCTGACCTACCTTGACCATTCCTCCGTCCATCAGCGCCGCCGACGAGCGGCTGGAAGTGCCGGGGCTGCGTGACCTCACCCGAGAGTGGCTCACGGCGGTGGGCGAGGACCCCGAGCGCGAGGGCCTGCAAAAAACGCCCCACCGGGTCGCCAAGGCCTGGGGCTTTCTGACCGCCGGGTACCAGCGCACCCTGCACGACGCCGCCGGAGACGCCGTGTTCGAGGCGGACGGCAGCGAGATGGTGATCGTCAAGGACATCGAGTTCTATTCGATGTGCGAGCACCACATGCTGCCCTTTTACGGCCGGGCGCACGTCGCCTACATTCCCGACGGCCAGATTCTGGGCCTGAGCAAGTTCGCGCGCATCGTGGACCTGTACTCGCGCCGCCTTCAGGTGCAGGAGCGCATCACCACCCAGATCGCCGACGCCGTGGAGCAGCTGCTTGCCCCGCGCGGCGTGGCCGTCCTGATGGAAGGTGTCCACCTGTGCATGGCGATGCGCGGCGTGCAAAAACAGAACTCCTCGACTACCACCAGCGCCATGCGCGGCCTCTTCAAGGAAGACGCCCGCACCCGCGCCGAGTTCATGAGCGCCGTGCAGACCACCCTGCGCGCCCGCTGACGCCGGGGCCGGGGGGGGGGATCCCCCCCACTGGGCAGCAGTCCAAAAAGACGAAAATCTCACGTGCGGGCGGGCGTAACCTGGCATTTACTGCTGAGCTGAGGCACAATGCGGCGGTGCCGGGGCGGGAGCGGTTCCCCCCCCTAGGCCTCCCAGGTCTTTTCTGTGTGGGCGCGGCGGCGTCCGGGTGGCCCTTGACATGTTGTTCAACCTGTCCCTGCTGGTGAGCTGCGCCTTTTTGCTGAGCCTGAGCTACCACGAGTGGCCAGTGCGGCGGCGGCGGGCCGAACATGTGCTGCGGGTGGCCCTCGCGTCGGGGGCCAGCTGGCTGCTGATGATGTATGCCCTGCGGCTGGAGGGCTTCCGGCTGGACCTGCGGTACGTGCCGGTGGCGCTGGTCACCCTGCGCTACGGGCCGCTGGCGGGCGCGCTGACCCTGCTGCCCGCCCTGCTGTGGCGCGCGGCCGAGGACCTGCACGGCGGCCTGGCCACGGCGTTGAGCGGCCTGAGCGTGGTGGCGCTGACGGGCGCGCTCCGGCGCCGCTTGCCGGTGACCCGGCCGCAGCTGCGGGCGCGCGATCTGTGGCTGGCGCCGGTGCCGTTTCTGGGGGTGGGGTTGCCGCTGCTGCTGACGCCGCAGGGCCGCAGCGTGGCCGCCCTGTACTACCCGCTGGGCGTGCTGCTCAGCGCGGCGGGGGCGGTGCTCGCGCTGGGCATCTTGCACTCGCGGCTGCGGCTGCTGAGCCTGGCCCACACCCTGCGGACCCAGGCCCGCACCGACGACCTGACCGGCCTGAGCAACCGCCGCCAGTTCGACGAGGACCTCGCGGCCCTGGACCCCGGCACCCAGCTGGTGCTGCTGGACCTCGACCATTTCAAGCGGATCAACGACACGCACGGCCACGCGGCGGGGGACCGCGCCCTGGAGCACGTCGCGGCGCTGCTGCGCGAACTGGACCCGGCGCACCTGCGCCCCTACCGGGTGGGCGGCGAGGAATTCGCGCTGCTGGCCGACCTGGGCGCCGAGAGCCGCGCCCGCGCGCAGGTCGAGGCGCTGCTGCGCGAGGTCCCGGCGGCGGGCCGGGGCATGTGGGCGGGCCTTACCCTCTCGGCGGGGCTGGCGACCCGCCGGCCGGGCGAGAGTGCGGCCGCGCTGTTTCGCCGCGCCGACGAGGCGCTTTACCTCGCCAAGACCAATGGCCGGGGGCGCCTGGTGGTCTGGACCCCGCCGGACGGTTCGGCGGCCCGGGCGGCCGAGCTGGGGGCCGGGGCGCCGGGCACGGAGCTGGCCGGACAGGGGTGGCCGGGGCCGGGGCTGCCGGGCAGCGGGCCGATCCAACCCCGGCACTCGGTGTGGCAGGCGCTGCGGACCACGGTCGGGCTGCTGGCCGAGCGCCGCACCCTGCACGACGAGGACTGGACCGAGGTGCTGCGCCTGGCGGTGGACGCGGTGGACGGGGCCGTGGGCGGCTCGCTGGCCATCCGCGAGGGCCGGGGCTTCCGCATCTGCGCCGCCGAGGGCTACGGCCCGGAGCTGATGGGCCTGACCCTCTCCGAGGCCTCGCAGCAGCGCTGGTATGCCCGGTCTCCCTCGGCGTGGCGCGCGGGCAGGCCCCGGGTGCTGCGCGGGGCCGAGTTGCAGGCCGCCTCCGTTTCCTCCGGGGAGGTGCTGGAAGATGGCGTGGTGCGCGCGCTGGAGGCCGCCGGGCGGGGCGGCGAGCATGAGGCCAACCTCTGCTTGCCGGTGGTGCTGGGCGGCGAGGTCGTCGCGCACCTCAACCTCGACGCGCGCGGCCCCGCCGACGCCTTTGACGACCAGAGCACCGAGGTGGCCGAGCTGTTTGCCCGGCAGATCGCCGCGCTGCTCGACTTGCAGGAGCGCTGGCGTGAACTGGGCGTGCTGGGCGAGCTGCACCTGCGGGTGGGGGCCGGGCGGGGGGGCGCCGTCTCGGTCGACGAGCACCTGTCGCAGGCGGCCGTCGACCTGCTGCGTGCCCGCTGGGCGGTGCTGCTGCGCTACGACCCGGCGGGCGACCGGCTGCTGTCCTCGGGCGCCGAGATCGCGGGAGGCGACCTCGGTCCGGTGGAACTGCCGCGCGGGGAGGGGCTGGCGTGGGCCGCGCTGCGGGAGGGCCGGACGCTGCGGGTGGACGACGTGCAGCAGCACCCCGGGGTCTACCGCCGCGCGCAACTGGGCCATCAGGCGATGCTGGTGGCGCCGCTGCCCACCCACCACCTGGAGCCGCTGGGCGTGCTGGTGATCACCCGGGAGGCCGAGCGGCCCTTCTTGCCTGCCGACGAGCACCTCGCGCTGATGCTCGCCAGTCTGGCGGCGCGGCTGCTGGAACGCGGCGCGCACGTCCAGGACCTGCGCGCCACCCTGGAAGCGGCGCTGAACACGCTGGGCTTTGCGCTGGAGGCCCGCGACTTCGAGACCCAGGGCCACACCGAGCGGGTGCAGGCCCACGCCCTGGCGTTCGGGCAGGCGCTGGGGCTGTGCGCCGAGCGGCTGCTGGGGCTGCGTCAGGGCGCGGCGCTGCACGACATCGGCAAGCTGGGCGTGCCCGACGCCGTGCTGCTCAAGCCCGGCCGCCTGACCCCCCAGGAGCGCGAGGTGGTCGAGGGCCACGTGCTGCTGGGCGCGGCGCTGACCGCCCGCATCCCTTTTTTGCACCCCGAGGCCATCGGCGTGGTCCGCTCGCACCACGAGCGCTGGGACGGCCAGGGCTACCCCGACGGGCTGAAGGGCGAGGAGATTCCGCCCCTGGCGCGGCTCTTTGCCCTGTGTGACGTGTACGACGCCCTGGTGAGTGCGCGGCCCTACCGCCCCGCCCTGCCCCCCGCAGAGGCCCTGGCCCTGCTTCGGGCGGGACGCGGCACCCAGTTCGACCCCCACCTGACCGACCGCTTCGTGGAGCTGTGGCAAGCCGGGGCGTTCGGCTCCGTGCGGCACGCCGGGACCGGCGCGCCGGGCCGCCGCACGGACGAGGCCGAGGCTGCTCCGAGGTAGGCAGGGGAGGGCAGGCAGAAAGGGACGTTCACGGCGCGGTGCTTGGCCCCCACCCCGCCCGCTGTCCCTGCTGGCCCGCGTGCCGCACCGGGCACGCCAGAGGTCACGCTCTCCCCGGTTCGCCCTCCCCGGCTCCGGCGCCGCTTCCCGCCAGCGCCGCGTCCAGCGCCCGCCAGGCCAGCAGCGCGCAGCGGCGCCGGGCGTGCAGACGGCTCACGCCCGCCAGCGCCCGCAGGTCGCCCAGCGCCGGGTCGGGCGCGGCCTCGCCCATCACCACCGCGCGGAAGCGGGCCGCCAGCGCGCGGGCGTCCTCCAGCGTCCGGCCCTCCAGCGCCTGGGTCATCAGGCTGGCGCTGGCCTGACTGATCACGCAGCCGCGCCCGGCGAAGCGCACCCCGGCCAGCACGCCGCCCTCCACCCGCGCCCAGACCGTGACCTGATCGCCGCAGCCCGGGTTGTCCAGCGCCGCGTGCGGGGCGCCCGCGATCTCGCCCCGGCCGCGCGGGTGCGCCGCGTGGTCTTGCAGAATCTGGCGGGCCAGGGCCTCGGGCAGCATGGTCCCCGCCTTACTCCGGCGTGGTCAGCCGCAGCGCCGCCGCGTGCAGCATCCGCGCGCCCGTCACCAGGCTCTCCTCGTCGATGGTGAAGCGGGGGTGGTGGTGCGGCCAGCGGCTGTCGGCCTCGTCACTGCCCGAGCCGACGTTGAAGTACGCGCCGGGCGCCTTTTCGAGGTAGGCGCTGAAATCCTCACCGCCCATCGTGGGCTGGGCGTCCTGGTAGTGCTCTTCCCCCACCGTCTCCAGCGCGATCTCCTTGAGCTGCGCGGCCACCCAGTCGGTGTTGATCAGCGGGCGGTAGCCCAGCTCGTAGCGGAAGTCGTAGCCCGCCCCGTGCGCCTCCGTCACGCCCTTCACGACCCGCTCGATCAGCTCCGGCGCCCGCTGCCGCAGCTCGGGGTCAAAGGTCCGCACCGTGCCCATCAGGACTGCCGTGTCGGGGATGACGTTGTGGGTGGTGCCGCTCTGGAAGTAGGTGATGGACACGACGAGCGCGTCGAGCGCGGCCACATGGCGGCTCACCACATGCTGGAGGTTGGTCACGACCTGGGCGCCGACCGCGATGGGGTCCACCGTCTGCTCGGGGTGCGCCCCGTGCCCGCCCTTGCCCTTCACCGTGATGTGCACCGTGTCGGGCGCGGCCATAAACGCCCCCGGCTTCACCACAACCAGCCCCGCCGGAAGCTGCGAATTGAGGTGCAGGCCCGTCACCACGTCCACGCCGTCCATCAGGCCCGTCTCCATCACGAGTTCCTCGGCCCCGCCCGGCCCGATCTCCTCGGCGTGCTGGAAGATCATGCGGACCTCGCCGGGCACCTCTTCCGGATTCTCGGAGAGCAGCCGCGCCACGCCCAGCAGGATCGCGGTGTGGCCGTCGTGCCCGCAGGCGTGCATCGCGCCGGGGCGCTGCGAGCGGAACTCGAAGGTGTTCTCCTCCTCGATGGGCAGCGCGTCGATATCGGCCCGCAGCAGCAGCGTGCGCCCTGGCTTCCCGCCCTTCAGGACCGCCAGCACGCTCGTCGCGGTGGGGCGGGTCACCGTCAGGCCGGGCATCTGGCGCAGCTCGGCCTCGATGTAGTCAGCGGTGTCGTGCTCGTGAAAGCCGACCTCGGGATTTCTATGCAGGTGCCGCCGCCACGCGACGAGTTGATCCCGCAGGCTTTCTACCCGGTCCTGGGTTGTGGTCATGCCCCAGTGTAGGGCGGCGGGGGGAGGGTGAAGGCGGGTCAGCCGGACCTCAGCAACTTTTGCACTCCCCGTGCCGTAATGGGAGGCATGAAAGCACGCCGCTCCTCCGGCAAACTCGGCAAGTTGATGGTCTACGCGCCCCTGATTCTGCAAGTCGTCTCGGTGATGCGCCGCCAGCAGATGGCGAAGCGCGGCAAATACACCAAGCTCCGCAAGCGCGACCGCGCCCTCGACTTCGCGCTCTCGCAGGCCGAGCGCCGACTGGGTGGGAAGAAGGCCAAGCGGCGCGGCTGGTTCTGACCTGGTCAGCAGGAGGTTTGGGCCGCCTCCTCTTAATCCTGGCCCTGTTTGTGGCGGTCGCCGCGTTGGTGCGGCAGAGCGGCTGGTTGTTCTGGCAAGAGTGGAAAAACGCCCTCGTCCTGGCCTGTACGATCGCGCCCTATCTATTGTCGCTCTGGCTGATGTCAGGTTTTCGGAGGTCCGAACGACCAGGCATCCTCGGCGCGGCAACCTGGGTGGCTCTCGGTGTGTTTCTGCTCACTTGCGTGCTTTATTTGCCTGATGGTCTTGGGGGTCCGGCCTTCGTGGTCTATCCGGGGCTGATTTTTCTGCTCGGTGTCTCTGCTTTTCTTGTGATCCACTGGCGAGCTTTCCGCGAGGGATAGGAACTGCACGGCGCTTTAACGGATATGCTGGGCTCTGCCTCAAAGAATGCCCCTAGTTCGGGTGACTGGGGGCATCTGTCTTGTCTTGTTCAGGCCGCTATCTGACGGCACAGCGTTTCGCAGCGGCGGCAGGCCTCGGCGCAGATACGGCAGTGCTCGTGGTGCCCGGCGTGCCGCTCGCATTCCTCGGCGCAGCGGGCGCAGGCCTCGGCGCACATCCGGCAGGCCTCCGGGTGCAGGTCGCTCGCCCGCATCAGCAGCCGGGCGGTCAGGGCGCAGGCGTCGGCGCAGTCCCGGTCGCGGCGGATGCACTCGGCCATCATCGTCACGTCCGCCTCGTCCAGGCACGCCTCGGCGCACATCTCGCAGGCCCGCAGGCAGGCGAGGCAGGCATCGAGGCACTCCTGCATCCGTTGCACGTTCAGGGACTGGGTCATGGTGAAGCCCTCCTGCCCCTACCGTACCCGCCCGTCTGAGGAGGACGTGGGAGAAACCTTCAGGCCGGGCGCAGGGCGTCGGCCAGCTGGGTCAGCACTTCCTCGCCGCGCTCGTAGCCGGGGCGCACGAAGACCATCGCCATGTTTGCCCAGTCCTGCACCGCCGCGATCTCCTGCCCACCGTCCTCCAGTTTGAGGTGCGGGTAAGCGCCGTATTCGACGAAACAGCCGAACTCGGCCGCCACAGCCTCCAGCGCCCGCGTGTTCGTCTCGTCCCAGCGGATCAGGTAGGGCAGCAGGAAGGCGGGCTTGCCGCAGCTTCCCCCCAGGCCGACCAGCGGCATCCCGGCCACCTGCGGCACCTCGTCGCGCAGCCGGGCGCGGTCCAGAAAGGCGGCCCGGTCGCGCACCTGCGCCGGGGAGGTCTTGAGACTCGCCACGTAAGGTCCCACGTTCAGCTTCGCCATAGACCGAGGCTAGCGGAACGTGGGGCGGGGGAGAGGATCAGGCTGTGACAGGTTTAAGGTCCGGCGTGCCCTGCGGCGGCTGGGGAGCCAGCGGGGGCCGGAAGCCCCGCAACCGCAGCGCGTTGGTGAGCACGAAGACGCTGCTCAGGCCCATCGCGGCAGCGGCCAGCACGGGCGAGAGGGTGATGCCCCAGGCCGACAGCACGCCCGCCGCCACCGGAATCAGCAGCACGTTGTACGCGAACGCCCAGAAGAGGTTGACCCGGATATTGCGCAACGTGGCCCGCGAGAGTGCGACCGCGTTGGGCACCCCGCGCAGGTCGCCCGACATCAGGATCACGTCGGCGGTTTCCACGGCCACGTCCGTCCCGGTGCCGATGGCGACCCCCACGTCCGCCCGTGCCAGGGCCGGAGCGTCGTTGATGCCGTCCCCGACGAAGGCGACGGCGCGGCCGCCCGCCTGAAGCTCGGCCACCGCGTCCGCCTTGCCCTCGGGCAGCACCTCGGCCAGCACGCGGGTCACGCCGACCTCGCGGGCGACGGCCTCGGCGGTGGCGCGAGTGTCCCCAGTAATCATGGCGACCTCGGCGCCCTGCGCCTGCATCGCGCGAATGGCCTCGGCGCTGCCCTCGCGCACCGGGTCAGCCACGGCGATCAGCCCGGCCAGCACACCGTCCACCGCCACGAAGACGGGGGTGCGGCCCCGTGCGGCCAGCGCCCCGGCCTGCGTTCCCAACTCGCCCAGATCCAGCCCCTCCCCGTTTTGGCCCAGCCGCGCCATGTACCGCGCCGCGCCGACCTCCACCCGGCGGCCCTCCACGGTGGCCCGCAGGCCGTAGCCGGGGACCGCCTCAAAGTCGGTGGCGGTGGGGATGCTCAGGCCCCGGTCCCGCGCGGCCCGCTCAATCGCCCGCGCCAGTGGATGCTCGGAGGAGCTTTCCGCCGCCGCCGCCAGCCGCAGCAACTCGTCCTCGCTGACGGCAGAGGGCTGACCGCTGACGGCTTCCGTGACCTCCGGCGCCCCCCGCGTCACCGTCCCCGTCTTGTCCACGGCGATCACCCCGGCGCGGCCCAGGCCCTCCAGCGCGGCCCCGGTACGGAACAGCACGCCCATCTGCGCGGCCTTGCCGCTCCCCACCATGATACTCACCGGAGTGGCGAGGCCCATCGCGCAGGGGCAGGCGATGATCAGCACGGCGACCGTGTGCACCAGCGCGTTCGCCAGCGCTCCCTCCCCGCCGATCAGCATCCAGGCCAGGAAGGTCAGGGCGGCGATCACCAGCACGACCGGGACGAAGACGGCGACCACCTTATCCGCGAGCCCCTGGATGGGCGGGCGGCTCGCCTGCGCTCCCTCCACCAGCCGGATGATGCGCGAGAGGGCGGTGTCGGCCCCCACCCCGGTTGCCCGGAAGGTCAGCGCTCCGTTGCCGTTCACCGTGCCGCCCGTGACCTTCGTGCCGGGCAGCTTCTCCACCGGAACAGGCTCGCCCGTGAGCATGGACTCGTCCACGTAGGAGCGGCCGTCCACGACCTCGCCGTCTACCGGCAGCCGCTCGCCCGAGCGCACCAGCACGAGGTCGCCCAGCCGCACGTCGTCCGCCGCGACCTCCAGCACCTCCCCGCCGCGCTGCACCCGTGCCGTGTTGGGTTGCAGGGCCAGCAGGGTCCGCATCGCCTCGCTGCTCCTTCCCTTGGCGATGGCCTCAAACAGCTTGCCCAGCAGAATCAGGGTGATGACCACAGCCGACGCCTCGTAGTAGACGTGGGCGCTGCCCGGCGGGAAGAGGCCGGGGGCCAGCGTCACGAGGAGCGAGTACCCGAAGGCGGCGGTCGTGCCCAGCATGACGAGGGTGTTCATGTCGGGCGAGCGGTGCCGCAGCGCCGCCCAGCCTGTGCGGTAGAAGCGCAGGCCGGGGCCGAACTGCACGGGAGCGGCGAGTGCCAGCGTGACCCAGTTCAGCGTTCGCTCGCCCACCGCTCCCAGCAACCAGTGGTGCAGCGGCGCATACAACATGGGCACCATCGCAATGAGGAACAGCGGGATGCTGAAGGCCGCCGCAAAGGTCACGTCCCGCCGCAGCGCCGCAATCTCAGCGGCCTTGCGCTCGCGGTCGGCGTCGAGGCGCGACTGGGCCTGCGAGGCCTCGTCGGGCACGTCGTACCCCGCTCCACGCACGGCGTCCCGCAGGGCGGCGGGGGTTGTCGCGGCGGGCAGATACGTCACGGTGGCCCGTTCGGTGGCGAGGTTGACCGAGGCATTCAGCACCCCCTCCGCCTTGCCCAGCGCCCGCTCGACCCGGCCCACGCAGGCCGCGCAGGTCATCCCCTCCACCGGGAAGGAGAGTTCGGCGGTGCGGGCCTCGTAACCGGTGTCCTCCACCTTCCGGATCAGCGCTGCTGGGTTCGTCCGGGCGGGGTCGAAGGTCACGGTGGCCCGCTCGGTGGCGAGGTTCACGACCGCCTCCTCCACGCCGTCCACCTTCTTGAGGCCGCGTTCGACTCGCCCCACGCACGCGGCGCAGGTCATCCCGCCGATGTCGAGGTCGAGGGTCTTGGTGTCCATGCACCCAGCCTATACCCTCCGGGGGGGGATAGCAAGCCACATGATTTGGGAAATAGCCGCTGGGGTGGAATCCCTTTGATCCTCTAAACAAGCAAGAGTCGTTCATTCCTTGACACCCTCCCCCCCTGGGTCTATCCTGGGACCATGACCACTGAACTGACCATTTCCGGAATGAGCTGCGGGCACTGCGTGAAGGCCGTGGAGGGGGCGCTGAAGGGCGTTCCTGGCGTGCAAGGTGTCCAGGTGGACCTTTCGGCGGGCAAGGCGACCGTGCAGGGCGAGGCCGAGCAGAGCGCCCTGATCGCCGCCGTGACCGAGGAAGGCTACGGCGCGACGGTCGCCGCCGGGCAGTGAGGCGGGGCCTGCTGCTGGGGGCAGCGCTCGCGGGTGGGGCGCTGGCCCAGACGCACTCGCATGGGGGCCACGGGGGCGCCATGACGATGGAGGCGATGAACGCGCAGATGATGGCCGAGCTGCGCTCCCTGCGGGGCCGGGCCTTCGACGTGCGCTTCTCGCAGCTCATGATGGACCACCACCAGATGGCGGTGGAGATGGCGCGGGCCTCCCTGAAGTCCGGCCGCGACTCACGGGTTCGGGCCGCCGCCCGCGAGGTCATCACCGCGCAGGAAAAGGAACTCGCGCAGATGGGCGCCTGGGTGAAGACTTGGACAGGCAAGGCCTACCGCCCCACCTCCATGACCCTGAACGTTCCGCGCAGCGGCGTGGACCGTTGGTTCCTGGCCGACATGATTCCTCACCACCAGGGCGCGGTCGAGATGGCGCGGCTGGTCCCGGCCCGCACCCAGAACGCCGCCGTGCGGAAGCTGGCCGGGCAGATCATCCGGAGCCAGTCTGCCGAGATCAACCAGTACCGCGCGTGGCTGAAGGTCGTGAAATGACTCAGGCCGACCCCGCCGCCCACTGCCACCCCGAGAACAAGCTGTGCATGCCCGAAGACGCCCGCCGCCGCGCGGCCCGGCGCCTGAGCATTGCGCGGGGGCATCTGGAGTCCATCGTGCGGATGCTCGACGAGCCGGACGTGTACTGCGTGGACGTGCTGCGGCAGATCAAGGCGGTGCAGGGCGCCCTCTCCGGCGCGGGTGAGGTCGTCCTGCGTGGCCACCTCGAAGCCCACGTCGCCACCGCCCACGAGCGCGGGGACACGCTGGAGATGGTCGAGGAGTTGATGGAAGCCCTGAAGTACCGGTAGACCCCTCAGCTTTCAACGGTCAGTCCCCAGCGGCTGGCCGTTTCTGCTGCCGCAGTCGTCCCGGCAGCGCGTGGAGGTCGCGCAGGCTGGCGGCGGGCAGGAAGGCGTCCAGCAGCGGAAGGGCCGCCGCCACCGCCCGCTGCACGGGCTGGTAGCCGGGCAGGGAGGCCAGTGGCGAGAGCCACACCAGCAGGCCCGCGCGGGCGCGGAGGTCGCGCAGGGCGCGGGTCAGCGTGTCCGGTTCGCCCGTGTCCAGTCCGTCGCTGAGAATCAGGACCACCGTGTCGCGGGTCACCCGGCTCCGCTCCTCCCGCGCCAGCCGCAACAGGTTGTCCCCGATGCGGGTGCCGCCGCCCCACGCCCCACCGAGGTCAGGGAGGGTCAGGGCCGCTCCCGGCACCGCCCGGCGCAGGTGCGGGGTCAGGCGCGTGAGGTCGGTGGAAAAGGCATACACCTCCACCCGCCGCGAGCGCAGGTGCAGGGCGTGGGCGAAGCGCAGCAGCCGCGCCGCGTGCTCGCCCATGCTGCGGCTGCCGTCGAGCACCAGCAGGAAGCGGGGGGCACGCTGGGGCCGTCCCAGCCAGCGCAGCCGGGCCGGGTCGCCCGCCGTCCGCGCCGCTGAGCGCAGGGTGCGCCGGGCGTCGAGCCGGGAGCCGACCGGACGCGGAACGAGCCGCCGCCCGCGCCCCAGTTCCACCGCCCGCACCAGCGCCCCGGCTGCCCGCAGCATCCCCGTGAGGTCGTCCTCCGGGGTGGTCACGCCACCCCCCGCGCCCGCATTCGGACTTCGGCGGGCGTGAAGCAGGGGTGCGGATGTGTCCGGGTCGCCCGTTGCCTCGCGTTCGGGGTCGGGACGGGTGGGGGTAGGCGCGGCGTCATCTTCCTCGCCCGCGATGGCTCGGCCCGCTGCGGTGGGTCGGGGCGGCCCTCCGTCTCCCGTCTGGCTCGCTGGAGCCGGGGGTGGGGGCGGCAGCGGGGCCTGCGTCTGGGGCAGCAGGGGCGGCAACTGGGGCGGCGCAGGAGCCTCGCCCTGCCGGAAGAGGGTATCGAAGGCCGCGTCAAATACCCGTCCCTCCTCCCGGCTGGCGGTCAGCACGGCCCGCAGGGCATCCCGCACCTCGCGCCGCCGCCCCAGATTCACTGCCTCCAGCGCGGCGAGGGCCGCTGCCGTTTCACCCGGTCCCAGCCGGAAGCCGTGCGCCGAGCGCAGGTGGGCGCACAGGGCCGACACGCGCGAGGGGAGGTCGGCGGTCACGGCCGGGCGAGCTTCTCCAGCACCGGGCGGGCCAGGAGTTGGTCCTCGCGCAGCTTCAGCACGGCGCCCAGGGTCAGCTCCAGCGCCTCCGCGTCGAGCCAGTCGCGGTGCAGGGCGACGAGCGCCGCCGCCCAGTCCAGCGTCTCGGCCACGCCGGGCGGTTTGCCCAGCGGCAGCTCGCGCAGGGCGTGGACGGCCCGCGTGACCTGTCCCGCCAGCGCCGCGTCAATCCCTGGCAGCCGCGCCCGCACGATCTCCAGTTCCTCGGCGCGGCTGGGGTAGTCCACCCACAGGTAGAGGCACCGCCGCCGCAGCGCGTCGCTGAGTTCGCGGGCGCGGTTGCTCGTCAGCAGGACGTGGGGGCGGGCGGTGGCCGTCAGGGTGCCCAGCTCCGGCACCGTGACCTGCCACTCGGCGAGCAGTTCCAGCATAAAGGCTTCGAACGCGTCGTCCGCCCGGTCCACCTCGTCGATCAGCAGCACCGGGGGCGTGGGCTGCCGAATCGCCTCGAGCAGAGGCCGCTGCATCAGGAACTCGGGGCCGTAGAGGTCGGCGTCGGTCACGGGCCGCCCCCCCGCCTCCGTCGCCCGCAGGTGCAGCAGTTGGCGGGCGTAGTTCCACTCGTAGAGGGCCGATTGAGCGTCCAGCCCCTCGTAACACTGGAGGCGAATCAGGCGGGTGCCCAGCGCCGCCGCGAGGGTCTTGGCGGCCTCCGTTTTGCCGACGCCCGCCGGACCTTCCAGCAAGAGCGGTTTGCCCAGCGCCACGACCAGCCGCAGCGCCGTCGCCAGCGCGTCCCCCGCCACGTACCCCCGCTCGCGGAAGGCGGCGCGGAGGTCAGGGGGTTCGGGGGGCGCGGTCACGCCAGGGTTCCGGCGCTCGCGCCGACCTGGGCGCTCATGTTCTGGAAGGTCTTCTGGATCAATTTTTGCGCCTGCGCGTCCAGCACCCGCCCGCCCACCGTCGCCACCGGGCCGCGCATGGTCGCGTCGCCGGTCCAGTCCAGCGTGGTCGTGCCGTCCCCGTTGTCCACGATGTTCGCGCCCGCCGTCAGGTCCACCACACTGCCCAGGCCGCCGCCCTGCACCTTCACGTTGACGCGGCCCTGCGCCTCGTCGGGCAAGACCTCGATCTTGAACTTGAACTTGCCGCGCACCATGCCCACGCCCACCTGCACGGTCGCGTCCATATGGGTCTGGTCGTGCACCACGACCTCCTGCACGTCGGGCAGGCAGCGGGCCACCCGTTCGGGGTCCTGCACGAAGGCCCAGACCACTGCCGGGGGCGCCTGGACCTGTTCCTGACCGCTGTAGTTCAGTTTCATGGGTCGTTCCTCCGTGGGGCGTGCCGGGGTTGCCGAACGCTTCTCATTGTGCCTCAGCGCGGCCTGCCGCCGGTCACGCGCCCCGTGTCCCCTACACTCCTCCCATGTCTGCTCCTCCCTCCGGCCCCGTCTGGGGCGTGCTGCTGGCCGCCGGGGAGAGCCGCCGGATGGGGCGGCCCAAACAGCTCGCGCCGCTGTGGGGAGAAACCCTGGTGCGCCGCGCCGCGCTGGCGCTGGCCGGGGGGGGCTTCGGCGGCCTGCTCGCGGTGGTGCCCCCAGGCGAGGTCGGGGAGCAGGTGCGGGGGGCGCTGCGGGGGTTGCCCTACGCCTTTGCCGTCAATCCGGACCCGGCGCGGGGCCTGGCGGGGTCGTTCCGGGTCGCCGGGGCCGCGCTGCCGCCGGGCCTCGCCGCCGCCCACTTCGCGCTGGCCGACATGCCGCTGGTCAGCCCGGGGGTCCACGCCCGGCTGCTGAGCGCCTTCCGGCAGACCGGGGCGCCGCTGGTGCTGGCCGAGTACGGGGAAGCGGGCGGGGGTGAGGCCGTGCGCGCCCCGCCCCACCTGCTGCGCGCCGACCTGCTCGCGGCGCTGCCGGGGCTGCCCGACGCCGACCACGGTCCCCGGGCGCTGCTGCGCCAGCACGCGGGGCAGGCCGTGACCCTGCGCTTTCCCGCCGCCCTGCTGGCCGACGTGGACACGCCGGACGACCTGGCCCGGCTGGCCGGAGAGGGGGAAGGCCGGGGCTAGCCGGGGTCAGTCCGGCGCGGTGAGCTGTGCCGCCAGCGCCGGGAACAGCTCGCGTACCTGGCGCTGCGCCGCGTGCCGAGCCACTTCCTCGCGGGCGATCAGGCGGGCGCGTTCGTAGCGCAGCAGCTCGGGGTCGGCGTGCAGCAGGCCCAGCACCACCTCGGCGTCCTGAAAGCGGCCCAGAGCTTCGAGGGTGTCGGTCACCACTGCGGGCACCTCGCCCAGCAGGTCGAGGGTGTAGCGGTAGCGTTTGAGGCGTTTGCGCCAGGCGTGCCACAGTTCCGCCTCGTGCGAGGCGAGCGCGACCTCGCCGCTGTCTTGCAGCTTCCTGCCGTCCTGGCGGGCCAGCCGCCGGGCACGGCCCTTCCAGCCGCTGGCGAGGTCGAAGCCGCGCGGGCGCCCGGGCCAGACGGTCCCTGCCAGCAGCGCCGCCCGCCGCTCGGCCCAGGTGCGGTCGAAGTAGGCCAGGGTGTCGGCGGGCACCCCCAGTTCGGTCAGCGCTTCGCGCAGGTGCCCCCCCGCCACGTCGTGGTCGCGCAGGGGCGCGGCGGCGCGGCGCAGGTCGCGCCAGGCCCGCTCGGTCTGGCGGCCCGCCTCCGCCACCCGCAGCTCGGCCTGGGCGCGGCGGGTCAGTTTGCGCGCGGCGTGCACCGCGCCCGGATCGCCTGCCCGCAGGTCGTCCCAGAGAACCTTGAGGCGGCGGGCCGCCTGGCTGTGCTTCGTCACCTTGTGGACCTCCCGGTCAGAGAAACGGGGCGCACGGGCAGCGGCTCGCCGAAGGCCGGATAGCGCCGCGCCGCGCCCGGATCGCCGCGCCCCTCCAGCACCGTCACCTCGGGCCGCCCGCCCACGCTGAGAGTCAGCAGCGCGAGGCGGCCCGTCTCGTAGGCGCCGAGATCCAGGTACACGTGGCGCCCCAGCCGCGACGGCCCGCGCACGGGCGTGTGGCCGTGGACGCTGTAGGTCACGCCGGGCGGCAGCGGAAAGGGACCCTCGAAGGGCCGCAGCCACAGCGCCGCCGACTCGGGGCTGGGATACTGGCGGTGCGCCACCGGCGGGCTGGCATGGGCGACCAGCACGCTGGGTTCGGCGGGCACCGCGCGGTGGACCTCCCCATCCCCGGTCACGTACACCACCCGCGTCAGGACGTCGAGGTATTCGGCCAGCCCCGCCGGAAACTGTTCCAGGGTCAGGCCGCCCGCCTCGCGCCGCACGCTCTCGCCGCCGTTGCCCATCCACCAGCGAAAGCCCTCCATCGCGCGGCGGTAGTCCTCCATCTCGCGGCTGGTCAGGTAGCGGCGGTACCACTGCAAGCCTTCTTGCGCCATGCGCTCGTGGTTGCCCATCAAGAGGGTCGCGCGGCCCTGGCGCTGAAGGTCCAGCAGCAGCTCGGCGCAGCGCAGGCTGTGCGGCCCACGGTCGATGGCGTCCCCCAGGCTCAGGAGGTGCGCGTCCGGCCCCAGGGTGTCCTGAATGTGCGCCACCGCCTCGCCCAGCAGGTCGGCCCGGCCGTGCAGGTCGGGAACCACGACCACAGGCCGGGTCACGCCCGGTCCTCGCCGCTGCCGGGTTCATCGGAAAAGTCCAGCAGCGTCTGCTTGTTGCGCTCGCGCAGCTGCCGGGCGCCGCCGGGGTCGGGGGTAAAGGTCACGCCCTGGGCCCCCACGGTCACCCGGTAGGCCGCGCCGTCCCGCACCCCGGGCAGCCACTCGGCGGGCAGCTGGTAGGTGCGGCCCCGCGCGTCTTCTACGTCCGCGAGGCCCGCGTCCTCGTCGAGCACGTCCACCACCACAAGGTCACCGGCCCAGGTCATGGGGGCAGTGTACGCCGGGTGGGATGAGGCGCGGCCCGCCCGCCCGCTTCCCTGGCCCTGAGCTTGCCCCGCCTGGCCCTGCGCCTATAGCCCTGGGCCCGCCCTGCACCTTTTGAGGGACGGAGAACCTCACGCCCGCCCGCTAGCCTGGAGCCATGAGCGACTCTCCTTCCTCCCCCCCCAACGTGACCCGCCGCCGCGTGCTGCGGGGGCTGCTGGGCGGCGGTCTGGCGGTGGGGGCGCTGGGCGGCGCGGGGGTGGCGCAGGCCGCGACCTTCGGGGTCGTGCGCGAGCGGGCCGCGCTGCCGGGGCTGCGCTCGCCGCTGCGCGCGGCCTTCCTGACCGACTTGCACTACGGGCTGTACGTGGGCGCGGGGCAGGTGCGCGGCTGGGTGGACGCGGCCAACGCCGAGCGCCCCGACGTGGTGCTGCTGGGCGGCGACTTTCTGGACACCCGCACGGACGCCGACCCCGCCCCGCTGCTCGCCGAACTCGCCCGCCTGCGCGCCCCGCTGGGCGTGTACGGCGTGTGGGGCAACCACGACTACGGCAGCTTCGGGCGCTACGCCCCGCGCTGGCGCGGTCCGGCCCGCCGCGACTGGTTCCAGCGCCAGCAGGACATGACGCGGGCCTTTGCGGCGGCGGGCGTGACCTTGCTGCGCGACGAGGGCCGGGCCGCGCGCAGCGACCTCTGGGTGGGCGGCGTGGACGACTTCTGGTTCGGCCAGCCGGACCCCGCCCAGGCCCTGGCGGGGGCGGGGGCGCGCGCCACCCTGCTGCTGAGCCACAACCCCGACATCCTGCCCGAGCTGCCGGGGCGGGCGGGGCTGGCGCTGTGCGGCCACACCCACGGCGGGCAGGTCCGGCTGCCCCTGATCGGCGCCCCGATGATTCCCAGCCGCTACGGCCAGCGCTACGCGATGGGCTGGGTCACGGGCGCCCACGCCACCCCCGCCTACGTCAGCCGCGGGCTGGGGACCAGCGGCGTGCCCTTTCGCAACCTCTGCCCGCCTGAAGTCACGCTGCTCAGCCTCACGCCTGCCTGAAAGCGGCGCGCAGGCCCCTCCCCCCACAGACGGAGACGGTCAGGCCGACCGGGCGGTCACTTCCTCTTCCAGCAGGCGCAGCAGGGCGCCCACCACCGCCGGGTCGAAGTGCGTGCCGCTGCACCGCGCGAGGTGGGCGGCGGCCTCGGCGTGGGTCCAGGCCCGCTTGTAGGGGCGCACGCTGGTCAGGGCGTCGTACACGTCGCAGGCGGTCAGGATGCGCGCGGCCAGCGGAATGGCTTCTGCGGCCAGCCCGCGCGGGTAGCCGCCGCCGTCCCACTGCTCGTGGTGCGCGGCGATCACGGCCAGGGCGGCGCCGGGCACGCCGGGCAGCAACCCCGCCAGCCGCGTGCCCTCGCTGACGTGCTGCTGCATGCGGGCGCGGCCCGGGGCGTCTAGGGCGCCCGGATGACGCAAGAGGGCGTCGGGCAGGCTGATCTTGCCGATGTCGTGCAGCGACGCCCCCCAGTGCAGGGCGCGCAGTTCGGCGGCGCCCAGCCCCATCGCCTGCCCCAGCCGCAGCGCCAGCCGGGTCACCCGCTCGGTGTGGCCGCGCGTCTCCGCGTCCCGCGCTTCGAGCAGCACCCCCAGCGCCCGCAACGCGGCCGGGTGGGCAGCTTCCCGTTCGGCGCCCTGCGGCGCGGCCAGCAGCGCCAGCACCTCGGCGGCGGCGCCCAGCAGCTGCCGGTCGCCCGGGGTCCAGGTCCGCGCCGCGCCGCTGTAGGCCAGCAGCGCCCCGGTCAGGTGGCCCCGCGCGCCGCGCACGGGCGCGGCCAGCAGCGCCAGCACCCCCCGCGGCGCCAGGGCGGCGGCGTGGGCGCTGCGGCGGGTGTCCTCAAAGGCCAAGGCCCCCCCGTCGGCCGCGTTCAGGGCGGCCACCAGGGGCCAGGCGCCCCCGTCCTGTGCGGCGGACCCCCGGGACCCGGTGGGCACCGCGAAGTACCCCACCCCGGGCGCGGCTGTGCGCTCGGCCAGCAACTCGAGCACCGGACGCAGCGCCTCGCCCGCCCCGCTGGGCCTCAGCCCCAGCGCCGCCAGCCCGCGCCTCAGCTCCGGTGCGGTCACGGCCTCCGGCTGCGGCAGGCCGAGCGGAAGGGAACCAGGAGGCGCGAGGGTCTGGGCGGTCATCGGGTTGATGGTACTGCCAGAAATCTCACAGAAGTCTGATCTGGTGGGGAGGGGAGGACGGACTTGTCAAGGACATCTTTGACCGTGTTAGGCGGAGATGAAGGAAACCTTCAGGAGAGGGCGGGCCTGTGCCGGAAGGCAGGCCCGCCTTTCTCTGACAGCCGTCTGACAGCGCGAGGCTCAGGGCAGCCCGAAGCCCCCGGCGAAGGCGTGGACCTCGGCCTTCACGTCCTCGCCTTTCAGCGCCCGGTCGACCAGTCCGGCGATGGTGTCCATGTCGGCCTCGACCATGCCGCGCGTAGTGACCGCCGGGGTGCCCAGGCGGATGCCGCCGCCGTGCAGGATCTTTTCGGTGTCGTAGGGAAGGGTGGATTTGGAGATGGTGATGTGGTTGGCGTCCAGCCGCCGGGTCGCCTTGGTGCCGTTGAGGCCCTGGGGCCGCAGGTCGAGCACCAGCAGGTGGTTGTCGGTGCCCCCCGACACGACCCGGTAGCCCCGGTCCTGAAAGGCCTGCGCCAGCGCCTGCGCGTTCTTGATCACCTGCGCGCTGTACTCGCGGAACTCGGGCCGCAGCGCCTCGCCGAAGGCGACGGCCTTGGCCGCGATCACGTGTTCCAGCGGGCCGCCCTGGTAGCCGGGAAAGACAGCCCGGTCGATCTTGGCGCCCAGTTCGGGGTCGTTGGACAGGATGATCCCCCCGCGCGGCCCCCGCAGCGTCTTGTGGGTGGTGGAGGCGACCACGTGCGCGTGGGGCAGTGGGTTGGGGTGCAGCCCAGCCGCGACCAGTCCGGCGATGTGCGCGATGTCCGCGAACAGGATCGCCCCCACCTCGTCCGCCACCTCGCGGAACGCCGCGAAGTCGATGGTCCGGCTGTAGGCGCTCGCGCCCGCGATGATCATCTTGGGGTGGTGCTCGTGGGCGAGGCGGCGCACCTCCTCCATGTCGATGCGCTCGGTCTCGGGGTTTACCTTGTACCCGACGATGTGGTAGCGCAGGCCCGAGAAGTTCACCGGGTTGCCGTGGGTCAGGTGCCCGCCGTGCGAGAGGTCCATGCCCAGCACCACGTCGCCGGGTTCGATCAGCGCGTTGTAGACGGCCAGGTTGGCGCTGCTGCCCGAGTGCGGCTGCACGTTGGCCCACGCCGCGCCGAACAGCTGTTTCACCCGCTCGATGGCGAGCGTCTCGACCCGGTCCACGACCTCGCAGCCGCCGTACCAGCGCTTGCCGGGGTAGCCTTCGGCGTACTTGTTGGTCAGGACGCTGCCCTGCGCTTCCCGCACCGCCGCCGAGGTGAAGTTCTCGGAGGCGATGAGTTCCAGCCCCACACGCTGGCGCCCTTGCTCCTGCGCGATCAATTCGAAGACTTCGGTGTCGCGGGCCGCCGCGCCCGGAACGGCGGCCTGGACGCTGGCAGAGGGTTCGGCGGTGGTCATGGGGCTACGGTAACACCCGGCGGTGAGGGGCGCCGGGGCCTTGTCCTCCCAGCGGGGACGTGAGGACAGGCAGCTCAGGCCCGCTCGGCTTCGGCGGTAGCCCCGGCGGGGCGGTGCGCCGCGCCCCAGCGTCCCATCGCCGCGATGATCTCGCCCAGGCTCTCGCCGTGCGGGGTGAGGGTGTACTCCACGCGGGGCGGCACCTCGGCGTGGACGGTGCGGGTGAGCAGCCCCTCGGCTTCCAGGTGGCGCAGCCGCTCGGTCAGCGTCTTGGGCGACACCCGCCCCAGCGCCCGCTTGAGGTCGCTGTAGCGCCGGGTCCCGGCCAGCAGCTCGCGCAGCACCAGCGTGGTCCACTTGCCCCCGATCACGGTCAGGGTGCGTTCGACCCCGCACTCGGGGCCGGAGGAAGCGGCGCGGCCATATTTCATGCCCCCAGCATAGGCCGCAGGCCCGCCAGGCGAAAAGGTTCCTTTTGGAAAGCGGCTTTCTTTCTCCCGCCTTCTTCCGGGAGGGAAGTGCAGTTCCTACCCTGAGGGCATGACCCATACGGAGCAGAGGGACGCGGGCCAGGGCGGCGGCGGGCGCCAGCTGGCGATTCTGGGCGGCACGGGGCGCAGCGGACGGCTCCTGATCGACGTGGCGCTCGCTGCCGGGTATGGGTTGCGGGTGCTGGCGCGCGACCCCGCCCGGCTGCACCGCCAGGACCCCCGGCTGGTCCCGGTGACCGGAGACGCCCGCGACCCGCAGGCGGTGGCGACCCTGCTGGAGGGGGTGGACGCGGTCCTGAGCGCGCTGGGACCCGTGCGCGGCGAGGCGCGCGGCGACGGCAGCGGTGTGATGACCCGCGCGGCCGAGAACCTGGTCGCGGCGATGTCGGGGGCGGGCGTCTCGCGCCTGATCTCGATGACGGGCGCGGGCGTGGCGCAGCCTGGGGACCAGCCCAAGGTCTTTGACCGGGTGATTCGCACGGCGCTGCGCCTGAGCCAGCCCGACGTGCTGCGCGACTCGGAGGGCCACGTCGCGCGGCTGCGCGAGAGCGACCTGGCCTGGACGGTCGTGCGGGTGCCTATGCTGATCGACGGCCCCGCCCAGCCGGTGCGTGCCGGAAGGGTCGGGGACATCGGCCCGCGTGTCAGCCGGGCGAGCGTGGCGACCTTCATGCTGGAGCAGCTGGACAGTGACCGCTGGTTGCGGCAGGCGCCCGCGATCAGCCACTGACCCCCGCTACAGGTCCCCCGCCAGCCACCGCACCACGTTCTTTCCCAGCGCCGCGTTGCTCAGGTTGGGCCAGTTGTTGTAGCTGCCCGTGCTGCCGTCCGAGGAGGTGTTGTCTCCGAAGGTGCTGCTGTCGCCCCACATCGCCACCCGGCCCGCGCCCACCGTGTTCACGCCGAGGTAGGTCTTGCCGCCCGTGCCCATCAGCGCGGTGCCCCGCAGAACGTCCACGCTGGTGCCCACGTACACGCCCGCGCTGCTCACGCCGCTGAGGATGGGGTGGGAGGTCAGCGGGGTCGCGGTGTACACCGGGTCGCTGAAGCTGGAGTTGAAGGAGGCCCCCAGCCCGAACACGCTGTCACTGTCCAGACTGGCCTGGTACGCGGTGCTCACGCTGCCCGGCGTGCTGCCGTCCCACCCGTTGAACACCTCGGGGCTGTCCCAGCCGTTGTTGTTGCGGTCGCTGACCCGGTGGTCGGTGATCAGGAAGACCCCGCCCCCGTTTTGCACGAAAGTCTGGATGGCCGCCCGTTCCGCGTCGCTGAAGGGGGCCTGCGGTTCGGGGATGACCAGCACGGACGCGCCCGACAGCGTGGTCGAGGTGATCGCCGTGCCTGTCACGCTGCTCACCGCGTAGCCCAGCTCCCGCAACGCCGCCGCGTAGTCGCTGTAGGCCCCGTCGATGCGCCAGTCGGCGTTTCCGGCGTCCTCGGCCTTCGTGAGGTCGAACAGCACCTTCTTGGCGATCCCCCCGCTCCCGCCGTTCGCCGCGCCGGGGGTGGCGACCTGCACCCGGAAGTCCACGCTGTTGGTGTCCGTATCCGTGCCGTCGGGCACGCGGGCCAGGGCGCTGCCCGCGCCGGTCGTGGGGGCCGGACTGCCCTCGCCCCGGCCCGAGGTCGGCGTGCCGTAGGCCACCGCGTCGATCACGGTTCCCGACTTCAGCAGGCGCAGGCTGCCGCTGCCGTTGTTCAGGTCCGCGCCCACGTTCACGACCGAGCGGTTCGGCACGGTGCTGTCCTGCGCCACCACGAAGTAGCCGCTCGCCGGGATGGTCCCCGACAGTGTCAGGGTGCGGTACGCGGTGCCCGCCGTATCAAAAGCCGTCAGCGTGTAGCCGCTCAGGCTCTTGCCCGCCGGACCCTTCAATTCGATAAAGGTGCCCGCGTCGGTGCCGGGCGCGTCGTAGTACAGCTCGTTGAGGACCGGCTCGCCCGCCGCCGCGAGCGCAGCCAGCGCGGGGGACGGGGCGGCGGTCCGGGCCTCCGGTGCGTGGCCGCAGGCCGTGAGGGTCAGCGACAGGGTGAGCAGGGCAGAGACGGGCGCAGAGACGGGCAGAGAAGCGTTCACGCCGCTTACCCTGCCGCCCGAAGTGTGATGCGGGTGTCAAAGCCGCCGGGGCCGCAGCGCAAACGGGTCCGGCCTTGACCCCCTTCCCCGCGCCCGCTACCCTGAGCCGATGACGCCCCGTCTGTCCCGGCTGGCCGGTACACCTTCGCCCTTTGCGGGGCGCGGGGCAGCGCCGACCTGAAAGACGGTCGAGCGCCCGGTCCCGCCACCTGCCAGTGGCGGGTTTTTCGTTGCCGTCAGGAGAAGCCATGAGAGAAGAAGCGCTGCAAGCCATTCAAGAAGCCCCCGACCTCGGCACCCTCCAGAGCGTCAAGACCCGCTACGTGGGCAAGAGCGGCCTGGTGACCAGAGAACTCGGTGCCCTGGGCAAGCTGCCCCCCGAGGAGCGCAAGGCCCGGGGCGCGGAGATCAACGCCGTGCGTCAGGCCATCGACGCCGCCCTGGGTGAGCGCGAGGCGGTGCTCAAGCGTGCTGCCCTCGACGCCCGGCTCGCTTCCGAGGCGCTGGACGTGACCCTGCCCGGCCTGCCCCTCCCGGCGGGCGGGCTGCATCCCATCAACCGGGTGTACGAGGACCTTACCGGCATCTTCGGGCGGCTGGGCTATGCGGTGATCGAGGGACCGGAGGTCGAGGACGAGCACCACAACTTCGAGGCGCTCAACGTGCCGTGGTACCACCCCGCCCGCGACCTTCAGGACACCTTCTGGCTGGAGGACGGCCGCCTGCTGCGCACCCACACCTCGCCCATGCAGGTGCGCTACATGGTGGACCACGAGCCGCCCCTGAAGATCGTCGTGCGCGGCAAGGTCTACCGCTACGAGGCCACCGACGCCACCCACGAGGCGATGTTTCACCAGCTGGAGGGCCTGGTCGTGGGCGACGGCATCTCCATGGCCGACCTCAAGGGCACGGTCGCGGAGATGGCGCGCGGGCTGTACGGCCCGACCGCGCGGGTGCGCTTTCAGCCCTCCTATTACCCCTTCACCGAACCCGGCGCCGACTTCGCCGTGTGGTGGGAGAATCCGCGCGGCGAGAGCAAGTGGCTGGAGCTGGGCGGCTGCGGCATGGTCCACCCCAGCGTGTTCCGGGCCGTGGACGACCTGCGCGAGGCGGCGGGCAAGCCCCGCGTGTATGAGGGCAAGACGGGCTTCGCCTTCGGGCTGGGGCCGGAGCGCATCGCCATGCTGAAGTACGGGATTCCCGATATCCGCTACTTCTACGCCAACGACCCCAGGGTGCTGGGGCAGTTCCGGGGGGAGCTGGGGTGAGGGCCAGAGCCGTCGGCATCCTCTTCAATAATCAAAACGAAGTCCTCCTGATGCGCCGCCGCAAGGAAGGCCGCGTCTACGCCACCCTGCCCGGCGGCGGCATCGAGGGCAGCGAGACGCCCGCCGAAGCCTGCGCCCGCGAGATGCTGGAGGAGGTCAACCTCGCCGTAGAGGTCGTCCGCGAAGTCCTGACGCTGGACAATCTCGGCAACCGCGAGCACTACTTCCTGACCCGCGTGCTGTCCGGCGAGATGCGCCTCGGGGACGGTCCCGAAGGCGTGCGCCACAGCGATGAGAACTGGTATTCGCCCGAATGGGTGGCGCTCCATAGGCTGGACGAGGTGAATCTGGTGCCGGAGGGGGTTCGGGGGCTGGTGCGGGAGATGGGGGAGGAGGGATGAACGGGAGCGGGGTGGCCCGGCCCGCTCACCCCCACCCGGCCTCCCCCCTTAAGGGGGAGGGGCTACAAATTCTTCCTCAATTCCACGACTTGCTGAATTCGTTCCAGAACACCACCGAGGTTGCTTCTAACCTCGTTGTTCCAGAAACGGAGAGTCTGGAAGCCGTGGGCGGCCATGTCCGTGTCCCGCTCCCGGTCCGCCTCGCTGTTGAGGTGCTGGCTGCCGTCGAGTTCAATGACAAGGCTGCGCTCGTAACACACGAAGTCGGCCACGTATCGCCCCATCGGTTCTTGCCGCCGAAAGCTGACGCCGAGTGCCTTGCCGCGCAAGTGCTGCCACAGCAGCGCCTCCTCGGGCGTCATGCGACGCCGCAGCGACCGCGCGACTTCGGTGGACGGACTCATCCTTTCTCCCCTGTAACCCACACCTCAACCTAACGCCCTCACATCTTTTCTCCCTCCCCCTTCAGGGGGGAGGGCCGGGGAGGGGGTGAGCAGGCCAAGCAGCCCTTTCTCCGTTCCACTCAATTTGCCCCCGAGGTCCCCCATGAAACTGCCCTACTCCTGGCTCAAGGAACTTGTCCCCGCCCTCCCGCCTGTCTCCGACCTCGAACCCCTCCTCGCCTCGCTGGGGCTGCCACTGGAAGGGGTGGAGGAGGTGCCCGCCCCGGCCGAGGGCGTCGTGCTCGCCACCGTCACGCAGGCCGAGCCTCTGCCCGGCACCGCGCTGACCCGCCTCGCGCTCGACGTGGGGCCGCACGGGGCGCGGGAGATCGCTTCGGGGGCGCCCAACGCGGTGGGCCTTCCCGTCGGAACGATGGTCGCCCTCGTGACCCCTGGCACCCGCCTGGGCGACGTGGAATACGGCGTGCGCCCGATGCAGGGCGTGGAGTCGTGGGGCATGGCCGCGAGCGCGAAGGAACTCGGGGTCGGGGAAAGCAGCGCCGGACTGCTGCTGTTCCCGGCGGGGACGGCGGCGCCCGGCACGCCCATGCGCGAGCTATGGGCCGCCGACTCGGTCCTCGACGTGGAGGTCACCCCCAACCGCGCCGACGTGCTGAGCGCCTTGGGCCTCGCCCGCGACCTCGCGGCGTACCTGGGCACCGAGCTGGTGGAGCCGGAAGCTGGCCCCGCCGCCAGCGGGGAGGGCGAGATTCGTGTCGTCCTTCCCCCGCGTGGGGTGACGCTGGAGCGCGACCCCTCCGGCAAGATTCGGTTCGGCTGCGACCACTTCGCGGCCCGGACCGTGGGCGGCTTGCAGAACGGCCCCGCGCCCCTGTGGATGCAGCGCCGCCTGACCCTGGCGGGGATGCGCTCCATTGACTTGATCGTGGACACCAGCAACTACGTGATGCTGGAACTCGGCCAGCCCACCGCCCTCTACGACCGCCGCGACGTGGAGGGCGACCAGATCGTCGTCTCCTTCGGGCTGCGGCAGGGCGAAACCGTGCGCGACCTGCTGGGGGGCGAGCACACCGTCGGCCCCGAAGACCTGCTGATCCGCGACGGGCGCGAGGTGGGCATTCCCAGCGTGGCGGAGGCCTTCGCCACGGCGGGCCAGCCGAAAGCGGGCCAGGGCGTATTAGGCATTGCGGGCATCATGGGCGGCGACCACGGGCACGTGCGGGCGGACACGGCGGACGTGGTGATCGAGTCCGCGCACTTTGACCCCGTGTTGCTGCGCCGCACGAGCACCCGCCTGGGCCTCAAGACCGACGCCGTCTACCGCTACGAGCGCGGCGTGGACCCCCTGCTCGCGCCCCGCGCCGCCGACCGGGTGGCGGGGCTGCTCGCCCGGCACGGCGGCGGCCAGGTCCATCCCGGCGCGACCGTCGTGGGCCAGCCCGAACTCCCCGGCCCCATCGGGGCGACGGGCGAGCAGATTCGTGCCCTGCTGGGCATGGAGATCACCAGCCGGGAGATGGCCGCGCTGCTGACCCGGCTGGGCTGTCAGGTCGTGCAGGACGGCGAACACCTGACTGTCACCCCGCCGCCGTGGCGGGTGGATATGGTGCTGTGGCAGGACCTCGCGGAGGAGGTCGCCCGGCTGCACGGCTACGCGCACCTTCCCGAGACGCTGCCTACCCTGCGCGTCCACCCCAGCAACGTGGGCGCCGAGCGGGACAGCGCCGCCCGCGCCGACCTGCGCCGCACCCTCGCCGGGCTGGGCGCTCAGGAGGTCGTGACCTACACTTTTACCAGCGACGAGGAGGCCCATCAGGCCCGCGCCGCGCGTCCCGGCGTACGCCTGCAAAATCCCCTCAGCGCTGACCGGACCGGGCTGCGGACCGCCCTCTACCCCAGCCTGCTGAAGGCCGCCCAGGCCCACCCCAGGGGCGAGCGGGTGCTGTTGTTCGAGATCGGGCGCGTCTTCCCGGCGTCGGGCGAGGCCGAGCGCCTCGGGCTGCTGATGCGCGGGCCGCTCGCCCCGGCGACCTACCAGCCTGGCGTGGCGGGGTCGTTCGCGGCGTTCAAGGGGCTGGTGGAAGCCTTCGCCGCCGGGCAGGGCGCGGCGCTGGAGGTGCGGCAGGTGCGCGGCGAGGCGGTGCCCCCGGCCCTGCACCCCGGCATCGCGGGCGAGGTCGTCTGGAACGGGCAAAGCGTGGGCTGGCTGGGCGCCCTGCACCCCGAGATCGCTGCCGAGTTCGGCCTGAAGGGAGAAACCTACCTGCTGGAAGCGGGCCTGCCGCTGCCGGGCCGCGCCTGGGGCTTCCGCGACCCCAGCCGCGCCCCCGCCGCGTGGCGCGACCTCGCCGTGATCGCCCCGCGTGGCGTGAGCTACGGCGAGGTGGCCGCCCTGCTGCGCGGGGAGGCGGGCGAGCTGCTGGAGAGCGTGCAACCCTTTGACGTCTACGAGGGCGAGCAGGTGGGCGAGGGCAACCGCAGCGTGGCCGTGCGCCTCGTCTTCCGGGGCGAGCGGACCCTGACCGACGCCGAGGTGGACCCCGTGATGGACCGCCTGATGGACGCGGTGCGGGCGCAGGGCTGGAGCATCCGCGAGAAGTAGGCCGGGAGCAGGGGTGGGGCTGGGGCGAGAGGCTCCGGCCCCTCTCCTTTATGCCCGCCTGCGCCGGAACACCGCGCCCGCCCCCATCTCCGCCGTCATCCGGGCCAGGGCGAGCAGCGGGGCTTCTTCTGCCCCTATGTCCTCCCCCCGAGCCAGCCGCCGCATCGCGTCCTCGTACCAGGTGATTTCCATATAGCCGCTGTGGTCCAGAGGGCGAATGCCCGTCTTCAGGGGCCGGACCTTGCTGCTTGCGGCCTCCCCGCGCAGCACCCGTGCGCTGAACTCGGGGTCCAGCACCAGTGGGCGGCCGATGCCCACCATGTCGGCGGCCCCGTCCTCCAGCGCCTGCCGGATGGTGGCGGCGTCGCGGAAGCCGCCCGTCACGCAGATCGGCACGCCCGCCACCGCCCGCGCCCGGCGCGAGAAGTGCGCGAAGAAGCCGCCGCGCTCGCCCCGGCCCAGCATCATCATCGGTTTCTCGTAGGTGCCGCCCGACAGCTCAATCAGGTCGCAGCCACGCTCGCCCAGCGCCCGCACCACCGCGAGGCTCTCCTCCTCCGAGAAGCCGCCCCGCACGAAGTCGGAAGAATTGAGCTTGACGCCCACCGGAAAGCGCGGCCCCACCGCCGCCCGCACCGCGTCGTAGGTCTCTAACAGGAAGCGCATGCGGTTTTCCAGGCTCCCGCCGTATTCGTCGGTGCGGACGTTGTGCCGGGGCGAGAGGAACTGCGAGAACAGGTAGCCGTGCGCCGCGTGAAGCTGCACGCCGCCGAATCCTGCCCGCTGCGCCAGCCGCGCGGAGCGGGCAAAACGGGCGGTCAACTCGTGAATCTCGGGAACCGTCAGCTCGCGCGGCGTGGCAAAGGCGCGGGCCAGTCCGCCCGGAAAGGAAGGGCACTGGGGGCCACCGTGCCGCCCGCGTTCAGACCGCGCGGGGCCTGCTTGCCAGGGTGGTTGAGCTGCATCCACAGCGCGGCCCCGTCCCGCGACCCCTGCACCGCCCAGCGGTGAAAGTCGGCCAGATGGCGCTCGTCTTCCAGCACCACGTTGCCGGGTTCCCCCAGGGCACGGGCGTCCACCATCACGTTTCCGGTGAGCAGAATGCCGGTGCCGCCCCGTGCCCACCGCGCATACAGGGCGGGCAGTTCGGGCCGGGGCGCGTGGTCGCGGGTGCCCAGCGCCTCGCTCATGGCGCCCTTGAGCAGTCGGTTCTTCACGGTCACGCCGCAGGGCAGGGTCAGGGGGTCGGTCACGGCGGTCATGGCACGAGGCTAGCGCGGCCCCGCCACGTCTCCACCGCCCGCCGGGTGTACATTCCCAGCAACTCCGCCTCCCTCAGCTCTCCCGGCGACCACCAGCGCGCGTCCGTGACCTCATCCTGCGGCAACGTGAGTTTGCCCGTCACACCCTCCGCGCGGTACAGCACGCCCACGCTGTCCCATGCCCCGGAGTCCTCGTAGCGGAACTCCGGCCCTTGCAGAAGCTGCACTGGGGTCAACCGCCCGGCCCGCAGCCCGGTTTCCTCGGCCAGTTCACGCCGCGCGCACGCCTCGAAGCTCTCGCCGGGGTGCAGCTTGCCGCCGGGCAGCACCCAGCGCCCCGTCCGGCCATGCCGCAGCAGGAGCAGGCGCTCGCGGTCGTCGGTGACGAGCACGCTGGCGCCGGGGGCGAAGAGGGGGCGGGGGCCGACCGCCGCCCGCAGCCGCGTCAGGTGGTCGTCGTGGGGTGGGGCCTCCGGGAAGGGGAGGAGCGGCAGGGGCGGCAGGTCCGCCCGGACGCGCAGCACGTTCAATTTCGCGCGGTCGATATTGCTGCTCAGCGGCGGTAATCCATCCAGTTCGAACCACGCCAGCGCGAGCGTCTCGCCGCTGTCGTCTGGCGCGGCATATTCCAGGGCTGAGGCGGGTAGCGTGCCGTAGGCCCGCATTCCAACCTGATAAACCTCATGCCCGTTGGGGTAGCGGTGATAGAACTCCGGGCCGCTGACCAGCCCCTCGCCCAATCCCAGCAGTGCGAGATTTGAACACTCCAGCCCGGTCTCCTCCAGCAGTTCGCGGCGGGCAGCAGTCAGAAAGTCTTCGCCAGGTTCCAGGCCGCCGCCGGGCGTGCCCCAGAGGCCACTGTCTCCGCGCTGCTGGAGCAGGACTCGGCCCGATTCATCCTGAAGCAACACTCCGACGCCCACGGAAATCAAGACGCCACTTCCCCACACGGCGCGTAAGTCTCCCAGGTAGGACATGCCCCGCACCTTACCGTCCGCCGCCGCGTAGCGTGGGCGCATGTCCGACGCCCGCGACCCTCTCCCGGATTGGCCCACTCCCGATTGGCCCACTCCCAATTGGCACTACGAAACCACCGCTGTGCAAAGCGCCATCCCGCGCGGGCTGGGCGAGACGGTGGGCATCCCGGTCCATCAGGCCGCCGCCTTTCAGTTCACCACGCTGGAAGAAGCCCAGAGCGAGTTTGCCCAGGGCACCGGCCTGAGCTACGCCCGGCTCCAGAACCCCACCGTGCGGGCGCTGGAAGAACGCCTCACCGCGCTGGAGGGTGGCGCCGCGACGGTCGCCCTCGCCAGTGGGCAGGCGGCCACCCTCACGGCGATCCTGAGCGTGTGCCGCGCCGGGGACCATGTGGTGTCCACCGCCAGCCTGTTTGGCGGCAGCGCGGGCCTCTTGAACAACGTGCTGCCCTTGATGGGTATCTCGGCCACCCTGACCGCGAACACGCCGCAGGCCATCGCGGCGGCGATGCGCCCGAACACGCGGCTGGTGTGGGCCGAGACCATCGGCAACCCCGCCGGGGACGTGCCGGACCTCGCGGCGCTGGCGGAGGTGGCGCACGGGCAGGGGGCGCTGCTGGGGGTGGACAACACCTGGGGCGGCGTCGGCCTGCTGTGCCGTCCGCTGGAGCACGGCGCCGACCTCGTGACCCACTCGCTGACCAAGTGGGCGGGCGGGCACGGCAGCGTGATGGGGGGCAGCGTGACCGTGGGCACCCGGCACGACCTGACCCGCAACCCCCTCTACACCGAGGGCGGCGAGAGCAGCCTGCTGAGTGTCCGGGGTGAGGCCGCGCTGGGCTGGCGGGCGCGCTGGTTCGGGGCGCACCAGCTCGGGATGACGCTCGCGCCGCACAGCGCCTTTCTGATCGCGCAGGGCCTGGAGACGCTGGCGCTGCGGCTACGACACGAGTCGGCCACGGCCCTCGCGCTGGCTGGGTGGCTGGACGCCCGGCCGGAGGTCGGCCGCGTGAGCTACCCCGGCCTGCCCGGCAGCCCCCACCACGCCCTGGCGCAGCGTTACCTGCGCGGCGGCTGCGGGGCTGTCCTCACCTTCGAGGTGCCCGACCCCGCCGCCTTCCTGGCCCGGCTGCGGGTGATCCGCATCGCGCCCAACCTGGGCGACACCCGTACCCTGATCGTCCACCCCTGGACCACCACCCACGGCCGCCTCCCCGAAGCGGCCCGCACGGCGGCCGGGGTCACGCCGCAGACCCTGCGCCTGAGCGTGGGCCTGGAGGCGTTGGAGGATTTGCAGGCGGACTTGGCGGGAGCGCTGGACTAAGGGAAGGGGAAAGGGCCGTCCCGCCTCCAGGACGGCCCTTTCTTGTGCTGGCTGCTGGAAGCCCTCACAGCCAGGGCTTTTTCTCCACGACGTACTGCTGGTAAAAGTCGCTGTCCGACTTGGTGAGGTACAGGATGCCCTCGACCAGCCCCAGCAACCCCAGCGCCCCGCTCACCAGCCCGGCGAGGGGCAGGGTGACGACCAGCCCGATACCGAACGTGATCAGCCCCAGCAGCAGCGCCACGATCCACACGCCCACATTCACCGCGAGCATGATCAGCCCCGGCGTGGTGATGCCCAGGTACAGCTTGTGAACGCCGAAGCTGCCCAGCACGATGGCGAGCAACCCGGCGATCAGCCGCCGGGTGGCGATGTCGCCGGGCACGGGGCCACTGGCGGCAGACTGCCCCAGCGCCCAGGGGTCCGGCGGACGGGTCGGCACCGGCGCGTGCGTGACGGCCTCGGTCTGGAGGGGGGAGGGGGAGGGAGAGGCGGCGGACGGCGCGCTGGAGCCGGGCATGGAGGGACTGCGCGCCGCGCCCCCGGTCGCCCGCGCGATCCAGTCGTCGGCCGAGTCGAGCAGCGTCGGCGCTGTCTGGGCGGCAGGCCGGGGCGCAGGCTGGGGGGGTGCCGTCCGGTCGGGCGGCGTGAGCGGCGTCGGGCGGGGCTGCGCGGCCTGCGTCTCGGGAATCCGCAGGTCGCTGCTGCCGGAGGGAGGGCTGGACGCCGGGCGGGCCACGGCGGCGGGGTCCACGCTCGCCACCGTGATGTCCGGGACGGGGGCCGGGGCGCTGGGCGCTGTGGGTGGCGGGTTGCTCTGGGCGCTCAGCACCTCGTCTACCCAGGAGGGCACCTCGGGCCTGGTGGGGGGGCGCTGGTCCGGGGGCGGTCCCTGCGGCGGGTCGTCGCTGCGGTCGTCTCGGGTCATGCTCCCAGTACGCCACGCGGGGGGCCAGGGTTGCGTCCCTCCAAAGGCGCAGCCTGGCGACGCGGCGCCCCCTCCCCGTGCTACACCTGCCCCATGACCCTCCGCGAACAGGCGACGCAGCAGGCCGACCTTCTGGGACGCTGGCTGGACGATCTCCAGGACGTGACCCTGGACGTCCCGCCCACGCGGGTGGCGGTCGTGTGTGTGGACCTGATCGAGGGCTTTACCCGGCTGGGGCCGCTCGCCAGTCCCCGGGTGACCGCGATCATCCCGCAGGTGGTCGGGCTGATCGGCAGGCTGCTGGACGCGGGCGTGCCCGCCGCGAACGTCGTGCTGGTGCAGGACGAGCACCCGGCGGACGCCCGCGAGTTCGCCGCCTACCCGCCCCACTGCATTGCGGGCACCCCCGAAGCCGAGGCGGTGGCCGAGCTGCAAGCTCTGCCCGAATTTGCCCAGTTCCGGCACTTCCGCAAGAACAGCATCGCCAGCCACACCAGCCCGGAGTTCCGAGCGTGGCTGGAGGCCGCCGACTTCGACGTGGTGGTCGCCGTGGGCGACGTGACCGACCTGTGCCTCTACACGCTCGCGCTGCACCTCGTCACCGACGGGATGGCCCGGCAACTCGCGCGGCAGGTCGTCGTGCCCGCCGACTGCGCCCAGACCTGGGACGCGCCCGGGCACCCCGGCGACCTCTACCACGCCCTGTTCCTGCACCAGCTGGAGCGCAACGGGGTGCAGGTCGTGCGCCGCCTGGGGGTCTAGCCCCGCGTACCCCCCGGCCCCTACCCCCGCATCAGGAAGTGCTCGATGATCGCGTGGTGGTCCTCGAAAAAGGCCTCGGGCCAGGCCAGCGCGTCTCCCAGCGGCAGCCACAGCGCCTCGGCCGCGTCGGCGGTGGCCCGCAGCGGCGGCAGCGGCCCCAGCCCCAGGTCGAAATGGAAGGCGTGGGTGACCGTGCGCCCACGCAGGCTGCGCTCCGGGTAGTCGAAAACCGCCTGGGCGTGCAGCCGGGTGGGGAGGTCGAGGGCCTCGTCCAGCCCGGTCTCGCGGTGGGCGTGGCGCACGGCGCAGGCCAGCAGCCGCTCGGGGGGGGTCAGGAATCCGCCCGGCAGGGCGAGCCGTCCGCGTCCCGGCTGCCCGGCGCGGCGGACCAGCAGCACGTGCCCGCTGCGCGTGACCACCGCGTCGGCCGTCACGAAGACCGGCGCGAAGGGCGCCGCCGCCCAGGCCGCGCGGTAGGCGCGCAGGTGCTCGGCCTCGGCGCGCAGCTCGGCGTACTCGTCTGTCTGCCGGAAGGCCTCCAGAAAGGCGTGGACGGCGGGCGGCACCATGCCGCGCACCTCGTCCAGGCGGTCCCCGAAATAGGCGCCCCGCACGTCGGTGGCGCTCAGCGGGCTGACCACCTGCGTGGGGATGAAGGTCCAGGCGGGAAAGGAGCGCAGGTAGTAGCTGCTGTCGTCCTTGAGGTGGCCGATCAGGGCCACGTCGGCGCTTCCGGCGGTGTGCGCTCCCACCCCGCGCTGCACCTCGGACAGCCACAGGCCCTCGTTGTAGAAGTAGTCGCGCACCTGCACGAAGCGCAGCCGCCCCGGCGCCGTGCCGGCTTCCTCCAGCATCGCCCGGATCACCGCCTCGCGCTCCCCGGCGCTAAAGGGATTCTTGGGCGTGCGCGCGGCGCGGGCGCTCCCGATCACCACGATCAAGGTCTGCACCCTTTCGAGCGCCTCCAGCATCACCAGCCGGTGGGCCGCGTGCGGCGGCTCGAAGCGCCCGATATACACCCCGAAGGCGTGGCGAAAGCCGCCGGGCGGCGCCGGGGGCGGGGGCGAGGTCAGGGCGGGGTCGCGCGGGGCCGTCATGGCTCACGGTGAGGCCAGGCTGGGGTGAGAAGAATGAGCGCGCGCCCGGCGCCGGGGGGCGTACCGTGGGGGCATGACGCCCTCTGCCCGGACCCTTGCGGCCCTCCTTCTGTCTGCCAGCCTGGGCAGCGTGTGGGGGAGCCGCGCTGGCCCAGACGCCCGCCGCGCCCCCCGCGCCGGGAAGCACGCAGGTGCAGCCGGCCACGCCCGCCGCTGTCGCCGCAGGCCTGCGCGAGGCGGGTTACCGCGTGACCGTGAACGCTCCCGCAGCGGGCGAGGCCCCCAGCCTGAGCGTGGTCGCCGGAAAATACGAACTGGACATGTGGTTCAGCGGTTGCCAGGCGGGCAGCTGCGCCCGCGTCACCGTCAGCCTGGGCTGGGAGCTGGGCGCGGACGATCCCGACCTGGCTTTTCTGAACGAGTGGAACAGTGACGCCTTTACCCAGGCCTACGTCTACGAGGACGCCTATTACCTCGACAGCACGCTGACCCTGCGTGGCGGCCACACCCGCGCGGCGCTGCGGGCCTGGCTGAGCGACTATCTCAGCGACGTGGCCGAATTCGGGGCCAGGCTGCCCTGAGGGGGGCTGGCCGCGTCCGGCGGCCACCTGCGGCGCGGGGCGTTACACCATTCCCTTATATTGGTCACATGCGCGCCGCCGCGTCGCCCTTGCTTTCCTCCGGTCTGCTGACGGATGTGGGGCGTCAACGGAGTGTGAATCAGGACGCCGCGCTGGCGCTGGACCTGCCGCAGGGCGGGCTGTACGCGGTCGCGGACGGCATGGGCGGGCACGCCGCCGGGGAACTCGCGGCCAACCTGGCGCTCGACAGCCTCAGCCAGCATTACCTCGACGGGCGGGCCTCGCCGCCCGAGCGGCTGGCCGAGGCGGTGCAGGCGGCCAATCTGGCGGTGCTGAGACACGCGGTGGGCGAGTACGTCGGGATGGGCACGACCCTGCTCGCGCTGCTGGTCGACCGGGGCGCGGCGCTGGTGGCGCACGTGGGCGACTCGCGGGCCTACCTGCTGCGCTCGGGCGAGCTGCACCGCCTCACCGACGACCACTCCTGGGTGGCCGAGCAGGTGCGGCTGGGGCACCTGACCGAGGAAGAGGCCCGGCACCACCAGTGGCGCAGCGTGGTCAGCAACGCGCTGGGCGGCGAGGAACGGGTGCGGCTGGAGCTGTTCGGGCTGCCGCTGCGTGCCGGAGACCGCCTGCTGCTGTGCAGCGACGGTCTCAGCGGCGTGGTGGGCGACCGCGCCCTGCTCGAACTGCTGATGCGGCCCCAGGCGCCCGAGCGCGCCGCGCGCACGCTGGTCAACGCCGCCAACGACGCGGGCGGCCCGGACAACATCACGGCCGTCGTGGTGGACATCCTGCGCGACACCCGGCCGCCGCGCTACGCCCTGCCGGGGCGCCAGGAGGGTGGGCCGCTGTACGTGGACGTGCTGCTCAGCGCCCAGCGCGGCAGCAGCCCGCTGACTTACCTGCTCTTGATCCTGGCCTATTTCACGCTGCTGGGCGTGATGCTGGTGCCCGAGCACCGCCCCCTAATCGGCCTGCTGGGCGCGCTGCTGCTGGTCGGGGTCACGGCCGCCCAGCGCCAGGCCCGCGCCCGGCTGGGCCGCCCGCCGCCCCGCCCCGCCCCCATCCGCGCGGGCACCCGCCCGGGGGGCGGCGACCCGCGTGAGACGCCCGGCTGAGGTGCCCGGTCCGGTGCGGGTCCCGCGCGGGTGCAGTGCAGGTACAGTGGGCGCATGAAAGACATCGTGGAAACCGCCAGCGCTCCCGCCGCCATCGGTCCCTACAGCCAGGCGGTGACGTTCGGCAACCTGGTGATGACCAGCGGCCAGATTCCGCTGACGCCCGACGGCACGCTGGTCGAGGGCGGCATCGAGGCCCAGACCCGTCAGGTGCTGGACAACCTCGTCGCCGTGCTGCGCGAAGCGGGCACCGATCTGGGGCGGGTGGTCAAGACCACCGTCTTTCTGGCGGACATGAACGAGTTCTCGGCCATGAACGCCGTGTACGCCGAGTACTTCCAGGCTCCCTTTCCGGCCCGCAGCACCGTGCAGGTCGCCCGCCTTCCCCGCGACGTGCGCGTGGAGATCGAGGTGATCGCCGAGCGTCACTGAGCGTATCCGGGAGCCGGGCCGGGGGCCGCGCTGCCCACGGCTGCCGTTCGTGACGCCGCTCTCGACGCCCGCCCGCGCGGCGTGACATGCTGCGTCTTGTGGTTGTCCTGCCGGTCCGGTTTGAACGCAGTCCCCGTCTGCACGCGATGCTCAGCGAGGAGCCGCACGCGGTGGGGACGCGCGTCGTGGTGCAGGGCAAACGCGGCCCGGAGGTCGCCACCGTGCGCGGCGAGGGGCAGGCGCCCGACCCGCAGGGGCGTTACGGGGCCGTGCTGCGCGGCGCGAGTACCCAGGACCTGGCCCGCTGGGAGGAACTGCACCGCCAGGGCGAGGACCTCAAGTGGCTGCTGCGCGCCCGCGCCCGCGAACGCGGCCTGCCGGTCAAGATCGTGGCGGTCGAGTTCACGCTCGACGAGAGCCTCGTCACGGTGAGCTACAGCGCCGAAGACCGCATCGAGCTGGGCAGCCTGATCGGCGAGCTGCGCGGCCACACGCGCGCCCGGGTGAACTTCGCGGCGGTCGGCCCGCGCGAGCAGGCGCAGATGATCGGCACCCTGGGCGCCTGCGGCCGCGAGAACTGCTCTTCGACCCACCTTCAGGAGTTCGCGCCCGTCAGCATCCGCATGGCGCGCGACCAGCAGCTTCCGCTGAACCCCGAAAAGCTCTCCGGCCCCTGCGGGCGGCTGCTGTGCTGCCTGCAATTCGAGCACACCCAGTACCTCGACCTGCTCGCCGGGTTGCCGCGCAAGAATGCCCGGGTCTGTCACGAGGGCAGCGGCGCCTGCGGCAAGGTCACCAAGCTGCACCCCCTGGCCGGAACCGTGGACGTGCAGACCGACCAGGGCCTGCTGACCGGCATTCCCGCCGCCGAGCTGACCCGCGCGCCCGAGGCCCCCGGCAAGGGCAGGCGCCCCGAAGCCGACGCCTGAGCCGGGGGAGGGGGCAGGCGGGGCGCTCTCCCCGATTCCCCAACGGCCCTTGCCGGGCCTCTCATCTGCCCCGCCGCGCCGGCCCACAGACTGCTGGGCATGAAGCACCTGATTTTCCCGACCGTGGCCCAGGCCGACGCTTTCGTGCAGGACCTCCAGAGCCAGGGCGTCATCCAGCCCGAGATGGGGCAGACCTCCTTCCGCCGCCGCACCTCGGCGGGCATGACGGGCGGCGTGGGCACCCAGACCACCCAGACCGTGACCACCGAGTACGTGGACGGCGGCGGCGACGGCGAGGACATGGCCAAGGGCGCGCTGGGCGGCACGGCGCTGGGGGCGGTCGCGGGCGTGGCGGCGGGCGCCGTGGTCGCCGCCACGGGCGGCCTGGCGGCGGTGCCGGTGCTGCTGGGTATGGGCGCGCTCGGCTCGGGCATCGGCGCGGCGGCGGGTGCTGCTGAGGGCGCGGTCAACGGTGACGGTATGGTGACGCGCCAGGCCCACGACCACAACGCGGGTTACGACCTCGACGACACCCACTACGACACCATGAACTCCACCGTCGAGACGGGTGGCCGCGCCATCGCCATCGAGGACTCGGTGCCCAGCGACATCGTCGAGGCCGCCGCCGCGCGCCACGGTGGCCGCTTCGTCTCCTGATCTCCGCTGACCTCAGCGGGCCGGGCCTCCCTAGGGGTGCCCGGCCCCTTCCTTTGTGAGGCATCGTCTGCCTGGCCGCGTCGCGGCGCATCCCTAGGGATCGGACGGCGAAACGGGGGGCGGGTTGAGCCGGGCCGCCGCGAAATGCAAGCATGGGGCCGCGTTCGGCTGCCCCGCGCCCTCTCCAGCGCGGTTTCCCTCGTGCTCTCCCCGCGTTCTTCCTCCCGGGAGGACGTGCCCCCAAGGAAGTGCCATGACCCAGACCCCCCTGCAAGACCGTGACGTGGTGATCGTCTCTGCCGTCCGTACCCCCATCGGGGCGATTCGCGGCGCCCTGTCCAGCGTGCGACCCGACGACCTGGCCGCCCTGGTGATTCGCGAGGCGGTGGCGCGTGCCGGGGTGGCCCCGGGCGAGATCGAGGAGGTGATCCTGGGGTGCGCCAACCAGGCGGGCGAGGACAACCGCAACGTGGCGCGCATGGCCGCGCTGCTCGCCGGGCTGCCCGAGACCGTGGCGGGCCTGACGGTCAACCGGCTGTGTGCCTCGGGCCTCAGCGCGATCAACGCGGCGGCCCGCGCGATTCGCAATGGTGACGGGGACGTGTACGTGGCGGGCGGCGTCGAGAGCATGACCCGCGCGCCCCTGGTGATGGGCAAGGGCGCCCAGCCCTTTGCCAGCGGCAACGTGACCGCCTATGACACCACCCTGGGCTGGAGATTTCCCAACCCCGCGATGGAGGCGCTGTTCCCGCTCGAAGCGATGGGGGAGACCGCCGAGAACATCGTGGAACGCAGCCGCGCCGGAGGGGTCGCGGGCGGCGAGATCACCCGCGCGGACCAGGACGCCTTTGCGCTGGAGTCCCAGCGGCGCACGGTCGCGGCCCTGAACGCGGGCACCTTCCGGGACGAGACCGTGCCTGTCGAGGTCAAGGGCAAGAAGGGCGTCACCCTCTTCGACACCGACGAGCATCCCCGCTACCGGCGCGACGGGGGGACCTTCACCCTCGCCACCGACGAGGCGACGCTGGGCGCCCTGAAGCCTGCTTTCCGCAAGGGCGGCAGCGTCACGGCGGGCAACGCCTCGGGCCTGAACGACGGGGCCGCCGCGCTGGTCCTGATGAGTGCCGCCAAGGCCCGTGAGCTGGGTATCACGCCGCTGGCACGCTGGGTGGGCGCGGCCTCGGCGGGCGTGGACCCCCGGGTGATGGGCCTGGGGCCGGTGCCCGCCACCCGCAAGCTGATGGAGCGGCTGGGCGTGAATCTGGCCGACGTGGACCTGGTGGAACTCAACGAGGCGTTCGCCGCCCAGGCCCTCGCCTGCGTCCGCGAACTGGCGCTGGACCCCGCCCGCGTCAACGTGAACGGCGGCGCCATCGCCCTGGGGCATCCGCTGGGCATGAGCGGCGCGCGGCTGGTGACCACCCTGACCCACGAGCTGGCCCGCCGGGGCGCTCGCCTCGGGCTGGCGACCCTCTGCGTGGGCGTCGGCCAGGGCGAGGCGGCGCTGATCGAGCGGGTGGAGGCGTGAAGCGGGTGCCGGTCCTGACCGTGGGGGAGGCCGCGCAGAGGGTGAGGTCGGGCCAGACGCTGCTGGTCGGCGGCTTCGGGATGACCGGCAACCCGGTCCACCTCATGCACGCGCTGGCCGAAACGGACGTGCGCGACCTCACCTACGTCGCCAACAACGTCTCCGAACCCGGCCTCAGCGGGGGCCGCCTGCTGCGCAACGGGCAGCTCCGGCGGGCGGTCGGCTCCTACTTCACCTCCAACCCGGAAGCGGTGCAGGCGTACCAGGCCGGAACCCTGGAGGTCGAGCTGCTCCCGCAGGGCACCCTGGCCGAGGCGCTGCGGGCGGGCGGGGCCGGGCTGGGCGGCTTCTACACCCCGACGGCGGCGGGCACCGTGATCGCGGGAGGCGCCGAGACGCGCGTTTTGAATGGCCGCGAGATGGTCTTCGTGCCCGCCCTGCGCGGCGACGTGGCCCTGATCCGGGCGTGGCGGGCCGACACGGCGGGGAACCTCCAGTACCGCCTGACCGAGCAGAACTTCAACCCCCTGATGGCGACCGCCGCCGACCTGGTGATCGCGGAGGTCGAGGAAATCGTGGAGGTCGGGCAGATTCCGCCCGAGCAGGTCCACACGCCGGGCCTCTACGTGGATTACCTCGTGCAGGCGACCCTGACCCCGGGGGACCTGGGCAGCAGCGCGGACGTGCGCGGCGGCGCCAAGAAGGTGGACCCCGCCCGGATGGCGATGGCCCGCCGGGTGCTGCAAGAACTGCGCCCCGGCGACGTGGTCAACCTCGGCATCGGGATTCCCACCCTGGTCGCGGACCTGATCACGCCGGGGCACGGGGTCAACCTGCACACCGAGAACGGGATGCTGGGGGTCGGCCCGTCTCCCGAGGGCGGCGGCGCGATGGACTACCCGGTGAACGCGGGCAAGATCCCAGTCACGGCCCTGCCCGGCGCGAGCTATTTCGACTCGGCAGCGTCGTTCGGCATGATCCGGGGTGGGCACGTGGACGTGGCGGTGATGGGCGGGTTGCAGGTGGACGAGGCGGGCAACCTGGCGAACTGGGCGGTGCCCGGGAGGCCCCTGCTGGGGGTCGGCGGCGCGATGGACCTGGCGAGCGGCGCCCGCCGCCTGATCGTGACCATGACCCACACCGAGCCGGGCGGCGCGCCCAAGCTGGTGCGCGAATGCACCCTGCCCTTGACCACGCGCGGGGCGGTGAATATGGTCATCACCGATCAGGCGGTCTTCGAGTTTCTGGGCGGCGAGCTGACCCTCACCGAGTTGCTGCCCGGCGCCACGCTGGAGGGGGTGCGCGCCAGCACGGGCGCCCGCTTCCGCGAGCGGCTGCGGGAAGGCGCGCTGTAGCGGCCAGGGCGCAGCGGCGGGACACCGGGGACCGGAAGTGGGCGGCTCCCCGGCCGGGCCAGGGGGTAAGGTGCGCGTATGGACTACGTGCGTCTGGGCACCAGCGGCCTGAAAGTCTCGCGCATCGCCCTGGGGACCATGACCTACGGTGACCCGGGCTGGCGTGACTGGGTGCTCCCCGAGGCCCAGGGCCGCCCCTTCATCGCCCGCGCGCTCGAACTCGGGATCAATTTCTTCGACACCGCCGACATGTATTCCCTGGGGGCCAGCGAGGAGGTGCTGGGCCGCGCCCTGCGGGACTACGCCCGGCGCGACGAGGTAGTCGTCGCCACCAAGGTCTTCCACCGCATGGGTCCTGGCCCGAACGACGCGGGGCTGTCGCGCGGGCACATCATGAGCGCGGTGCAGGCCAGCCTGAAGCGGCTGGGCACCGACTACATCGACCTGTACCAGATTCACCGCTTCGACCCCGAGACGCCCATCCTGGAGACCATGACGGCTCTGCACGATCTGGTCCGGATGGGCGCAGTGCGGTACATCGGGGCCAGCAGCATGCTGGCCTACCAGTTCGCCAAGATGCAGCACGTCGCCGACATGCACGGGCTGACCCGTTTCGTGAGCATGCAAAACCACTACAACCTGGTGTACCGCGAGGAGGAGCGCGAGATGCTGCCGCTGTGCCGCGAGGACGGCGTCGGGGTGATCCCCTGGAGTCCGCTGGCGCGCGGTTTTCTGGCGGGAAACCGCACGCCGGGCGAGGCCAGGACCCCCCGCGCCCGCAGCGACCGCTTCAGCGAGGCGCTCTACCGCACCCCGGACGACTACGCCGTCCAGACGCGGGTGGCCGAGGTCGCCGGGCGGCGGGGCATGACGCCCGCCCAGGTGGCGACCGCCTGGCTGCTGCACCAGCCGGGCGTGACCGCGCCCATCGTCGGAGCGAGCAAGATGCCGCATCTGGAGGAGGCGGTCGCGGCCCTGGCGGTCAAGCTGACGCCCGAGGACCTCTCGGCGCTGGAGGAGCTTTACCGGCCGCATCCGGTGCTGGGTCTCTGAGGCTTTTCGGGGTCGCGTCGGCCCCAGCCCAGCTCACCACTGCCCAGGCTCAGCGCTGGCTCCGGCTGCCGGGTGGAACGCCCCGGCGGGGCCGACCCGGGTGAGCCAGTCGGCCCGCACCTCCAGGCGCGCCGAGTACAGCAGGTGGGGGTCGCCCTCCAGCCTCAGGTTCAGCGGCCCGGCCAGGGTGTTTTCCGCGATCTGCGCTTCGGCCCGGCGCAGCGGCCAGGGTCCGTGGTGGACCCGGCCCCCGTAGAGTCGCCCCCTGCGGTCCGCGCTGTACAGGAAGAGGCGGTCGGTCAGCCAGTGCTCCAGGGTTCCGGGCGCCGCCCCGAACACCGGGCCGACGGGCCGGAAAGCCGCCGCGAAGCGCCCCGGCGGCGCGTGGCGGTGGGTACGCAGGCTGGCGTAGCGGGTGACCTCGCCGCGCCGGTCGGCCCACATCCGGGCGTCGAAATACGGCAGGTGAAAGAGGCCGCGTGCCAGCCGCACCGCGAGCGGTTGGGCCGCGTCCAGCGAGTAGAACCACACGCCGGGAACCCCCTGGACCGTCACGTAGGTGCGCAGGTTCAACTCGGGGAAGGCGCTGACCCCCGGCACGTCCGGGCTGAAGCGGGGAGCGACCCCGGCCATCCGGAAGGGCACGGCCCCCAGCCAGGCCTGCCCCTCCCACAGGTCGAGCTGGACGCCCGGCGGCAGACTGGCCGCCAGCGCCCCGGCGGGCACCGGCCAGTGCATGAAACACAGGTCCAGCCAGGTCATCCGCAAAAGCCAGGACCGCTGAGCCGCAGGAGGGGCCGCAGGAGGGAACATGGCGCCATTTAGCCACGCGTGGGCCGGGCCTGACAGCGGTCTTCCCCCGCGCCGATGCGGCAAACCCATGCTGCTGCCGACAACGCGCCTGCTCCCCCGGATACCGCCCTTTTTTCTCCTCTGCTGGGCCGCTTGGCACGTCCCTTTGGAGATGGTTGTCAGCGCCTCTCCACCGGAGGCCGTCTCACCCCTCCTGCCCCGCCCACGGCCTCGTCTCCACCCCCGCCACGGTAGCGGCCAGGTCGTAGGCCACCGCCAGGCCCAGCGTGTCGGCGTGCGGGCCGCCGAGCAGCAGGTGAACGCTGTCGGTCAGGGGCTGGTGGGTCGGCGGGGCGTCCACCCGGCCTCCCGGCAGGGCGAGCCAGGCGCCCGGCACGTCCGCGAGGCTGCGGCCCACCTCCAGCGCCCCGGTCGCCAGCGGGGGCAGGGCGTCCATCAGGCCGATCAGGTCCTCCAGGGTCTCGCGGCGCAGGCCGACGGGCACCCCGGTCAGGCGGCCCCCGGTGGGGACGTAGCCGTGGGGGTCGCGGTGGTGCAGGGGCGGCACCACGGTGAAGCCGCCGTGCAGGGGGCGCAGGGTCAGGCCGCCCGCGCGCAGCACAGGCGTCTCGTCGCCGCTGGGGGTGTTCAGGCGCGGGAACTGGCGGTAGGCCCGGCCATGCGCGGTGGGCACGCCGAGGTCGTGCTCGGCGGCGTGCGGTCCCTCGGCGCCGGTCGCCATGATCACCCGCCCGGCGCGCAGCTCGTGCGTCTCGTGGGTCACGATCTGGTGGGTGTTGGTGAGAGTCAGGCGCTCGAGGCACACGCCGCCCGGCGTCAGCCCCGCCTGGGTGTTCAGCAGCAGGTCGGCCCCGGCCCGCACCGCGCCCTGCCCGCAGGCCAGCGCCACCGCGCCGGGGCGGTAGGTCGCGGCCTCCCCGTCCAGCTCGGCCCAGGGGAGCGCCCGGGGGTCCAGGAGGGGAGCCGCCTGCGGGAAGCGGGCAAGCAGGTGCGGGGTGGGCACGCGGCCGGGTCCCTCCTCCGCGTGCAGGCTCAGCAGGGGGCAGGGCCTGGCCGTGGGGTCCCCGAGCAGGTTCGCGCGGGTCCAGTGGGCCTCGGCCTCCCGGCCCGGCGGCACGTCCAGGGCGGTCCACACGCCCGGCGCCAGGATCGTCGCGCCGTCCTCGTTGGGCAGCCCGCCGCGCTCGACGAGCAGCAGCCGCAGCGCGGGCGCCAGCCGCCGCAGGAACAGCGCGCAGGCAGCCCCCATGCGCCCCGCGCCGACAATCACCACGTCGTAGTCCCGCTCCGCGAACGGCTGGCCGACATGCGCCCAGACCCGCCCTGGCTCCTGTGCTGGCTGCCCCGCCCCGCTCCCCCCGGTTGTCCTGGCCCCGGCTGTCATGGCGCCCATCATGCCGCCTGCCCGCCGCCTCCGGGAGGTCTCTCACGCCGCTGTCAGGCCGGGCACAGAAGCGGCTGCGTATACTCGGCCCACTCATGCGCTTCCCCAAGGTTTCCCCGGGCCAGTCCCTGGCGCTCTTCCTGGCGCTCACGGTGACGGCCGGAACAGGTGCCCAGGCGGTGACGGTGCGGGTGCTCGTCGCCAGCGCCCCGCAGCTCACGGTGCGGCTGCCGCCCACGCCCGCCGCCCCGGCGGCGCCCGGCCAGGTGGCTCCGGCCCCGGCGCCCGCAGCCTGGACGGTCGGCGTTCGGGGGGCCACCCTGACCCTGAGCGGGCAGGACACCGGCAGCGCGACGCTGTACCTGCCTCCCACCCCGGTCAGCACGGTCGAGATCGCCGGAAAGACCTACCGGGGCGGCGTGCTGCTGCGGGCCGAGCGCGGCGGGGTGCAGGGCATCAACGTGCTCGACGTGGAGGACTACCTGCGCGGGGTGGTGCCCGCCGAGATGCCGACCTCGTGGCCCGCCGCCGCCCTGGCCGCCCAGGCCGTGATCGCGCGGACCTACGTGGCGGCGCGCATCAACCCGGCGCTGCCCTTTGACACCTGCGCGACCGAGAGCTGCCAGGTCTACCGGGGGGTCAGCGTGGAAAAGCCCAGCGCCGACGCGGCGATTCAGGCGACCGCCGGGCAGGTCGTGGCCTACGGGGGCAGGCCCGCCAGCACCTACTTTTCCAGCGACTCGGGCGGCTACACGGCGTCGAGCGCGGAGGTGTGGGGCACCGAGCTGCCGTACCTGGTCGCCCAGCCTGATCCCCACTCGGCCCTCAGCCCACGCGCCCGCTGGCGGGTCGAGGCGAGCGCCGCGAAGGTGACCGAGGTCGCCACGCGCTACCGGGTGCGGCTGGGCACCCTGCGCGACGTGCGGGTCTCGCGCGCCAGCGCCTCGGGCCGGGTGCAGGAGGTCACGCTGACGGGCGCGTCCGGCGTGGCCCGCCTCACGGGCGCCGACGCGGGCGGGTTCGTGCGCTCGCTGGGGGCGTCCAGCAGCCGGGTTACCCTCAGCGGCCCGGTGGGGCCGGGCACGCCGCTGGTCGTGGAGGGGTCCGGCTCGGGGCACGGGGTGGGCCTCTCGCAGTACGGAGCGCTGGGGCTGGCGCGGGCGGGGCAGGCCCATACGCAGATTCTGAGTTTCTACTATCCCGGCACGTCGCTGGGGATGCTGGCGGCGGCGCCGGGAGGGGGAGCCGGGCGCCCCGCGCTGGCGGGGGCGGGGGCGCGGCCCCGGCCCCGGCCGTCTGCGCTGTTGCCGGCCCTGGCCTGGGAGGGACCGCATGGCGAATAGAGCGGTGGGACGGCTGTTCCGGCCGCAGGTGGTCCGGGCGCGGCTGAAGCGGGCCGCGCTGGTGGGCGCCGCCTTGCTGGGCCTCTCGTCGCTGGGGGGGGCGCTGGCCCGCACGGTGCGGATCGTGCAGGCGCAGACGCTGGAACTGCGCCGGGTGGACGACCAGGAGATCGTGGTGATCGGCGGCGGCGACGCGGGCGGGCTGGTCGAGCTGCGGGTGGACGACGACGTGGTGCGCGCCGCCCGGGTCGAGTACAACCGCACCCGCCGCACCTTGACGCTGGTCGGGCAGGCGACCTACCGCACCGCGAGAGACGGCCAGGACCTCAGCGGCGAAAATCTGGTCGTGGACCTCGCGGCCGAGCAGCTGACCGGCGAGGACGTGCTGATCAGCGACGGCGACATCGAGATTCGCGGCGGCGAGGTCGAGCGCATTCCGGGGCAGCTGCGCGCCACGGGCGGCTACTTCACCCCCTGCGCCAAGTGCGGGCGCACCCCCAACGACTACGCCTTCCGCGCCGAGAGATTGATCCTGTATCCCGGCGACCGCCTGGTCGCGTACCGGGCGCAACTGCTGCTGGCCGACTACCCGGTGCTGTACCTGCCGGTCGTGGTCCTGCCCCTCAACGATCAGGAACGCCAGCCCCGGCTGAATATCGGCACCGGCGAACCTGACGGCCTGACCGTTGAGGCCGACCTGCCCTTCTCGGTGGGGGCGAACACGCTGGGCACCACCCTGATCCGCTACTACGAGAACCGCAACCCCAGCATCGGCCTGGGGGTCAGCCTGCGCTCCTACGCGCCGCTGCCGTTCGTGGACCGCTTCAACCTCTACACGCTGGCAAACCCCAAGCCCTTTGCCGCCGACGGCACGCGGCAGGTCGGCTACGACGTGGATTTTGACCTCAGCGCGCGGGGGCGGGTGCCGCTGACGCTGGCGGTGCGCGACCTCGATTACACCCTCAGCGTGGTGCGGCGCGACATCGGGCGTTCCACGACCGACCCCGAGCGCGACGTGACGCGGGTCGAGTTCACGGCGAACGTGGAATATCCGCTGTTCTCGGCGCAGCTGAGCTACCTCGACCGCTTCGGGCCGGAGCCGACCACCGCGCTGGGCACGCCGCTGAAGCAACCCGAACTCGTCATCGACCCCAAGCCGTACACCCAGGGCAACTTCACCGCCGACGTGCGGCTCACGGCGGGCCGCTACACCGCCCAGAGCAATCCGCTGTCGCGCAGCGCCTCGGCGCAGGGCATCAACATCACGACCAGCCGCCTGGAGGAGCAGCACAGCCTGAGTTACAGCGCGCGGCCCTGGACGAATGCCGACCTCACGCTGACGAACACCTTTACCGGGCGCTACTACGGCACGGGCGCGCGGACGGTGGACCTGAACATCGGCGCTTCTCTCACCCAGCGCTTCAACGTGACCAACACCGTCACCGCCCGCTACAGCTACCTGCGCCGCGAGGGCACCAGCCCCTTTGCCTTCGACGCGCTGTTCGGGCAGGTCCTCAGTGCGCCGCTGAGCCTCGAGCTGAACACCGTGCCGGTGAAGGACGTGACCTTCGGCGTGAGCTACAGCCGCGACCTGTTCCTGCCCTGGAACCGCCAGCCTGCGGCGGCCTTCAACCTCGCGGTGAACCGCGCCCCGGTCAACCTGACCTACAACGTGCGCTACAACTTCGCGACCCAGGAGCTGGAAAGCACGACTTTCAACCTGACGCTCAGCGACCCCAACGCCGACCGGGTGACGGTGACGCCCGCGACCCCCGCTCGCCCGGCGACCGAGACGGAGGCAGCCGTGCCCGCCCGGCCCGAGACGGTGACCCGCAGCAGCCGCTGGCCCGCGCCCAACCTGACGCTGACGGCCAACGGCAGCTACACCCGCGAGGGGGGCTACCAACCCTTCACCGTGCGGGCGACCGTGACCGGCGACAACCGCGCCAACTCGTTTAGCGTCTACGCCACCCACGACATCGAGACGCCGCGTCTGAACGCGGTGGGCACCGAGTTCAGCGGCGTGACCCGCACCGACACGGTGCTCAATCCGGTGAGCTTCACGGGCCGCGAGAACCTGAACCTGATCAATCCCCGGCTCAGCGGGCGCTACAGCCTGACCTGGCGCGGCGAGTACACGGTGGCTCACACGCACGACCTCGCGCTCGACCAGCCGGCCACCGCGCGCGACAGCGGCACGGTCACCTTCAGCGTGGGCACCACCTCCGGGCGCGCGACGAACTGGCAGCTCACCTACGGCGGCCCCTTCGACGTGGAGCGCTGGGGCTTTACCCGGCCCACCCTGTCGGGCACCCTGCGCGCCACCCGGCCGGGGCAGTCGCTGGGCCTCTCGGCGGTCGTGAACACCCGGGGGCTGGACCAGCCGCGCACCGAGCTGACCCGCGCGGACCTCGACGCCAACTGGCAGTTCGGGACCCGTTTCTCGCTGTCGGGCCGCGCCGCTTATAACCGTTTCCGCACGGGCACCTTCCCCGACGACGTGCCCACCGACACGCTGACCCTCGATCCCGTCCGGGTGGGCGTCGCCATCGGCAACGGTCCCCGGCCCGGGGCGTACCTGACCGGCAGCCTGCGCCAGAGCTTCACCTGGGTTGGTGGCGTGCGGCAAAACCCCACGCCGCTGGCCCCGGTGATCGGGCTGACCATCGACCGCTGCTGCTGGGCGCTCCAGGCCGAGATCGATATGAGCCTCCGCCGCTACCGCCTGGGCATCAGCCTGCCCGGCAGCACGAGTTACCCGCTGTTCGAGTACGGTCAGAGCGGCCTGAACGTGCCGCTGCTGCCCGGCCCGCTCAATCCCGGCAACCGCCCCTGAACCGGAGGACCCCGCCATGAAACGCCTGCTGTGCCTGCCCCTGACCGCGCTGCTGCTCGCCGCCTGTACCGGCACCGTGGAGAGCCAGCCGCCCATCCGCCTCGCGGTGCTGGAAGGCGGGGGCACCACCCTGCGCACCGTCACCACCGGCAGCCTGGGCACGGCCCCGCCCCCGGCCGAGGCAAACGTGACCGTGTCGGGAGGCGTGACCCTCGACACCCTGCCCGGCGGCAAGCGGCTGGCGCTGACGCTGGCGGCAGGCATCGAGAGCCGCGACGTGAACCTGGGAGACCCGCGACCCTTCGCCGCTCCCTTCGACGCGCCCGGTTTCACGGCCCCGCCTTGCCTGCGGGCAACAGTGCTCAATGCCGCGCGTGACCGGCTGCTCACCCTCAGCCAGTGCGAGTCGGGCGGCGTGCCGGTCGGCGTGCAGCAGCTCGCCCTGTACCGCACCGACGGGGCGCTGGTGTGGCGGGCGGTGGCGAGCGGCGCCTTCTCGCCGGTCGGGACCGACGTGCCGCCCACGCGGCTGGCGCTGGTGCGCGAGAACGGCGTGGACATCGGCATTCTGGCCCGCCCGGCCATCGGCGGCGGCAGCGAGGTGCTGCGGATCGCCCCGAGCACGACTGGCTCCACCCGCGCGGACGTCAGCGCTCCGGTGCCCAGCCCCGCGATTCGCGACCTCGCCCCGGCCGCGAACGGAACCACCGTCTACGCGGCCACCGATACCGGCGTGCAGCCGCTGAACACCAGCGGGGTGCCCGACGCGGCAGCGGCGCTGCGGGCCTTCGGCGGGGACCGGGTGGACCGGGTGTGGACCTCGGCGGGCAGCGGGGTGGGGGGCAACCTGATCGCCGCGTGGCGCGATGGCGGCGGCAGCGGCCTGGGTGCCCAGCCCCTGCGGCTGTGGGACGGCGCGCGGACCACGGCGGCCACCGTGACCACCGTCTCTGACCTGCGTGACCTGACCTTCGCCCCCGACGGCAACCTCTACGCCCTGACCCGCACCACCCTGACGAGCTACGACACCGTGCTGGGCCTGGGCCAGGGCGCCAACTGGAACCCGGCGCTGCTGCTGGGCAGCCTGAATGAGGCCCGCGCGCTCGCCTGGCTGGTGCCGTAGCGCCCGCAGCGGCGTCCACTGGCCTTTTTTCCCCCCCCCCGCAGCTCAGGCCCCGTGGCCCAGCAGCCCCAGCAGCGCGCCCGGCACCGCTCCCCGCACCCCGACCAGCGGCACCCCGCCCCGCGCGAGCAGGGCCACCACCGCGCCGCTCTCCGGACGAAAGCCCAGTGCGGTGCGGGTGCCGCGCGCCACGCCGTCGTGCCACCACAGCCCGCGCGAGTGAAACCAGCCCGGCGCGACCCCGCCCAGCAGGGGCGGCAGGCCGGGGGGCCGGATGACCTCGCGCCAGGCCGGTTCCGCCCGCCCATCCAGGTGCGCCGCGCCGAAAGCGAGCAGGTCCGCCGCCGTGCCGAACAGTCCGCCTGCCCCCGCCAGCGGTCCGAAGCCGGTCACGCCCTCCCCCAGCAGGGTGGCGGTGGGGGCGACCAGGCCGGCGGGAGGCGGGGTCAGGCTGACGCTCTCCAGGGCCAGCGGCCCGGTGAGGTGGCGCCTCAGCGCTCGCCCGTACCCGGCGGCGGTCGGCTCCTCCCCGGCGGCGTGCGCCAGGGCCAGCGCCAGGACACCCAGCCCCAGGTTGGAATAGGCGAAGCGGCCCGCCTGCCGCGCATTCGCCCAGCGCCGGGCACTCGCCAGGGCGGCCTGGGCGCTCATGCCGCCGTAGGGGTCCTGAAAGCGGGTGAGGGTCGTGAGCACCGCCCGCGCCGGATGGGGAGGCAGGCCCGCCGTGTGGGTCGCCAGCGCGTGGGCGGTCACGAAGTCGGGCCACCCCCGCAGCGGCCCCCCCAGCCGCGAGAGCGGCGCGTCCCAGGCCAGGTGACCCTCGCGCACCAGCCTCCCGGCCAGCGCCGCCGTGAAGGGTTTGGTCACGCTGGCAAGTTCGAACAGGCCCTCCCGGGGCACACCCCCCACCCCGGCCAGCGCGACCTGACCGCCCCGGGCGGCCCCCACCACCCCCCCGCGCCGCAGGGCTGCCCGCAGCAGCGGCAGCGCCGGGCGCAGGTCGCGGCCCAGCACACCTTCCAGCTCGCTCAGGGCGGCGCGCAGCGGGTCACGGCGGAACATGGACGCAGGGTACTGCCCCCGGACCGTGCGGCGCCTGCTGCCCCGTGGTCCAGCCGCGCCGCTCGGGCAGAGGCCACAAAAAAACCGCCTCTTCGGGCGGTGATGAAAACACTTTAGCGCGGAATGCAGGGCAGGTCAAGGTATGCAGGCGAATTTTTCTGAAGGGACCTTTTCGGTGCGCCTGGGGCCGTGCCCTATACCCCCTCCAGCGGCAGCGTCACCTCCACCCCGCCGACCTCACGCCCAGCCCAGTTCGTCAGCGCGGCGGGGGCGAGGGTCCGCATCTTGTCTGTCATGGGCGCGCCCAGCGCTTCCAGCACCGCCAGGGCGACGTGGGGCCGCGCCCGCTCGCCGCCGTCCGCGATCTTGAAGGCCACGCCCAGCGGCCCGCGTGGGGTTTCCCGCAGCGCCAGCCCATAAAAGGCCTCCGCTCCCATCTTGGCGGCGAGGCCGGGCACCAGCGGCATCAGCGTGGTGTCCAGCCGCCCGGGTCCGGCGATCAGAAAGGGGTGAGCCGTCATCGCTCCGAAGATGCGTTCCAGCGCGGGGGCCAGTTCCCCGGTAGGTGCCGCCAGCCGGGCAAAAATTCGCGCCGTGGCGTCCAGCGCCAGCGCGAAGGCGGGCACGCTGCACCCGTCGGTCCCCGCTCGCACGTCGTCCAGCCCCACCCCGCCCAGTTCGGCGTGCAACTCCCGGATGCGGACTTGCAGCGGGTGCCCATGCTCGGTGTACCCCTCGCGCGGCCAGCCGTTCCGCTCGCACGCCAGCAGCATCCCCGCGTGCTTGCCGGAGCAGTTGTGGTGCAGGGGCGTGGGTTGCTCGTTCCGGCGAATCAGGTCGGCCGCTGCCCCCGTGTCAAAGGGCGGGTGCGTGCCGCAGCGCAAGTCGGCCACCGTGCTGCCCGAACGCGCCAGGAGCCTCTCCACCACCGCCAGATGCTCCGGGGTTCCGGTGTGGCTCGCACACGCAATCGCCAGCTCGTCGTCCGGCAGGTCCGGCACCGCCAGCGCGAGGGGCAGCGCCTGCACCGGCTTGGAGCTGGAGCGCGGAAAGGTCACCAGCCCCGCGTCCCCGCACGAGGCGGTCACCCCGCCCGAGGGGTCCACGACGGCGACATGGACCTGATGAACGCTTTCGGACACGCCCCCGCGCGTGAAGACGACCTGCCCAGCCTGTGGTGTCATACGGCCCAGCCTAACGCGGCTTGACTTCCCGCCGTCCGCCCCGTACTCTTCTTTCCGCTGGCCTGCGCCAGTGTTGGTCCGGTAGTGTAGCGGTTAGCATAACTGCCTGTCACGCAGTAGGTCGCGGGTTCAAATCCCGTCCGGACCGCCAGAAGAAGAGGGGAGAGCGAGGTGCCACGGTGCCTCGCTGTTTTCTTGCGCTGCCCCCGGCGTCTGACCGCTGGGCTTTCAATTGCCGTCTGGACCCCTACCCCTCCGGGCATTTCGCCGTATCATGCGCCCCGGTTTCGCACGGCGTCCGTTGAGTTGCCCCCCGGCCTACTCCGAACCCCGCGCACGGCGAGCCTACCCCATAGACGGAGGACGCCTGACTTGACTGCTGCCAACCCCTTTTCCACCGCCGACGCCGCCGAGCTGTACCAGGTTCCCAACTGGAGCGGCGGCTGGTTCCGCGTCTCCGACCGGGGCCAGATGGAAGTGACCCCCTCGCCGGGCCTGCACGCGCCCCTGCGCGCCATCGTGGACGAGATCGTGGAGCGCGGCGAGAGCCTCCCGGTCATCCTGCGCTTTCCGCAGGTCGTCGCGGGCCGCGTCAAGCACCTCAACGAGGCGTTCGGCAAGGCCATCACCGAGTACGGCTATACGGGGCACTATCAGGGCGTCTTTCCGATCAAGGTCAACCAGCGCCGGGTGGTCGTGGAGTCGGTGGCCGCCGCCGGGTACGACTACGCGCACGGCCTGGAGGCGGGCAGCAAGGCCGAACTCGCGCTGTGCCTCGCCCAGCGGATGCACCCCGACGCCCTGCTGTGTTGCAACGGCTTCAAGGACGACGGCTTTATCAAGCTGGCACTCTGGGGCCGCACCCTGGGCAAGAACGTGGTCATCACGCTAGAGAAGTACTCGGAACTCGACCGGGTGCTCAAGCAGGCCAAGGCGCTCGGCGTCAAGCCGATGGTGGGCGTGCGCTTCAAGCTGCACGCGCGCGGCTCGGGCCAGTGGGAGGAGTCGGGCGGCGACCAGGCCAAGTTCGGGCTGAACGCCTACGAGCTGCTGCGGGTGGTCGAGCGGCTGCGCGAGGAAGACATGCTCGATTCCCTGGTGATGCTGCACACCCACATCGGCTCGCAGATCACCGACATCCGCCGGGTCAAGGTCGCGGTGCGCGAGGCGACCCAGACCTACGCGGGCCTGATCGCGGCGGGCGCCCAGCTCAAGTACCTCAACGTGGGCGGCGGCCTGGGCGTGGACTACGACGGCTCCAAGACGACCTTTTACGCCTCCATGAACTACACCGTGGGCGAGTACGCCGCCGACGTGGTGTACACCGTGCAGGAGGTCTGTAGGGCACGCGAGGTCCCCGAGCCGACCATCATCTCCGAGTCGGGCCGGGCCTTGACCGCCCACCACGCGGTCCTGGTCATGCCCGTGGTGGACGTGACCGGCCCCACCCGCGACCTGGAGGAACTCGCCGCTCCCAACGAGGACAGCCACCAGATCATCAAGGACCTTGAAGAAATCCTGGTGAACATCTCCTCGCGCAACTACCGCGAGATGTACAACGACGCGGTGGGCGACAAGCAGACGCTGCACAACCTCTTTGACCTCGGCTACGTGACCCTGGACGACCGCGCAAGGGGCGAGGCCCTCTTCAACGCGATCCTCCGCAAGATCGCCAAGCTGATCCAGGGCGAGAAGTACGTGCCCGACGAGCTGGAAGACCTCCAGAAGGTCTTGGCAGACAAGTACATCTGCAACTTCTCTCTGTTTCAGAGCCTGCCCGACAACTGGGCGATTCAGGCGCTGTTTCCGATTGTGCCGCTGGACCGCCTGAACGAGCGTCCCACCCGGCAGGGCACCATCGTGGACATCACCTGCGACTCGGACGGCAAGATCGAGAAGTTCATCGACCTGCGCGACGTGAAGGCCACCCTGCCGCTGCACGAGCCGGGCGACCGGCCCTACTACCTGGGCGCCTTCCTGATGGGCGCCTATCAGGACGTGTTGGGCAGTTCGCACAACCTTTTCGGCAAGGTCAGCGAGGCGCACGTGACGGTGCGGCCCGGGGGCAAGTTTCACATCGACCTCTTCGTGCGCGGGCAGAAGGCGCGGCGCATGATCGAGTCGATGGGCTACGAGGAAGTCATGCTGCGCGACTCCATCGAGGATCAGGCCGACGCCGCCCTCAAGGTCGGCACCCTGCCCCCCGGCCAGGAGCAGGAGCTGCTGGAGGACTACGGCGAGGAGCTGCTGGGCTACACGTATCTGGAGTACGAGGAAGGCTGAAGCCCATGAGGGTGCCCGGTCTGGACCTGCCGGACATCCCCGACGCCGCCCGGCTCACGCTTCCCCCACGAGAGGACACACCGGGGGACGTGACGCTGGGCGGCTACTTGTGGCGTCATCCGCACCCCGCCCCCGTCGCCCTGCTGCTGCACGGCTGGGGGCAGGACGCTTCCGACATGGCGGCCCCAGCCCGCTTGCTGCACGCGGCAGGCTGGCACGCGCTCAGCCTCTCGCTGCGCGGCTGGCGGGGGTCGGGCGGGTGCGACGACTACGGGCGCAGCGGGCCGGGCGACCTCGGGCGGGTGCTGGCGTGGCTGGAGGCCCAGCCGTGGGTGACCCAGACGGCGGTGGTGGGCCTCTCGTTGGGGGGCCTCGTTGCGCTGCTGGCGTCGGCGCAGGGGCACCGGGCGGGGCGCACCGTTGCGGTCAATCCGCCCGCCGACCTGCGGGGGGTGTATGCGGGCACGAGTTCGGGCATCCTGCGCCGCTATTACGACGCGGTGCTGACCCCGGCGCAGTGGGTGGACGGCTCGCCCCTCATGCACGCGGAACAGATCGGCGGGCCGACTTGGGTGGTGCTCGGCCCCGAGGACCGCATCTGCCCGCCGGAGCTGGGGCGCACGCTGGCGGCGCGGGCGGGGGCGCGACTGCTGGAGATGCCGGGTCTGACCCACGTGCCGGACGGGGAGCAGTGGGCGCGGGTGGTGGGGGAGACGCTCGGGCCGTTCTGACCCCTCTGCCCGCGCTACCCTGTCCCCCATATGTCTGACGCTCTGCTCACGCTGGAAATCGAAAAACTGGTCGCCGGGGGGCTGGGTCTGTCCCGGGACGAGTCCGGCGTGGTGCTGGTGCGCGGCGCCCTGCCCGGCGAACGGGTCGAGGCCGAGATTCGCGCGGGCCGGGGCGTGCGCCAGGGCGTGACCCGCCGGGTGCTGACGCCCAGCCCTGACCGGGTGGAGGCGCCGGACCTCCCCACGGTGGACCTCGCGCATGCCTCCTACCCGGCGCAACTGCGCTACAAACGCGGTTTCGTGGAAGAGGCGCTGACCCGCATCGCCAAGCTGCGGCATGAGGTGGGGGAGACGGTCGCCAGCCCGCACGAGTGGCGCTACCGCAACACGGCGCAGTACCTCGTGACGCCGGGGGGCCTCGCCTACCGTGAGCGCCGGGGCCGGGACCCGCAACCCGTCGGCCAGGACCCGCTCGTCATGGAGGCGATTCAGGCGGTGATGGACCGGATCGACCCCGAGCAACTCGACCCCGCCACCGAGGTCGCCTTCCGCGCCAGCCGCCTGACGGGGGAAGTGGTCGCGGCCCTGATCGGGGCGGGCGAGCCGCGCGTCTTCTTGCGGGCCTCCGATCACCTGATGGACGCGGGGGTGGTCGGCGTGAGCCTTGCGGAACCCGCCGGGCGGCGCTTCGGGGCGGGCGTGCGCCTGATCGCGGGCGAGTCTGAGGTGCAGGAGCAGTTTGGGCGCGTGCAGGTTAGCGTGACCGCGACCGGCTTCGCGCAGGTGAACCCCGAAGCGGCGGGGCTGGCGTACCTCCGCGCGGCGGAGCTGGCCGGGGAGGGCACGCACGCGGTGGACCTCTACGGCGGCTCGGGGGCCATCGGGCGGCACCTGTCGCCCCGCTTTAACCGCGTGACCGTGCTGGACTCGGCCCCGGAAGCCCTGGCGCGGGGGCGGCAGGCGGCGGCCCTGAGCGGCGAGCGCAACGTGACCTACCGCAGCGGCGACGCGGCCCGCTTCAGCGAGATCGGCGTGGACGTGATCGTGGTGGACCCGCCCCGCGCCGGGCTGGAGCCGGAGGCCCGCGAGCACATCCAGGCCAGCACCGCCGACCGCCTGGTGTACGTGAGCTGTGACCCCGCGACCTGGGCGCGGGACGTGGGGGGCTTCGTGCAGCGCGGGTGGAAGCTGGGGTCGGTGACCCCGCACGACTTTTACCCCCAGACCAGCCACGTGGAAGTTGTGAGCGTGCTCGACCGCTGAGCCGGGGCGCAGCCGGGCGCTGACCCCCGGGGCCTTGAGCGTTTGCTCATGCCGCGCGGGGCGGGGGCGGCGCCCGCTAGCCTGCGGGCATGTGGCGCGTCTTTCCTCTGCTGCTGCCGGCGTTGCTGAGCGGCTGTCAGGACCGGGAGGCCCGCGCCGAGACGGCCCGGCTGGCGGCCAGGGTGGCGGCGCTGGAAGCCCAGGTTCAGGCGCTGGGGGACGCCGGGTCGGGCGCGGTCTCCGGCTCCCGCCCGGACGAGGTCGTGATGCGCGCGGCCGGGCAGCACTGCGCGAACGACCTGGACCGGGTGCTGGAAACCCACCGCCAGGACGCGGGAAGCTACCCTGCCGCCCGCGACGTGCGGCTGCCGGAGTCCTGTCTGGACCTGCGGGTCGGCTGGCGCGACCTGAAGCCGCAGAGCTACGCCTTCAGCGTCGCGGACCTGGAGGGCCGCCCGCTGGCCCAGGGGCGCGGTCCCTGAACGCCTGCCCGGCGGGCCGACCGCCCCGGCCTGCGTCCGGTCGTTTGCCGCCTCGCCGCGTGGCCAGGCTGGTCGCCGCAGCCAAAGACCCCGGTGGGGAGGTCAGGCTCCCTCGGCCGCGCTCTGGGCAGGTGCCCGGGTCCTGAACGCGCGGCGCGCCCCTGCTAGGCTTCCCGGCATGGGGGACATTCTGGTGATCGGGTCGGGGCTGGCGGGCCTCACGGCGGCGCGGGTGCTGACGCAGGCAGGGCGGCGGGTGCGGGTGCTGGAGGCGGGGCAAGAGGTCGGCGGGCGGGTGCAGTCGCGGACGGTAGACGGCTTCACGCTGGACGCGGGGTATCAGGTGCTGTTTCCCGCCTACCCGGCGCTGCGGCGCCACGCCGACCTGGACGCGCTCGACCTGGTGACGGTGCCTCCGGCGGGCGTGGTGCGGCGCGGGCGGCGGGCCGACGTGTTGGGGGACCCCTTGCGCGACCCTGCCAGCCTGCCCTCGACCCTGAGCACCCGCGCGCTGGGCCTGGGGGACAAGCTGCGGGTGGCGCGGCTGGCGGCCCGGCTGCGGGTGCCCCCGCCTCACGCCCTGCTCGCCGGTCCCGACGAGACCACCGAGGACTACCTGCGGCGCCAGGGCTTCAGCGACCGCGCGCTCGACCACTTCTTCCGGCCCTTTTTCGGCGGCATCTTTCTGCAGCGCGACCTGAGTGCGAGCGCGCGGCTCTTCCGGTACTACTTCCGGATGCTGATGGACGGCGGCGCGGCGCTGCCCCGCGCGGGGATCGGGGCGCTGACCCGGCAACTCGCGCAGGGGCTGGAGGTCACGGCTGGCGTGCGGGTGACCCGGTTGACGGCACACGGGAGCCACGTCACCGCCGCCACCTCCGCCGGGGACCTCGACGCCCGGCAGGTGATCGTCGCCACCGACGCGCAGAGCGCGCAGGCCCTGACGGGCGAGCCGGTCTCGCGCGGGCGGCTGGGCAGCAGCTACCTGTACTACGCCGCGCCGCGTCCCCTCGACCCGCAGCCCCGGCTGCTGCTGAACGCCGAAGCGGGCCTGATCAACAACGCCCAGTGGACCAGCCGCCTGATTCCGGAGCGGGCGCCCGCCGGGCAGGAACTGTTGACCGTGACTGTGCTGCACGAGTCGCTGCCGGGGCTGCCTGACCTCGACGACGCCTCGCTCGACGCCCGGGTGCGCGTCGAGCTGTCGCAGTGGTACGGGGAAGGCGTCAGGGAGCTGCGGACCCTGCACACCGAACACATCGGGTTCGCCCAGTTTCCGCAGCCGCCCGAGTACGCGGCCACCCTGCCCGGCCACGCGACCGCGCTGCCCGGCGTGCTGCTCGCGTCCGAGGTCACCTCCATGAGCAGCGTGCAGGGGGCGATGGAAAGCGGCGAGAAGGCCGCCGCGATCCTGCTGGGCGACCTGGCGGGCATGAGCCGTCCGCGCGGGGCCTGAGGGGTCCGGGGCGCTCCGGCTATCCTGCCCCCATGACGGCCACCCTCGACCACCTCGTGATCGCCGCCCGCACGCTGGACGAAGGCCGGGCGTGGCTGGAAGGCCGCCTGGGCGTGCCCACGCAGCCTGGCGGCGAACACGCCCTGTTCGGCACCCACAACGCGCTGCTGTCGCTGGGGCCGGCCGCGTACCTGGAAGTTATCGCGGTGAACCCGGCGGCTCCGGCTCCGGCCCGTCCACGCTGGTTCGGGCTGGACACGCCCGGCACGCAAGAACGGCTGGAAGACGGCCCCCTGCTGCTCCACTGGGTCGCGCGGGTGCCTGCGCTGGGCAGCCCCGGCCCCGCGCCGCACGGAGAGGCGCTGGAGTTGTCGCGCGGCGAGAACCGCTGGACGCTCAGCGTCCCGGCCGACGGCTCCCTGCCGGGCGGCGGGGTCATCCCCAGCCTGATCGCGTGGCACACGCCGCCCCCGCCCACGCGCCTGCCCGACGCCGGGGTGCGCCTGCTCACCCTGCGCCTGGGCACCCCCGACCCGGACGGGCTGCGGGCCATGCTGGACCGGCTGGCCCTGGCCGGTGAGGTGGAGGTCTACGAGGCGCCCCAGCCGGAGCTGGCAGCCACGCTCGAAACGCCGGACGGGCTGGTGACGCTGTGAGGCTGCCCCCGCCCGACGCGAGCTTCTATGTCCGCCCTCCAGGTCTGCCCGAGCGCCCCAGCGTCGGCGCGGTCGTGCTGCGGCCCAGCGACGGGTGGCGGGTCGCGCTGGTGATCGAACCCGGCGAATATGCCCAGCTTCCCAAGGGCGGCCTGGAAGGCAGCGAGACCCACGAGCAGGCCCTCCGCCGCGAGCTGCACGAGGAGGCCGGGCTGACGGCCGTGCGGCTGGTCGCGGACCTGGGGGTGCTGGAGCGGCAGAACTACGCCCGGACGCGCTGGCAGGTCACCCGCTATTTCCTGGGCGTGACCGGGGAGGCCGGTGGTCCAGCGCTGGAACCCGGCTTCCGGCTGGAGTGGGCCGCGCTGGACCGGGTGCCGCCCCTCTTCTGGCCCGAGCAGACGCGGCTGGTGGAACGCGTGCGAGCGGGCCTTCAGCGCGGCGAGTACGGCTTGACCTGAGAGGCCCGGGCGGGCCGCCTGCGGTGCCCCAGCGCCGCCGCGAGCAGCCCGGCCAGGAAGCCGAACAGGTGCGCTTCCCAGGAGATGCCCGGCTGGGTCGGCAGCAGGCCCCACAGCGCCCCGCCGTACAGGAAAAGTGCCAGCGCGGCGGCAAGAATCGCCCCCGGCGTCCGCTCCCACCAGCCCACGCCGATCAGGTAGGCGAGGTAGCCGAACACCAGCAGGCTGGCTCCCAGGTGCAGGCTCCCGCCGCGCCCCAGCAGCCACACCAGCCCGCCGCCGACCAGCACGATCAGCGCTGTGGTGACCAGAAAGCGCCCCGCGCCCCGCACCGCGCTCATCCAGGCCAGCACCGCCAGCGGCGCGCTGTTGGCGAGCAGGTGCCCGAAGCCCCCGTGCAAGAAAGGCGCGGTCAGCACGTTCTCCAGCCGCCCCGGATCACGCGGCACGATGCCGTACTGATCGAGCGCCCCGCCGAACGCGAACTGGTCCACCAGTTCCTGCGCCCACACGCCGCCGAGCAGCAGCGCCGTGAGCAGGGTGGCCTGCCCGACCGGGAGGCGGCGGCGCGGCGTGTGGGGCGGTCTCATCCCGGCAGTCTGCCGCAGGTCAGGATGAGTCGCCAGTGGCCGGGCCGCGCTCCCCGCGCCACGCGGCTTCGGTTCACGCTCCGGCCCCAGCCCACGGGCGCGGCCACCCCCCCGCCTGGCGCCGTGCCCAGCCTCCCGGGAGGCGCGCGCGCCCGCCAACAGAAAAAAGCGCCCCGGCACAGGACCGGGGGCGCCTCGCGTGTTGCGGGTGCCCGCCTCTCAGCGGTACTCCGCCGCCCGCTCGCGCGCCTCTTCCCGCGCGGCGAGTTCCCGGCGCTGCACCTGCGCCACCGCGTCAGCCAGCGCCTCTTTCAACGCGTGGAGGCCGAGGTTGTTCAGGGCGCTGACGGGCACGCCCCCGGTGCGCTCCACCTCGCGCTCCAGAGCATCGGGGTGGGCGGCGTCGGCCTTGTTCAGCGCGATGACGGTGGGCATGTCGCGGAAGCCCAGGTCCTCCAGAATCCGGTTCACCGCGTCCAGGCGGGTGTCGGCGCCGGGGCTGGCCGCGTCCACCACGTGCAGCAGCACGTCGGCGTCCCCGATCTCCTCCAGCGTGGCGCGGAAAGCGCGGGTCAGGTCTTTGGGCAGGTCGCGGATAAAGCCCACCGTGTCGGTGAGCACCACCGGGCCGACGCCCTCGATATAGCCCTGACGGCTGGTGGGGCGCAGGGTGGCGAACAGCTTGTTCTCGGCCAGCACCCGGCGCGGTTCCTCGGCGGCGTGGGTAAAGGCGTTGAGGAGGGTGGACTTGCCCGCGTTGGTGTACCCCACGATGGAGACGACCGGCACGTCGTTGCGGGCGCGGCCCTTGCGGCGTTCCTCGCGGCGCACCGCGACACTCTCCAGCTGCTTTTCGAGAAAGGACAGGCGGTCGTTGATGCGGCGGCGGTCCAGCTCCAGCTTGGTCTCGCCGGGGCCGCGCGTGCCGATCGCGCCGCCCGCCGCGCTGCCCGCCGAGCCGCCGATGCGCGACAGGGCCGCGCCCGCGCCCAGCAGCCGGGGTTTCATGTAGCGCAGCTGCGCGAGTTCGACCTGAAGCCGCGACTCGACGCCCTGCGCGTGCAAGGCGAAGATGTCGAGGATCAGCTGGGTGCGGTCCAGAATCTTCAGCCCGGTCGCCGCCTCGATCTCGCGCGCCTGCGCGGGGCCGAGTTCCTGCCCGAAGATCAGCAGGTCGGCGTCGAGGTGGTAGGCCCGGCTGGTGAGTTCTTCCAGCTTGCCCGCGCCCACCAGCGTCCCGGCCTTGAGGTGGCGGCGGAACACCAGCTCCTTGTGGACGACCTCGGCTCCGGCGGTGCGCGCCAGCTCGGACAGCTCGTCGAGCCGTTCCTCGGCGTCGAACTCGCCCTGGTCGATCTGCACCAGGATGGCGCGCTCGCGGTCTTTTTTCGCCTCACGGGTGCGGGCCGCGCGCGCGATCTCCTCCTCCAGCGCCGAGACCTGCGCGCCGAGGTCGAGGTCGTCGATCTGGAACGAGGGCACCGGGTCGAGGATGCGCCAGTCTTCTTCCTCGCCCACCGTGCCGGGCGGGGTCAGGTGCGCCGTGTGGACCAGGCCGGGCTGGCCCTCGTTTCTCACCTCGATGGCGCTCACGGCGTCGAGCCGCTTAAGAAACAGCGTCGAGAGGTCCCCCTTGCTCAGGCCGCCGCCGCGCGGGTGGGTGTGCAGCAGGTGGAAGCCCGCCAGGCGGTGCTCGCCCAGCCGGAGGTCGGGCAGTTCGGCGCCCTTGGCGTCGGCCACCGAGACCGAGATCACCCGGCCCCGGCGGTCGATCAGCACGCTGACCTCGCGCCGCACGTCGCTCGACAGCTCGGCGAGGTTGCGCGCGAGTTCGGGAGAGCCGACGCGCCCCGGCTCGATGCGGCGGCGGTACAGGTTGCCGAGGGCCTTGAGCTGGGCGGGTCGCAGACCCGAGGTGTTGCCATGCACTTTGTCTATGTGGGGTCACATCCTTTGGGAGAGGGAGAAAGAGCAAACGCCTTCCGGGCCGCGCGGCGCAGGAAGCCGGGCAGCGGGTCTGGAGGCGCGTTCCGGCATCACCCCAGGGTACGGCGGGGGAGCTCCAGAGAACGTGTGCCTTTACTTCAGGAGGTTGATCATCGTGGGACCAGGGTGCCACGCGGGGAGGGGCCGGGGCATCCGCCGGGTGGCGTAGGGGCGCCCCGGCGGAGCACACTGGGAGGAAGACGACTTCAGCGGGCCTGAGCGGAACCGTCGCCCTGGTGACCGGCGCGAGCAGCGGCATCGGGGAGGCGGCGGCGCGGCACCTCGCCCGGCAGGGAGCGGCGGTGGCCGTGCTGGCGCGGCGGGCCGAGCGGCTGGAGGCGCTGGCCGGAGCCATCCGGGCGGAGGGCGGCCGGGCGCTGGTGATCGGGGCGGACGTGACCGGGCGGGAGGCGGCGCTGGAGGCGGTCGAGCGCACCGTGCGCGACCTGGGCCGCCTCGACACCGTGATCAACAACGCGGGCGTGATGCTGCTCGGCCCCGCCGAGGAGGCGCCGTTGGAGGAGTGGGAGCGGATGGTGAGCCTGAACGTGCAGGGCCTGCTGTACGTGGCCCACGCCGCGCTGCCGCACCTGCTGCGGGCGGCGGCCGATTCCCCGCGCGGGGTGGCCGATCTGGTCAACGTCTCCTCGGTGGCGGGCCGGGTCGCGCGGGCGGGCAGCGCCGTGTACAACCTCACCAAGTTCGGGGTGACCGCCTTTTCCGAGGCGCTGCGCCAGGAGGTCGCCGGGCGGCACCTGCGCGTCGCGGTGGTCGAGCCGGGCGCGGTGGAGACCGAACTCGCTTCCCACCTGCGCCCCGAGGTGCGGGGGATGATGCAGCAGCGCTTCGGCCATATCGAGCGCCTTCAGGCAGAGGACATCGCCGACGCCATCACCTACATCGTGACCCGCCCGCGCCACATGGCGATCAACGAACTGCTGGTGCGGCCGACCGAACAGGTCTGAGGTCCGCCCCAAAAGCCGCCGCCCCCGACATCGGAGGTCAGGGGCGGCTTTTCTTTTGGCGAAGAGGGTGGGATTCGAACCCACGGTAGCCTTGCGACTACTTCGGTTTTCGAGACCGACCCATTCAACCACTCTGGCACCTCTCCGCGTGTGGCTTCCCGGCCGCAGCCGGTGGGCGACCGGGAGCATAGCACGGAAAGGGGGTGGGTGTGGAGAGCAGATTTGCGGCCCGGACCCGGACCCGCCTGCGGCACAGTAGAGGCATGCGGCGACCTCTCCTTCTGCTTGCCAGCGCAGCCCTGTCCGGCATGGCACTGGCCGCGACCCGTGTGCCCGGCACCTTCACCTACTATTCGGCAGCCCGCGACCCCATCACCGACGCGAACACGGGCAGCGTGATCATCGACGAGGTGAACGACACCTCCGGCCAGACGCGCCTCGCCCTGCGCTGCGCCGACCGCGACCGCCCGGCGCTGTGGGCCACCCTGACCACCAAGAACGCCCTGCTCAGCGAGGAGGAAGCCTACGCGGGCCTCAAACCCGCCGTGACCATCCGGCTGGGCGATGACCCGGCTGTCGTGCTACGCGACTCGGACCTCGTGAGCGTGGTGGACACCCGCGAGAACGTGCTGACGCGCAACATCGGGCTTCAGGGCGCGGTCGTGCGGCAGATCGCCGCCGGGCTGAACGCGGGCAAGCGGCTGGTGGTGCGGGTCAACCGCCGGACCGGGGGACAGGCGCTGACCTACACCTTCCCGGCGCGGGGCTTTGACGTGGCGTGGGCGGGCGTGAACGGGTGCCAGCCCTACGGCCGGGCGGCGACGGCCGCCGCGCCGCGTGCGACCATACCTTCTAGCTCGGCAGTCGGTGCCCCCAAGTTCACCGAGTGGTACTTCACGACCTGCCGCGACACGGTGAGTGGGGCCTCCCGCGCCGGGCTGGTGGCGGGGCGGGCGCACCTGTGTGATCTCGTGATCGAGACGGTGCCCAACGGGGCACGGCCGGTCGCCGCCGAGTTCCGCTACGAGCTGGAGTACCGCGAGGGCGGGCGTACCGGCAAGCTGACCCTGCCCGGCGTGGACGCGTGGCCGCCCCGCGCAGGGGACACCGTGACCCGCTTCCGGCAGGAGGGGAGCCGCCTGGTCTTCACCCTGCCGCTGAACGTGCGCGTCCGGGCCGAGCGGGTGTACACCAGCCTGGGCGTGACGGGCAAGGTGACCTTCGACAACGGCAGCGTCAAGAGCATTTACGAAGCCCTGCCGGTGCGCCCGGCATACTGATTCGGCCTGCCCTGCACGGGGCCGCCGCGCTGCACTACAGTTGGCCGCGTGACCGTTCCGCCCGCCGCGCCCGATCCCAGCCCGCCGCCCCAGGGTCCGGCCTCGCCCGCCCCGGCCCCGGCGCCCCGGCAGCAGCGGTCGCTGCGGGCCAACACCCTGATCGTGATGGCGGGAACGCTGGGGTCCAGGCTGTCGGGGATCGTCCGTCAGCAGATCATCAACCTGTTCGGCAGCACGCTGACCGACGCCTTTCTGGTCGCGGTGACCGTGCCCAACCTGCTGCGCGAGCTGCTGGCCGAAGGGGCGCTGGTCAATTCCTTTATCCCGGTCTACAAGACGCTGGACACCGCCGAGCGCCGAAAGCTGGCGCAGGCGTTCAGCGGCCTCCTGATCGCCGTGAACCTGATCCTGATGGCCCTGGGCATCCTGGCCGCGCCGTGGGTGGTGGACCTGCTGCTCGCCGCGAATTCCAACGTGGACCCCGCGCTGGCGACCTACATGACCCAGCTCGTGATGCCCTTCCTGATGCTGATCAGCCTCTCGGCGGTGGCGATGGGCCTGCTGAACGCCGACGAGCACTTCAAGGAGAGTTCTTTTGCGCCTGTCGCCTTCAACCTCGCTTCCATCGTCGCGCTGCTGGTGCTGCCCGACACGGCGACGTGGCTGGCCTTCGGGTGGCTGATCGGCGGGGTGGCGCAACTCGTGGTGCAGCTTCCGGCCCTGGCGCGCTTCGGGGTGCTGCCCACGCCCGCGCTGCGCGGCCACCCGGCGCTGGGGCGGGTGCTGCGGCAGATGGCCCCCTTCACGCTGACGGCGGGGGCGCGGCAGTTCCTGAACGTCTACGTTCTGAGCCTGCTCACCAACGCGCAGCAGTTTCCCCAGGGCACCCGCACGGGCTACGGCAATGCGGAGGCCCTCTTCACGATGGCAAATGGCCTCTTTGTCGTCTCGCCCGTGCTGGCCCTCTTTCCGCGCTTCTCGCAGCACGCCGCCGACCGCGACTGGGGGGCCTTCCGGGCGCTCACCGTGCAGGGCCTGCGGACCACCACCTTCTTCGCCGCGCCCATGAGCGCGCTCCTCTTTGCGCTGGCGCCCTACGCCGTGAGCCTCTTCAACCTCAGCCGCGATTTCGAGGCCCCCAAGTTCGTGGCGGGGTCGAGCATCCTGACCGGCTGGGCGCTGGCGCTGGTGCCCTGGGCGGTCGTGACCGTGCTGCTGCGGACCTTTTACGCCCGCGAACGCACCCGCGAGGCGGTGGTCGTCAGCGCCGTGGGCTTCGTGCTGGAGGTGGGGCTGTACAACCTGCTGGTGCCCCGGCTGGACTTCCTGGGCTTCGGCCTGAGCACGGCGATCAGCGGCGTGCTGATGGCGGGCGCGCTGATCTTGATGTACCGCCGCGCCCTGGGCTTTCCGACCCGCGAGGTCGCCGCCCACCTGGGCCGGGTCGTTTCCCTCGCCGCCGCTGCCGGACTGGCCGCGTGGCTGGTGTCGCTGGTGATGCCCGATCCCGGCTTTATCGTGCCCGGCGTGGTCGGGCTGGCAGTGGCAGGCGGCGTGGGGCTGGCGGTGTACCTGGGAGGCGCGCTGGCGCTGCGGCTGCCAGAGGTCGCGGCCGTGCGGCGGCGGCTGGGCAGGTGAACGAGGGCAAGCGCCCGGGATTCAGCGCTCGGCGACCAGTGCCTGGGCAGGGGCCTCCTCGCTGAGGGCCGGGGGTTGCCCCTTGGCCTCCTGCCTCCTCTCCCGGACGCCCACCACGGCGTAGGCCACCAGCGCCAGCCGCTCGCGCAGCAGGTAGCGGCGGTCGGGGTGTTGGCCCAGCGGGCTGGGGCTGGCGTTGGCGTTCAGGCCCAGGGCGCGGGCCAGGGCCAGGGCGCGCGGGGCGTGGGCCTCGTCGGTGACCAGGGTGACGGGCGTGCTGGGGGGCAGCAGCGCGCGGGCGCCGCGCAGGTTCTCCAGGGTGGTGCGGCTCCGGGTCTCGGCGATCAGGGCGGCGGCGGGGACCCCCTGCCCGCGCAGGTAGCTCACGCCGACCTCGCCCTCGGAGTGGGGATCGCCGGGGCGCCGCCCGCCCGTGACCACGACCCTCTCCACCCCACCCGCCCGGTACAGCTTCAGCGCGTGCTCCAGCCGCCGCGCGAAGGCGGGACTGGGGCGCCCGGCGTACTGCGCGGCGCCCAGCACCACGACCGCCGGGTGGGGCTGGGCGGCGCGGGGCGCGCGCGGACCCGGCAGCAGCAGCGCGCTCAGCGCCAGCACGGCCAGCGTGAGCAGCGGCAACAGCGGCGGCGCAGAGCCTCGGGCACGCATTCGGCGCCGAGCGTAGCACGCCCGTGAGCAGCGTTCCCTTGGCGCGCGTGGGCGCGTGCTACGCTCACCGTCACTTTGTACCGGGAGTGTCCCTAGCATGTCCAGAACCCTCGTGATCGTCGAGTCGCCCGCCAAGGCCAAAACCATCGAGAAGTACCTCGGAAAGGGGTACGCGGTGGAGTCGAGCATCGGGCATATCCGCGACCTCCCCCGGAGCGCCGCCGACATCCCGGAAAAATACAAGGGCAAGGCCTGGGCCAGACTCGGCCTGAACATCGAGGACGACTTCCGGCCCCTCTACGTGGTCTCGCCCGAAAAGCGCAGCCAGGTCGCCAAGCTGCGCAAGCTCGCCTCGGAAGCCGACGAGATCATCCTGGCGACCGACGACGACCGCGAGGGCGAGAGCATCGCCTGGCACCTCTTTCAGGAGCTGAAGCCCAAGGTCCCGGTGCGCCGGATGGTCTTCCACGAGATCACCAAGGAAGCCATCCAGCAGGCGATCCAGAACCCGCGCGACATCGACACCAACCTTGTCGAAGCGCAGGAGGCCCGCCGGGCGCTCGACCGCCTGTACGGCTACGAGGTCAGCCCGGTGCTGTGGAAGAAGGTCGCGCCGAGGCTCAGCGCGGGCCGGGTGCAGAGTGTGGCGACCCGGATGCTGGTCGAGCGCGAGCGCGAGCGGATGCGTTTTGTCAGCGCCGAGTGGTGGGACCTGCTCGTCACGGCGGCGACCGCCAGGGGCGCCAGATTCCCCGCCCGCCTGACCGACGTGGACGGCACGCGCCTGGCGACCGGCAAGGACTTCGATCCGCTGACGGGCAAGCTGAAGGTGTCCTCCAAGGGGGAGGCCGGGGTGCGCCTGCTGGCCGAACCCGAGGCCCGCGCGCTGGCGCAGGGCCTGACCGGGCAGCCGCTCACGGTCACCTCCGCCGAGGAAAAGCCCTTTACCCAGCGGCCCTACGCGCCCTTTATCACCTCGACCCTCCAGCAGGAGGGCAGCCGCAAGCTGGGCTTCGCCGCCACCCGCACCATGCGCGCGGCGCAGCGGCTCTACGAGCAGGGCTACATCACCTACATGCGGACCGACTCGACCAACCTCTCCGCCGAGGCGGTGACGGCAGCCCGCAGCCAGGTGAAGACGATGTACGGCCCGGACTACCTCAGCCCGCAGCCGCGCGTGTACGCGAAAAAGGCCAAGAACGCCCAGGAGGCGCACGAGGCGATCCGGCCCGCCGGGTCGAGCTTCCGCACCCCCGACAGCCTGCGCGGGGAACTCTCGGGCGACGAGTGGCGGCTCTACGACCTGATCTGGAAGCGCACGGTCGCCTGCCAGATGGCCGACGCGCGGGGCCGCAGCCTGCGGGTGCGCCTGGCGGGGACGGCGACGGGTGGTGAGACCGTGGGCCTGAGCGCGTCCGGGCGCACCATCGACTTTCCCGGCTTCCTGCGGGCCTACGTGGAGGGCAGCGACGACCCCGCCGCCGCCCTGGAAGACCGCGAGACGCCGCTGCCTCCCCTCAAGGAAGGCGAGCGCGTCACCGCCGAGTCGGTGAAGGCCGAGGACCACGAGACGCAGCCTCCCGCCCGCTACACCGAGGCGTCGCTGGTGCAGGCGCTGGAGGCGGCGGGCATCGGGCGGCCCTCGACCTACGCCTCGATCCTGGGCACCATTCAGGACCGGGGCTACGCGGCCAAAAAGGGGCAGGCGCTGGTGCCCTCGTGGACCGCCTTTGCGACCTCCGCGCTGCTGGAGCACCATTTCGGCAATCTGGTGGACTACGACTTCACCGCCCGCATGGAAGAGGACCTCGACGACATCGCGGGGGGCCGGGCGCAGCGGGTGCCCTACCTGCGCCGCTTCTACCTCGGGGAAGGCGGGGAAGGCATGGCCCTGCGCCCCTTGATCGACTCCAAGATGGCCGAGATCGACGCGCGCGGGATCGCCACCATCACGGTGCCCAAGCTGGAGGGCAGCGGCATCGAGGTGCGGGTGGGCCGCTACGGGCCGTACATGCAGCTTGGCGAGCAGAAAGCCAACCTGCCCGAAGACCTCGCGCCCGACGAACTGACGGCGGAAAAGGCCGCCGAGATCCTGAGCCGCCCGACCGGCGACCGGGTGATCGGGGTGGACGAGGCCAGCGGGCATCCGGTCGTGGCCCGCGCCGGGCGCTACGGTCCTTACGTCACGCTGGGGGAGGGCAACCCGCCGATTCGCACCGCCAGCCTCTTTCCGGGCGACGACCTGAATACCTTGACGCTGGAGCGCGCCCTGCGGCTGCTGAGCCTGCCCCGGCTGGTGGGCACCTCGGAGGGCGAGGAGATCTGGGCGCAGAACGGCAAGTACGGCCCCTACCTCAAGCGCGGGAACGACTCGCGCAGCCTCGCCGCGCACGAACAACTGTTCACGGTGGGCCTGCACGAGGCCGAGGCGCTGTTCATGCAGCCGCGGTTCCGGGCGAAGGGGGCCGCCGCCGCGCCGCTGCGGACTTTCGAGTACGAGGGCCGCGCGCCCATTGTGCTTAAGTCGGGCCGCTTCGGGCCGTACCTCACCGACGGCGAGAAAAACGCCACCCTCCGCAAGGGCGAGGAGGAGGGGACGCTCACCGCCGAGCGCGCCCTGGAGATTCTGGAGGAACGCGGCAAGGAACCCCAGAAGAAGCCGGGGCAGAAGAAGACGGCGCGAACCGGGGCGAAAGCTGCACCGAAAAAGGCCACAGCCGGGACCAGCGCCACCAGGACCGGAACCGCGCAGAAGGCGGCTTCCCGTAAAGCGGCGGCAAAGAAAGCTCCGGCGAAGGCCAAAGTGCCCGCCGCAAAGGCTCCGGCTAAAGCAACCTTTACCTGGGCCGATCTGAGGCCCCACCTGGGGGTCCTGAGCGAGCCGGAGCGGGCGCTGGTCACCGCCACCCGCGAGCAGGGCCGCAAGGTGGAGGACGTGGCGCCGGGCCTGGGGCTGGACGTGAAAAAGGCCAAGGGCATGGCCCTCCAGGCCAGCAAGAAGCTCAACCAGGCGGCGCGGGGGGGCTGAGTGCCTTCGCGTCCCGTCCGGCCCGAGCCTCCCCAGGCGCTGCACCTCGCGCGGCTGGCGCAGGGCACGCCCGGCGAATGGACGACGCTGCCCGGCGGCGAGCTGCGCGTGCTCGCCCTGGCAGGCAAGATCGGCGGCCCGGCGCTGGGGGGCTGGCTGACCTGCCTCTCGGGTGAGGCGGTGCTCGACCTGCCGCACGGCGAGTTCGTGCGCCTGCGCCCCGCCGAGGCGTACCGGGTGACCCCGGATCAGCCCTGGGAGGCGCTGCCGGTCAAGGCCGGAACGGTGCTGCTGCTGGTGCCGGGCGCCTGATCGCGGCGCTCCGTTACGTTGATGGTGGACAGCGCCCCATCAACTCCACTACGACCGCTCACAATCACGGTTGCTCGCTTTGCTCGGACCCTATGAGTTGCTGGGGTTCCAGCAACTCATGGGGTCACCGCTGTGAGGGGAACTGGGAGACGCGGGACGCTTGCCGCCCCCCGGCGGTGCTAGCGTGCAGGCATGACAGCGTTGGGCGAGGAGAGGCTGGGGGAGACGGGAACAGAGCTGCTGGGCCGGGCCGTGTCGGGCGAGCGCCTGAACGCCGCCGAGATCGAGGCGCTGTACCACCTGCCGCTCCCCGAGGTGGCCGCCGCCGCCCACGCCCTGCGGCTGGCGCGGCGCGACCCCGACGTGGTTTCCTTTTTGATCGACCGCAACATCAACTACACCAACATCTGCAACGTGGGCTGCAACTTCTGCGCCTTCTACCGCACCCGGCGCCAGGCCGACAGCTATACCCACGACTACGCCACGATCAGCGCCAAGATCACCGAGCTGGAGGCGGCGGGCGGCACCCGCATCCTGATGCAGGGCGGCGTGAACCCGGAGCTGGGGCTTGCTTACTACACCGGCCTGCTGCGCCACATCAAGGCGCACCACCCGTCCATCCGCATCGACGCTTTCTCGCCCGAGGAAGTGCTGTTCATGGAAAAAAACTTCGGCCTGAGCCTCGACGCGCTGCTCGACACCCTGATCGAGGCGGGGCTGGACGGGTTGCCCGGCGCGGGCGGCGAGATTCTGGAGGACGACGTGCGCAAGAAAGCGGCGCCCGCCCGTATCCGCTCGGCCGACTGGTTTCGCATCCTCGACGCGGCCCAGCGCAAGGGGCTGTACACCATCTCCACGATGGTGATCGGCTTCGGGGAGACGTATGCCCAGCGCACCCGCCACCTGCTCCAGATTCGGGACCAGCAGGACCGGGCCAACGCCCTGTACGGCGGCAACGGCTTTTCGGGCTTCGCGATGTGGACCCTCCAGACCGAGCACACCCGGCTGCACGGCAAGGCGCCCGGCGCGACGGCCCACGAGTACCTCCAGCAGCTCGCCATCGCCCGCATCGCGCTGGACAACGTGCCCAACATCCAGGCGTCGTGGCCGGGGCAGGGCTTCAAGGTGGCGCAGGCGTCCCTCTACTACGGCGCCAACGACCTCGGCTCGACCATGATGGAGGAGAACGTGGTGAGCGCGGCGGGCGGGCACGGGCGGCATCAGGCCACCGTGCGCGAACTGATTCGCGTCGCCGTGGACGCCGGATTCACGCCCGCGATCCGCAACAGCCGCTTCGAAATCATCGCCTGGCCCGACGTGGAGGCCGCCCTGGGCCGCGCCGCGACCAACCCCGAGGCCGAGCGCGCGGTGGGGGCGCCAAGCTGAGCCGCCGAAAAGGGCAGAAGTTCCCCAGCCAGTGAAGAGGAGGCCGCAGCGTCGGCTCCCGGCCCCCTCTCCTGATCCGTTGCCCAGTGCTGCCCGGCCCTGGCCCAGATGATCCTGAAATCGGCCCTGGGTGGAGCCGCGCCCTGTTAGGCCGCCCCGCCGAACTGCATCTGGCGCTTCAGATCGTCCAGAGCCTGCACGTACAGCGCCTGCCCCAGCCCCGGCACGGCGGCCAGGAAGGTCGCGGCGTCTTCCAGGGTGGCGTGGCTGCTTTCCCACTGCCAGCTGCGTCCATCGGCGCCGAGGCCCTCGGCCACCAGCCGCACCCGCCCCGCGCTCAGCAGAAAGCGGACGCGGCCCTCCCCGGTGCGGGTGTCGCTGAAGTGACGGGTCACGTTCATGCCCGCAGCGTACTGCCGGGGGCTGACGCGCACATCCGCCGAAATGATGAGGTCCTCAACCGCCGCTCAGAGGGGAATCAGCGGCGGGACTTCAGGCGGGGTGCGGGGGGTCGAGCGGGGCGTCCACCCTCGCCGGGCGGCGCGGCCCTGTGGCCTGGTCCGGCACCAGGTCAAGCCGGGCCTGACGGGCCGCGAACTGCGCCATCAGCGCGAGAAGGGTGAGCAGCAGCAGCAACCAGAGCATGCCCGGTAGCCTAGAAGCCTGACCCCCGGGTCCGCCTTCCAGCTTTCTGAAGGTGCGGGGTGGGACCACGCGAGCCTCAGCCATGTCTCAAGCCGGGACTCATGAAGTCGGCGCCCTGGCCCCCTCACGCGGCGGCGGCGGGTTTCCCGCACACTTCCAGGCGATGAGTCTCCGCATTGCTGGTCAGAAGGTCCTCGCCATCGTGCTCGCGGGGGGCAAGGGCAGCCGCCTGGCCCCGCTGACGACCGAGCGGGCCAAACCCGCCGTGCCCTTTCTGGGAACCTACCGGCTGATCGACTTTCCGCTGTCCAACCTGGTCCACAGCGGCATAGGTGACGTGTGGGTGATCGAGCAGTATCTCCCGCACGGCCTCAACGACCACCTCTCGGGCGGGCGGCCCTGGGACCTCGACCGCACGCGCGGCGGGCTGGTGGTCATGCCGCCCTTTTCCAGCCCCGAGAACGAGGACGGCGAGTTCGCCCAGGGCAACGCGCACGCCCTGGCCCAGCACGTCCGGCTGATGCGCGAATTCGCCCCCGACGTGGTGCTGGTCATGAGCGCCGACCACATCTACAAGCTGGATTACTCCGACGTGATTCGTGAGCACGTGCGCCGGGGCGCCAGCGTCACGATGGTGACGACCGAGCTGGCCGACCCCGCCCAGGCCACCCGCTTTGGCAACGTGCGCGCCGACGCGGAAGGCCGGGTGACCGAGTTCGCCTACAAGCCGGAGGAGCCGCTGGGCAAGACCGTGACCGCCGAGGTCTTCGTGTACGGCGCGGCCCTGCTGATGGACACGCTGGAGGAGCTGGAGCGGCAGGGGGAACTGGGCGACTACGGCGAGGAACTGCTTCCCGCCCTGGTGGCGCGCGGGGACGCCTACGCCCACCCGATGGAGGGCTACTGGATGGACGTGGGCACCCTGGACGCCTACATGCAGACCCACCAGGATTTTCTGGACGGGCGGGGCTTCGTGCTCGACACGCCAGAATGGCCCTTTATCACCAGTTCCATCGCCTGGCCGCCCACGCGCATTCACGGCTCGGCCCACCTCGACCACGCCTTTGTCTGCGGCGGCGCGACCATCCAGGGCGAGGTGGTCGGCAGCGTGATCGGCCCCAACGCGGTCGTGGAAAAGGGCGCCAGCGTGCGGGACAGCATTGTGCAGGCGGGGGCGGTGGTGCGGGCGGGGGCCAGCGTGAGGAGCGCCATCGTGGACGCGCACGCGGTCGTGGAGGCCGGGGCGCGGGTCGGGGGCCAGGGCCAGGGCAGCCCCCTGAGCGTGATCGGCGCCCACAGCGTCGTGGAGGCGGGAGCGCAAGTCGGCCCCGGAGTGATCGTCGAGCCGCGCCAGACGGTCCGCGCCGGGCACGAAGCCCACAGCGTTCTCGCGGCGCAGGCGGACGACCGGGCCGGGAAGTAAGGGGCCAGGCCGGGGCCTCGGCGGCGGCCCGGCGGCCCTCGGCGGGCTGCTCCGGCGCCGCCGGGTTCTGGCCACCATTGCGCCCCCCGCCCCCCGCGTACACTGCCAGGCCGATGAGCGCCGCGCCCCCGCCTCCCTACACCCTCCCCGCGCACCGGCTCAGCGTCGCGCCCATGCTCGACTGGACCGACCGGCATTGCCGCGCCTTTCACCGGACGCTGACCCGCCGCACCCTGCTGTACACCGAGATGGTGACCACCGGGGCGATCTTACACGGCGACCGCGAGCGGCACCTGGGTTTTTGCGCGCCGGAACACCCGCTGGCGCTGCAACTGGGCGGCTCGGACCCGGCGGCGCTCGCCGAGTGCGCCCGATTGGCCGAGGACCGGGGCTACGACGAGGTGAACCTCAACTGCGGTTGCCCCAGCGACCGGGTGCAGAGCGGCGCGTTCGGTGCCTGCCTGATGGCGACCCCCGACGTGGTGGCGCGGGCGGTGGAGGCGATGCGGGGCGCGACCCGCCTCCCCGTCACGGTCAAGCACCGCATCGGGATTGACGACCTCGACAGCTACGCGCACCTCACCCGCTTTGTCTCCACCGTCGCGGCGGCGGGCTGCGAGACCTTCATCGTGCACGCCCGCAAGGCGTGGCTCTCTGGCCTCTCCCCGAAGGAGAACCGAGAGATTCCCCCCTTGCGGTATGAAGCCGTGCAGCAGCTCAAGGCCGACTTTCCGGGGCTGACGGTCGTGCTCAACGGCGGCGTGCTGACCCTGGAGGCCGCGCGTGAGCACCTGGCCTGGGCCGACGGCGTGATGATCGGGCGGGCGGCGTACCAGGACCCGTACCTCCTGGCGACCGCTGACCGGGACGTGTTCGGGGAAGACGTGACCCCGCCCACCCGCCGCGAGGCGATTGAGACTTATTTGCCCTATGTCGCGGCGCAGCTGGAGGCGGGCCAGCCCCTGAACCGGATGATGAAGCACACCCTGGGCCTGTTCGCGGGCCAGCCGGGGGCGCGGCACTGGAAGCGTACGCTGAGCGAGGAAGGCCACCGCCCTGCTGCTGGGCTGGACGTGGTGCACCGGGCGCTGGCGGGGGTGCCGGACAGCGTGCTGGACGCTCGGCCTGGGGTAGGGGCAGAGCAGGTGATTTGACTGCTTGAAGTCTTTGACAAACTGACAGGAGCAAAGACCAAGAACCCCTCACCGGGCGACTGGTGAGGGGTCTTCCTTCGTCCACTGCCCTAGCTCTGCCGCCCCGCTCGCCGCAGCACCACGCCCGCCACCACCGTCCCCGCGAGGCTGAACAGCGCCGCCATGTAAAAGGCCGCGCCAGGTTCGTGGTACGGGTTGCCGGGCCGGGTAAACGCCGCGAAGACGCTGGTGGCGACCAGCGGCCCGACCACCCCGACGAGGCTCTGCACGCTGGTCAGGGCGCCCTGCACCCGCCCCTGCTCGGTGGGGTCCACCCGGCGGCTGATCAGGCCCTGAATGGACGGCCCCGCGATCCCCGCCAGCGACCCCAGCACGATGGAGGCGTACAGCATGGCGTCCGTGCGGGCCGCGCCCAGCAGCAGGTACTGCACGACGCCCAGCAGCAGCCCGGTGATGATGGCCCCGCGCTCGCCCAGCACCCGCACCGCCGTGCCCACCAGCCCCGCCTGCACGACCGCCGAGAGCAGGCCCACCAGCGCGAGCGCCAGCCCGTTCTGGGTGGCCGACCAGTCCAGCACCCGCTCGGTGAACAGCACCCAGGTGCTGAAGATCACCTGCTGCGCCATCCCGATCAGGATGAAGGCGGCGGCGAGGTTCCGCACGAGGGGATAGCGCCCCAGCACGGTCAGCGGCGCGAGGGGATTGAGACGGATGCGCTCGGGCGTGCCCCGGCGCTCCGGCGGCAGCGACTCGGGCAGGATGAAAAAGCCGTACAGCGCGTTCAGCAGTGCCAGCGCCGCCGCCACCAGAAAGGGCAGCCGCACGTCCACGTCGCCCAGCACGCCGCCCAGCGCTGGCCCCAGGATGAACCCCACCCCGAAGGTGGCTCCCAGCAGCCCGAAGGACCGGGCGCGGTTTTCCGGCGCCGTGACGTCGGCCAGGTACGCGTTCGCCACCGTGATGCTCGCCCCGGTGACCCCGGCGATCACCCGGCCCACGAAAAGCCACCACAGGTTCGGCGCGAAATACAGCAGCAGGTAGTCCAGCCCCAGCCCCATCAGGCTCAGCAGCAGCACCGGCCGCCGCCCGTAGCGGTCCGACAGCGCCCCCAGGATGGGCGCGAACACGAACTGCATCAGCGCATAGACGGCGGTGAACACGCCCAGCAGCCGCGCCCCCAGCGTGGGATCGCCCGCGAGGTCGCTGACCAGCCCCGGAAACACCGGGATGATCAGCCCCACCCCCATCACGTCCAGCAAGACGGTCAGCAGGATGAAGGGCAGGGCGGCACGGCGGGCCGGAGACGGGGAGGGGAGAGGGGGAGCAGTCACCGGCAGATTGTAGGCGCGGGGCTGGCCGCCAGCCATCTGCCAAAAGGCCACAGGCTGGAGAGGGCCGGGGTCTCCCTGGTCCGCAGCCCGTCCACTTCATGTTCCCCGCGAGGTCGCCGGAGAGAACAGGGGCCGTCTGGAACGCGCTTCTCTGCCCGGTGGCCGGCGTTCACCCGGCGGGGGGCAGCGGTCAGCGCAGGAACTCTTCGCCGCCCTCCAACCGCCGGATCCACGCGGCGATCAGGTCGATGCAGGCCTGCACGTCGCGGGCGTCCACCATCTCGCTGGGCGAGTGCATGTAGCGGTTGGGGATGCTCACGACCGCCGTGGGCACACCCGAGCGCACCAGCGTCAGCGCGTCGGCGTCGGTGCCGGTGTAGCGGCCGCTCGCGCTGAGGGTGTAGGGAATCCCGGCCTGGCCCGCCGCGTCCTGCATCTGGTGCAAGATGGCGGGGCTGGTCATCGGCCCCACGCTGAGGTTCGCGCCCGAGCCGAAGGGCACGGTGCCGTACTTCTTCTCGCTCACCCCCGGCTGCCGGGTCTCGTGGGTCACGTCCACGGCCACGCCCGCCACCGGGTTCAGGCGGTGCCCGCTGACCTGCGCCCCGAACACGCCGATCTCCTCCTGGCTGGTGCCCACGGCGACGACCCGGTGCCGCAGCTCCACGTCCTGGAGCGCCCGCAAGGCTTCGAGCACGACAAAGCCCCCCACCCGGTTGTCGAGCGCCCGGCCCACGATCTTCTCGCCCACCCGGACCGGCCCCTGCTCGATCACCCCGTAGGTGCCGACCGGGACGCGCGCCTGAACCTCTTCCTTGCTCAGGCCGACGTCGATCCAGAGGTCTTCGAGCTTGGAGGCGTTCTTGCGGTCTTCCGGTTCCATCACGTGAATGGCCTTTTTGCCCACCACGCCCAGAAGGTCGCCGCCCGGTGCCAGCAGCCGGACGCGCTGGCCGACGAGCACCTGCGGGTCCCAGCCGCCCACGCCCAGCACGCTGAGAAAGCCCTCGTCCGAGACGTGCGAGACGATCAGCCCGATCTCATCGAGGTGGCCCATCAGGGCGACGGTGGGACCGTCCTCGGGGCCGAGTTCGGCGTACACGTTGCCGTAGTGGTCCTCCGAGACGCGGGCAAAGGCGGCCGCCTCCCGCTTCCACACGTCGGCGGCGCGGCGCTCGCAGCCGCTGGGGGCCGCCTCGCGCAGCAGGGCGAAGAGAAAGTCCTCGTTGAAGGGGGCGGCGGCGCGGCTGGTCGTGTTGTCGTGGGTCACGCGGCCAAGTCTAGGCCTCCCGGCTATGCTCGGCCCCATGAGCCAGCCTGCCTCTGCCCCGGCCCCCGACGTGCGGGTCCATGTGGACGTGAGTTACCTCCCGGCGCACTCGGCCCCGGGGCGCCGCCTCTTTACCTACGTGATCCGCATCGAGAACCGCTCGGACGAGACCTGGCAGCTGCTCGCCCGCCACTGGGACATCCTCGACGCCTCGGGCCGCCAGACGGTCGTGGACGGCGAGGGCGTGGTCGGAGAGCAGCCGGTCATCCCGCCCGGCGGCGCCTTCGTCTACGACTCCTTCGTGACGGTGCAGGACACGCCGGGCCGCATGGCGGGCCACTACCTGATGCAAGACGCCTGGGGCGTGCGCGTGCAGGTGCCCATCCCGCCCTTCGTGCTGGAGGTGCCAGGGGAGCGGACGCTCAATTAGCTGCCCGTCGCACGCCCTGCTTTTTCTGGCAACTGGCCTCTGGCGGCCTCACGCCTGCGGCACCTCCGCCTCCACCAGCGTGCCGTGGCGCGGTTCGCTGAGGACCCGGTAGCGGCCGCCCCGGCTCTCGACGCGCTCGCGCATCTGCATCAGGCCCAGGCCCCCGGCGCTGCTCACGCGGCCCGAGATCTGGGCGGGGTCGAAGCCCGCGCCGTCGTCCTGCACCCGCAGGGTCACCCGGGCGCCGCCGTGCAGGGTGACCGTGACCTCGCGGGCGCGGGCGTGCTTGGCGACGTTGTTGAGGCTCTCTTGCAAAATTCGGAAGACCATCGCCTCGTCGCCCGGCGCAAGGTGAATGTCGCCCGAGACGTTGAGGACCGTGCGGACGCCGTTTTGCTCCCCGAAGTCCTCGACGTAGCGCCGCACCGTCTCCAGCAGGCCGTAGCGTTCCAGGTCGATGGGCCGCAGGGCGAAGATCGAGCGCCGCACCTCCCGGATCTGCTCGCGCAGCAGGGCGGTGGCCGCGCGGACCTCGGCCTCGGCCTTTTCAGGGTCGCTGTGCAGCTGCCGGGTGACCACGTCGAGCTTCAGCGCGGCAAAGGCCAGCGACTGCGCCACCCCGTCGTGAATCTCGCGGGCGATGCGGGCGCGCTCGTCGCTGATGGCGAGTTCTTCGGAGTACAGGTAGGCGCGGGCGTTGCGCACCCCCAGGGTGGCCTGCGCCGCCAGCAGCGCCAGCAGCGGCAAGCGGGCATTCTCGAAGGCGTCGGGGCGGGCGTCGCCCAGCACCAGCACGCCCACGAGTTCCTCCTCGTCGCGCATCGGAAAGCCCAGGGCCGTGCAGATGCCGCCCCCCGGAAAGACCTCGGCGGCCTCGTCGGCGCTCGCCACCAGCGGGGTTCCGGCCTGGGCGACCCGCAGGGCGAAGGGCGGGGCCAGGGTGCCGCGCGAACTGCTCTCGCCCCCGGCGTCCTGGGCGTATTCCAGCCGCAGCACGCCGTCCTGGTCGCTGAGGTAGGCGGCCCGCGCCCCGGCCCCCGCCCGCGCGGCCATGTTGTGCGTGACGCGGGCGAGCAACCGGCGCATGTTGCGCTCGGCGCGGATGGACTGGTCCACCGAGTACACCGTCATCAGGTCGAGGGTCCGCTGCCGGGCGGCCTCCACCCCGGTCGCCACCTCGGCGGCCAGGGCCTGCGCCAGCGCCTCGGTCTCGGGGGTGGGCGGCGTGTCGAAATGCAGCGCCAGGGCGCCGCCGCCCGGAATGGGAACCCGCAGGCCGTAGCGCCCGGCCGCCGGGGCCGCGTGGCCTGTCCCGTCGCCCACCGCCGAGGCGCTCAGGCCGCCGGGCACGGTCAGGGTCGCGTGCTGCGCCCCGGTCGCCCGCACCGCGCCGCGCGCCGCGACCTCGACCACCGCGCCCATGTCGGGGGCGTCGGTCAGGTCGCGCATCAGTTCCTGCACTGCCCGCAGCCGCGCGTGCGAGGTGCTGAGCTGCGCGTAGGTTCCCCGCAGCTCGTGCTCGGCGCGCTCGCGGGCGCGGGTGCCTTCCGCGATCCACTCCACGCTGAAAAAAGTCACCGCCGGACCCAGCAGGCCATAGAACAGCAGGTGCGCCCAGACCTCCGAGCGGGGGCTGGGCAGCTGGGCGATGGCGTACTCCACCACCGCCACCACCAGCACGATCAGGGGCGGCAGCACGTTCCGCACCAGCTGCACCCGCCGCGACAGCGGCCACCCCGGCGGCGCAGGCGGCGAGGCGGCGGGCAGCGTGGCGGGCAGGTCCGTCATGGGAGACAGTCTAGGGAGGCGCTGGGGAGAGCGCCGTAACGCGAGACTCAGGAGGGTTCAGCCTGCCCCGGCAAGGGTCTGGGCGGTTCTGCGCGGGCCACCACCCACCACCACACCATTCCCAGAGCCAGAGCCAGCACCGAGAGGCCGAACCAGACCGAGACCGGTACCCGGTCCACCAGCGGGGAGACGATCAAGAGGACCAGCGGCATCCCCACTGCACCTACCGCGTTCAGCACCGCAAAGACCCGGCCCAGGTAGGCGCCCGGTACCAGCTGTTGAAGCAACGTTACCACCGGCGTATTGACCAGCCCCAGGCCAAACCCCAGCAGGAATGCGCAGGCCAGCAGGACCGGGAACAGCGGTCCGGCCCACATGCCCGCGTAAGCGAGGGCAGCCACCAGCAAACCGGCGCTGATGGCCGGACGCAGCGGTAGCCTGCGGCCCACCACGGCGATAAGCGCTCCCGCCAGCAACATGCCGCCGCTCTCCAGGGCCAAAAAGACTCCATAGCCCTGTGCGCCTGGTCCCAGGGTCTCCATCAGTTTGGGCATGACCACTGCGGTGGGGGCCAGGACGCCGTTGAGCACCAGGGCGATGACCGGGAGAAAGCTCAGGATTCTGGAGCGCCGCATCAGCGACAGCCCAGCGCGCAGGTCAGCCCACAGCCCCGTCCGCGTGGCCTGTTGCTGGCGGGGAGGCAGGTGAATCCACACCAGCAGCGCGGCGAAGATCAGGAAAGCGGCGCTGTTGAGCAAAATCGCCACGGCGGGCGACCACTGCGCGACGATCCAGCCTCCGGCCAGCATACCCAGCAGGCCCATGCTTTGGCCCAGTCCGCCCAGCAGCCCGTTGGCCCGCGCCAGCTCTGCCGCAGGCACCAGTGCGGGCACGGCGGCGCTGCTCGCCGGACTGACGAAGATGGCGGCCAGGCCCCCGGCGAACGCCGCCGCGTTGACCAGCCACAGCGGCACCTCGCCCCAAGCCAGCGCCAGCCCGCCCACCGTGAGTTGCAACAGACCCTGGAAGACGTTCGCGGCGATCAGCGGCACTTTAAGACTGACCCGGTCCACCAACGTGCCCGCCAGCGGCATCAGCAGATTCGGAACCAGGCTTAGGGCCAGGGTCTGCGCCATGCGGCCCGCCGAGCCAGTCTGATGCAGCACCAGAAAACTCAGGGCGATGGAGGCCAGCGCCGCGCCCAGCCGGGCCTGAGCAGAGCCGATCAGCCACAGCAGGAAACTGCGGTTCCAGAGGGTGGTCATGTCCGGCAGTGTGTGGGCGCAGGGAATTGAAAAGACAGCGCGTCTTTCAACGGCCCGGTGTCTACACTCAGGAAGTGACTGAGAGAGCCGTGCTCCCCCCCGCACCCCAGCCCCAGACCACCGACGCGGCGCAGGCGGCCCTGCTCCTCGACGTGGAGTTGCGGCCTCTGCTGGGGCTGCTGATGCAGGCGCCCAGCACGGCCCGCGAGGTCGCCCAGCACCTGGACGTAAAAATCCAGCGGGCCTACTACCTGCTGCGGAAACTGACCCGGAGTGGGGTGGCTCAGGTCCAGGTAGAGCGGGAAACCGGCAGGCAGACCCTTCGGCGGTATGCCGTGGCCCCGCGCTGGTTCATCCCGTATGAGATCACGCGGGCCGAAACCCTGAACGCCTTTCTGGCCGGGCAGATTCTGCCCCGGATCGAGCGGTTCGTGGACCACAGTGTCCGGCTGATTCAGACGCAGCAGCCGAACTGGGGCTACTGGCTGGAGCGTGCGGAGCAGAGCAGCAACCTGCGGCTGGGAGGGCCGGACGGGTCGGCCCAGGGCCTCTTCGGGGGGGACGAACCTTTCTTGCTGAATCTCGGGATGGCCCACCTCACCCGCGCGGACGCTACGGAACTCAAACGCCGTCTGCTGGCGGTGATGGCCGAATTTGGGGAACGGGAAACGCCAGAGGCAGACGCCTACACCGTCGGCTTGCTGCTGGTTCGCGGCGAGGTGGGCTGAGCGAGGAGCGGAGGTGTGGAGGGCTATTCGGCCCGAGGCTCGGCAGCCGCGCTCGGGGACACACTTTCTCTCTCCGCGCCCCGTTTTCCCGCGTCCTCCACCTTCCACTGCACCTGCCGCAAAAAGCCCCGGAAAAGTCGGCTCTCGGCGCTGCTCATCAGCGCGCGGTCGAGCAGCGCCCGCCACAGCCGCAGCGTGTGCCGCGCCCGCACCGCGTCGGTGTAGCCGATCAGGTGCATGGTCTCGTGCAGGTGGCCGTACAGCGCTTCCATCTCCTCGCGGGTGGCCGTCTTGCGGTCGTAGGCGGGCGTGTCGTCCTGCGCCTGCAAAAACTCGTAGCAGACCAGCAGCACCGCCTGGGCGAGGTTCAGGCTGGCGTAGTCGCCGGTGGGCACCCGCACCGTGACCTGACACTGTTCCAGGTCGGAGTTGATCAGGCCTGTCTCCTCCGGCCCGAACACCAGCGCGGGGGCCGACGCCGCGCGCACCAGCGGGCGCACCTGAGCCGGGTGGCGGGGGGCAGGCAGGTCCGCGCGGATGCGGGCGGAGGTCCCCACGCTCACGTCGCGGTCGGCCAGGGCCTCGCGCAGGGTGGGGTAGACCCTGGCCGACCGCAGCAGGTCCGAGGCGTGGACGGCCATCGCCAGCGCCTGACTGTCGAGCGGATCGCAGCGTGGGGCCACGATCCGCAGGTCATGCGCCCCCATGTTGAGCATCGCGCGGGCCGCCGCCCCGATGTTGCCGGGCGTTTTGGGAGAGACGAGGACGACCGCGAGGTTCACGCCCGGGATGCTAGCGCGCCAGTGCCCCGCCGCAGGGCTGCCCTCACCCCGCCGCGTAGATGGGGTTCTCGATCTCCACGCCCAGCCCCAGCGCGAGGTCGGCGGCGAGTTCCTCTGGGGTGTCGCCCCAGCTCTCCACGCTGACGTGCGCCAGCCCGCGCGCCCGCACCCGCGCGCAGACGCCCAGCAGCAGCGCCGCGCGCAGACTGGTCTGCCGCAGGTCGGGGCGCACCCCCGGCGCGTCGAGGCGGGCGTAGCCGTCTTCGGGGGCCGCGCGGCACAGGCCCGCCGCCCGGCCCTCCGCGTCCAGCGCGATCAGGCTGAGGCGGGGATCGAAGCCGCCCGCCCCGTCCCCGGCGGCGGCGGGAACGACCGCGTGGTGCCCGATCCGGTCCTCGTGGCAGGCGAGCGCGCCAAGACGGGTGGCGAGATCGGGCACGTCCGCCAGCGGCAGCAGGCGCAGCCCGGCGGGTGCTTCGGCCCCTGCGGTGGGCGTCTCCCCGGCCAGCAGACGATAGGCGGCGACCTCGCGGTATCCGGCGGCCTCCAGCGCCGCGCGCGTGAACAGCGAGCCGTCCGCAAAGGCGTAGGCTCGCCCCCCGGCCTCCCGCGCGGTCTGGGCGAGCGCCCGCGCGGCCTCGTGGTGCCCGGCGCCCGGCCGCGCCCCGCCCACCAGCTCGGCCCCGTGCGCCGGGCTGGGGCGCAGGCCGACCGCGCCCAGGACCTCGCCTGCCGCGTCCTGGGCGATCCAGGCGCCCCGCAGCCCCTCGGCCATCCAGGCGACCGCCTCCTGGGGGGCGCCGTACAGGTCGGCGAAGAGGGGAGGCAGGTCCAGGGATCGGGCGGGAAGGACCGTCACGGGCATGTGGGGAGGCTATCAAGCGTGGCTCAAGGCCGCCCGCGCCCTCCGCGCCCTAGCCTGAGAGGCATGACCCAGCCTGCCCCCGCGCCCCAGACCGTGCTGCTGCTCCACGCCTACCCCCTCTCCGCCGCGATGTGGGACGCGCAAAAGGCCGCGCTGGAGGAGGCGGGCTTCGCGGTCCTCGCGCCCGATCTGCCGGGCTTTGGCGGTCAGGCGGGCGCGATCACCTCGCTGGAGGACGCGGCCCGCGACCTGCTGGGGGCGCTGGTGCTCGAACCGGTGGCGCTCGTCGGGCTGAGCATGGGCGGGTACCTCGCCATGGAGCTGCTCGCGCAGGCGCCGGAGCGCTTCACCCGGGTGGTCCTGGCCGATACCAGCCTGCGCGCCGACGACCCCGAAAAGACCAAAGACCGTCTGGAGCAGGCCGACCGGGTCGAGCAGGAGGGGGCCGCCTTCATCGTGGAGGCCGCCGAGAAGGAGCACTCGCCCGCCACCTTCCGGCGGGTGCGGCCCATGATCGAGACCGCCTCCCGCGAAGGCATCGCCGGGGCGCTGCGGGCGATGGCGCAGCGGCCCGAGCAGCGCGACACGCTGCGCGACCTCGCGGTGCCGCTGCTGGTGCTCGTCGGCGAGCATGACGAGATCACCCCGCCCGAACTCGCCCAGGAGATCGCCGACGCGGGGCGCGGCACCCTGCGGCTGATTCCCGGCGCGGCGCACCTCTCCAACCTCGACGCGCCGGAAGCCTTCAGCGAGGCGCTGCTGGCGTTTCTGCGCTGAGACCCGCCAGGCGGGCGTACAGCTCGAGGTAGTGCCGCGCGGGGTTGTCCCAGCTGAAGTCCAGCGCCATCCCGCGCGTCACGCGGCCCCGCCACTCGGCCGGGTCGTCCAGGGTGCGGCGGGCGAGGCGGCAGGCGTCCAGCAGCGCCTCCGGCTCGGCGGCGGCAAAGCGGAAGCCCACGTCGGGGGGCACGGTGTCCACCAGCCCGCCCGTCTCGCGCACGACCGGCAGGGTGCCGTAGCGCAGGGCGATCATCTGCGACAGGCCGCACGGCTCGAAGCGGCTGGGCATCGCGAAGATGTCGGCCCCGGCGTAGATGCGGTGCGCCAGCGCCTCGTTCAGCCCCGCCACGAAGGCGACCCGGGGGTGGTGTGCCCAGCCGGTCAGCGCGGCGGTCAGCAGCGGGTCGCCGCCCCCCAGCACGACCACGTTCCAGTCCTGCACCAGCTCCGGCAGCGCGCGGATCAAGAGGTCCATGCCTTTCTGGTCGGCCAGGCGGCTCACCACGCCCAGCAGCGGGGCGGCGTCCAGCCCGAATTCCGAGCGCAGCGCCCCCCCGTTGGCGGCCTTGCCCGTAGCGTCCGCGTAGGGGCGGATGTCGGGGTCACGGCGGGGGTCCCAGCGTTCCTGGTCGAGGCCGTTCAGGATACCGCTCAGCCGCCCCTCCAGGGTCAGGCGCACCAGCAGGCCGTCGAGGCCCTCGCCGTACTGCGGGGTGGTGATCTCGCGCGCGTAGGTCGGGCTGACGGTGGTGACGTGGTCCGCGAAGACCAGCCCGGCTTTCATCAGGTTGAGGTCGCCGTGAAACTCCAGGCCCTCGGGGGAAAAAGCCCAGTCGGGCAACCCGGTCCAGCCGCGCGCCTCCGCCAGAGTCCAGCGGCCCTGGTACTGGAGGTTGTGGACGGTGTAGGCCGTGCGCCAGCCGGCCAGGTGCGCGTGGGCGACCGCCAGCCCCGCCTGCCAGTCGTGGCCGTGCAGCACGTCGGGCCGCACCCCCAGTGCCGAGAGCAGCGGCAGCGCCGCCCGCCCGAAGGCGCAGAAGCGCTCCACGTCGTCGTCGTGGTAGAGGCCGGGGCGCGCGAAGCCGGGAAGGTCCAGAAAGAGGAAGCGCACGCCGCCCTCCCGCAGTTCCCCCGCCCGCACCGGGCCGAGCGTCCCGCCGGAGCCGGGCAGCTCGCCGCGCCAGACCTCGCGGGGGGTGCCCGCCAGCCCCGCATACCACGGCGAGAGCACCGTGACCTCGGCGCCCAGGCTCTCACCCTCCAGGCGCGCCTGCACCGCCGGAAGGGCGCCCAGCACGTCGCCCAGCCCCCCCGACCGCGAGTAGGGAAACACCTCGGACGCCACATGCAGCACATGCATGGCCCGACTGTACCCCGGGGTTTGACAAGCCGCGCTCCTGCCCGCTACACTTCCCCTCGCTCGCCTGGACCAGGGGCTCTTAGCTCAACGGTCAGAGCAGTCGGCTCATAACCGATTGGTTGCCGGTTCAAATCCGGCAGGGCCCACCACAGCGGCACATGGGCGGTTAGCTCAGCGGTAGAGCATTCGCTTCACACGCGAAGGGTCGTAGGTTCAAATCCTATACCGCCCACCACACAGAAGACCTCGCTTCGGCGGGGTTTTTGCTTGTGGCCCCGGGCCGCCCGCTTGACCCACCCTGCTTAACCCCGCCCGCTTGACACCGTCACGCCGGACGCCGCCATGATGGGCGCATGACGCCCCTGCGCCGCGCCGCGCTGCTGCTCTGGCTGCTGGCCGCGCTGCTGGCAGGCCTCTTCTGGTCGCTCTCGGCGGTGCGGGGCGTGCGGGCCGAGTTCGAGACGGGCGCGCGCATCCTGCACCGGGTGCTGTCGCAGCGCAGCGAGCCGCAAGAAGCGGTGCTCGTCAGCCTGGGGGCGCTCGCCCGCGCGGGGGTGGGGGAAGGGGCGCTGGCGCAGTACGCCGCCGCGCTGCGGGCGCAGTACCCGCAGATCGTGGGGGTGCAGCGCTGCCGGGGGCGCTGCCTGGACCTGGGGCCGAGCGGCCTGACGCTGCCCGCCGCCCGGCTGACCCCGGACCCGGCGGGCCTGCGCTGGCACCCCGGCGCCCCCACCGTGTACGCCCTGGCGCGCGGCGAGATGCGGGTGTGGGTGGACGCCCGGCGGCTGCTGCGGCCCGGAGACCTGCCGGACCCGGCGGCCGCCTTTCAGGTGCGGCGGCCCGGCGCGGGGACCGTCCTGCTCGACACCGCCCGACTGGAGCCGCAGCCGCCCTTGGGTGCGGCCGACCGGCTGCTCCCGGTGCTGGGGGTCCGCAAGGTGCTGGGCAGCGCGGCGCAGCCTTTCGTGTTCGAGGGGCGCCGCCCCCTGCACTGGGCGGAGTTGCCGCTGGCGGGCCTGGCCGTCTTCGCCGCCCTGTCAGGGCTGGCGGCGGCGCTGCTGGTGAGGCTGATCGAGGGCCGCGAGGGCGCCCGGCAGGCGGCGCGGGAGGCGGAGCGTGCCCTCCAGGCCGAGCGGGCGCGGGCCGAGCGGGCCTTTCATGCGGTCAGCGAGGCCTTGATCGTCACCGACGCGGCCGGGCGGGTGCAGCTCACCAACCCGGCGGCGCGCGCCCTGCTGGGCGCCGGGGCAGAGGGCGGGGCGCTGGAAGGCCGCGACGTGCGCGAGGTCGTGCGCTTTCAGGCCACGCTGGGCCAGCGGCCCTTCGACGCGCCGGGCTTCTGGCGCAGCCCGGCCCTGGCCGAGCTGCCCGAGGGCGTCACGCTGCTGACCCCGGCGGGCGCGCGGCTGGTCGAGGGGGCGCTGGCCCCGGTGCTGGCCCCGGGGCACGGCGGCGAGGCCGCTCAGGAGGGCCAGGCGGCGCAGGACGAAGGACGCGGTCCCGCCGGGTGGGTGCTGGTGCTGCGCGACGTGGGGCCGCTGCGGGCGCGGGTCGTCGCGGCGCTGGAGGACGGCGAGCGGCGGGTGCGTGAGCACGCCGAGATGCTCGCGCACGCCACCCGCCTCGCCACCCTGGGCGAGATGGGCGCGGGGCTGGCGCACGAACTCAACCAGCCTCTGACCGCCATCGTCAGCCACGGGCAGGCGGCGCTGCGGCTGCTGGAAGACCCCGCCCAGACTGGGCGCGCCCGCCGCTCGCTGGAGGCGGTGGTGACCCAGGCGCGGCGGGCGGCGGACATCATCACCCACCTACGCGGCTTCGTGCAGCGCGCCCCCACCCGCGCCCGCGAGGTGGACGTGAACCAGGCCGCCGAGAACGCGCTGACCCTGGCGCGGCCCGACCTGACGCGCCTGGGCGTGCGGCTGGAGACCCGGCTGCACCCCGGTCCGCTGCGGGTGCAGGCCGACCCGGTGCACCTCGAACAGGTGCTGCTCAACCTGCTGCGCAACGCCGGGGACGCCCTGGCCGGGGCCGAGCGGCCGGAGATCGAGGTCGCGACGGCCCGGCACGGCGCCGAGGTGCGCGTCACGGTGCGCGACCACGGGGAGGGCCTGGACGCGGAGGTGCTCTCGCGGCTGTTCACGCCCTTCACGACGACCAAGGCCGGGGGCCTGGGCCTGGGCCTGTCGCTGTCGCAGACGCTGGTGCAGGGGATGGAGGGCCGCCTGGACGGCGAGAACCACCCGGCGGGCGGCGCCCTGTTCACCGTGACGCTGCCGCTGGCCGTGCCGCAGGCGCGGGAACCCGCCGTGGCGGCCGCCCGTGGCTGATCCCGGCCCTCCCGAGCTGCGCGAACCCACCGTCTTTCTGGTGGACGACGACGACGCGGTGCGCGACGCTCTGGCCACCCTGCTGGGCACCGTGGGGCTGCGGGTGCGCGACTACGCCAGTCCCGGCGCCTTTCTGGCCGACCTCGACCGGGAGGCGCCCGGCTGCCTGATTCTCGACCTGCGGATGCCGCAGGTGAGCGGCCTGCACCTGCAAGGGCAGCTGCGCGGCCTGGGCGTGGACCTGCCGGTGATCATCGTGACCGGGCACGGCGACATCGAGCTGTGCCGCCGCGCCTTTCAACAGGGCGCCACCGACTTTCTGACCAAGCCGGTGGACGAACACGACCTGCTCGACGCCGTGCAGCGCGGCATCGAGCAGGACCGGCGATCGCGTGAGCGCCAGGCCGCCGGGGCGCGGGCGCGCGCCCGCCTGGCCCGCCTCTCGGCCCGCGAGCGCGAGGTCCTGCGCCTGCTGGTGGGCGGCCACAGCAACAAGCAGGTCGCCCGCGAACTGGGCATCTCGGCCCGCACGGTCGAGACGCACCGCGCCAGCGTGTTCGAGAAGCTGGAGCTGGACTCGCTCGCCCAGCTGGTGCGGGTGTATCTGGACAGTCTGGACCCGGGCGCCCCCGACGCGCCGTGACGCCTGCGCCAAAGACCCCGCTGCCTCCGTAAAACTACGCAGCCGGGCTGTGGGCCGCCCGCATGGCGCGGCCGCAGGCGGGGGGCGCAGCATGACGGCCATGAAGACCTTTGCGACCTTGCTGCTCGGCCTGACCCTCGCTTCCGGTGCCCTGGCCCAGACGGCGCCCGCGCCGACCCCGGCGCCCGTGCAGCTCGCCACCACGCCCACCGTGTCCGCCGCCAGCCTGAGCCTCTCGGCCGCCGTGCGGGTGGCGCAGCTGACGGTGCAAAACTGCGCGCAGCTGGGCTACAACGTGACCGCCACGGTGGTCGACCGCGCCGGGATCACCCTGGCGGTCGCGCGGGCCGAGAACGCCGGGCCGCACACCGTGGACGCCAGCTTCCGCAAGGCCTACACCAGCGCCAGCACCCGCAACACGACCGCCGCCCTGGCCGAGAACCTGCGGAACAACCCGGCCTCGGCCGAACTTGCCAACATCGACCGCTTCCTGGTGCTGGCGGGCGGCGCCCCCATCCGGGTCGGGGGCGCGGTCGTCGGCGCGGTGGGCGTGGGCGGGGCACCCAGCGGGGCCACCGACGAGAAGTGCGGCACCGACGCCGTCCGCACCGTCCTGGGCCAGTGAGCGCCAGGTCAGGGAGGGCCGTGCTGCTGGCGGCCCTGCTCGCCCTGCCCGGCGCCGCGCTGGGCGGGGCCGGCGCGGGCACCCCGCCGGGCCGACCCGCCGCCCAGGAGAAGCGCATGACCCTGAACACCGAGCTGTGGCAGGCCGCCGAGGCGGGCGACGCGCCGCGGGTGCGCGAGCTGCTCGCGCGCGGCGCCTCACCGGACGCCCGGCGCGCCGACGGCCGCAGCGCCCTGACCTTCGCCGCGCTGGGAAACCACGTCGCGGTGGCCCGCCTGCTGATTGGCGCAGGGGCCAACCCCGACCCGCAGGACCAGGCGCGCAACAACGCCCTGCTGGTCACGGGCGAGACTGGCAGCGTTCCCATGCTGCGTGAGGTGCTGCGGGCGCGGCCCGATCTCACCCGCACCAACCGTTTCGGCGGCACGGCCCTGATTCCGGCGGCGGACCGGGGGCATGTGGCGTACGTCCGCGAGATCCTGAAGACCGGCATCGACGTGAACCACGTCAACAACCTGGGCTGGACCGCCCTGCTCGAAGCCGTGCTGCTGGGGGACGGCGGCCCGCGCCACCTGGAGATCGTGCGCCTGCTGCTGGCCGCCGGGGCGGACCCGAACCTCGCCGACCGGGACGGGGTCACGCCGCTGGCCCACGCCCGGCAGCGCGGCTACGCAGGCATGGTGCGCCTGCTGACTGCGCGCGGCGCCCGCTGAGGCGCGGGAGGTCAGCAGGCGTGACCGGAGTGCCCCACCCGGCCCGCCCCTCCGCGCGCCGACTGTAAGCGCCGGGCCGCGTTGCCAGGCGGGTAGGCTGGGGGGGTGACCCTCACGCTGCTGGTGCTGCTGCTGGTCTTCTGCCTGGTGCTGTGGAGCCGCCTGAACGGCGTGAGCGCGGAGGTCCGCCGCCTGCGCGAGCGCCTGGAGTGGCTGGAGCGGCAGGCCCCGGCGAGGCGGGCGGCCGCGGAGCAGGCACCCGGGCAGCCTGGCGCCCCGGCCCCGCCCCGCGCGGAGGCCCGTGAGGCGGCTGAGGCGGCGGCCCGGCGCGAGCTGCTGGGGCAGGGCCTCCTGGTGCCGCAGCCGCCCCTCCCTGCGGGACCCTCGTCGGCGTCTTCGCCCTCGACCTTGCCCTCGCCGCCTTCGCCCCTGTCGCCCGGGGCTTGGCCGGAAGACCAGTCCCCCGGGCCGGGCGACCCTGCCCCCGCCCGGGCGCCGCTGCCCTCGCGTACGGTGTTCGCGGGGCTGGGGGCCGCCGTCACGCTGGGGGGCGCGGCCTGGTTCACCGCCGCGCTGGCCCGCAGCGGGGTGCTGACGCGCGAGGTGCTGCTGGGGCTGGCGGCGGGGCTGGCGCTGGCGCTATACGCCGGGGCCGGGCGGGCCGCGCCGGTTATCGGGGAGGCGCTGCGGGGGCTGGGGTACGGCATCCTGGCGCTGTGCATCGGGGCGCTGGTGGGGGCGGGCGTGGCCCCGGGCGCGGTGTTTGCGGCCATCCTGGCGCTCAGTCTGGCGGTGGGGCTGCACGGCGCGGCGCAGGGGCGGCTGCTGGGCACGCTGACTGCCCTGGCCGGAGCCAGCGCCGCCACCTGGATCATGGCGGACAACCTGGGGGACCCCCTCTTTGCCCAGCTCGCCCTGCTGGGCATCCTGGGGGCCACGGCGCTGGCGGAACGCCGCCTGAGCGCCGGAAGCGGGGTCTCCCGGGCGCCGGGGGACGTGACCCCCGGCACCGGCGCGGCCCAGCTCGCCCTGCTCCCCGGCGTCAGCCTGCTGGGGCTGGTCGTGACGGCGGCCGTACACGGCCAGACGGGCCATCCGCTGCTGTGGGCCGCGCTGCTGCTCGCGGCGGTGGGGGCGGCGCTGGCGCCCGGCCTGCGCGCCCAGGAGAAGACCGGCCCGCGCCTGCCTCCCCGGCCGGTCCTGGCGGCGGCGGGCATCCTGCTCGCGGGGCTGGCGGGGTCGCCGCCGCTGCTGGTCCCGCTGGAGGGCGGCCTGGGCGGCGGACGGGACCCGGCGGAGGGCCTTTCCACCCTTGCCCTGCTGCTCGTCGGAGCGGTGTGCGCCGGGGGGGCCGCCGCGCTGCACCGCCGCTCGGTGGCGGCCGGGGAGGAGCGCCGCCTGGGCCTGCTGCGCGACGCCCTGCTGGGCGTCGGTGTGGGTACCCTGGGCGGCGCGCTGGCGCTGGGGGTGGACGGCCCGCGCCTCTCCACCCGGCTGCTGGGGCTGGCGACCGGGGCGGCCCTGCTGGGCGGGTGGCTGCGCTCGCAGGTGTGGCGGCGGCTGGGGGCGGCCGGCGTCGCCGCGCTGCTGCTCGACCATCTGCTGCGGCCCTGGCCCTCCTCGGTGCTGGTGGCGGGGCTGGGGCTGGGGGCGGGGGCCGCGCTGGGCGGCCGGGTGGGCGCGGGCGTGGCCGGGGTCGCCGGAGCCGCGCTGGCCGCCTCGGTGACGGTGCTGCCCGCTGCGGGCGCGGGGTGGCCGGTGCTCGACCTGCGCTTCGGGCTGGCCTGGCTCGCCGCGCTGGCGCTGCACGGGGGCGCGCTCGGCCTGGCCCGCGCTGGACAGCTCCCGCGTGCCCGCACGCTCGGCTGGGCCGCCGTGGCCGCGGGCGTGCTGCTGGTGGCGCTCGCGCTGCTCCTGGCCGGGTCGCCCACGCAGGCCGCCGTTCACGCGCTGCTGGCCGGCGCGCTGCTGGGGTGGGGGCCGGGCGGACGGCAGGCGGGAGAAATGCTGCGCGGCGGTCCGCGCCGCCTGCTCGTCGCCCTGGAGTTGCTGGGGGCGGCCTCGGCGGTCCTGGGTCTGCTGGCCTGGGGCCTGGGCGAAGGCGCCGCCGGCCTGACCTTTGCCGGGCTGGGGCTGGCGCTCGCCGTGCTGGCCGCCCTGCTGGCCCGGGTGCCCGGCCAGAGCCGCTGGCCGTGGCGGGCCTGGCCGGCGCTGGGGCTGGCCGCGCTCGCCAGCGCCGGGGCCATGCTGGGCGGGCCGGGCACGGCCGGAGAGGGCGCGCTCACGCTGCTGGGGGCGTGTGCGGCGCTGGCTGCCTTGGGGGGCTTGACCACTCCGGCCGGGTTGCGCCGGCTGCCCCCAGCTGCTTCCCTGCGCCAGCGCCGGGTCACCGCGCAGGCGGTGCGGCGCACCGGGGACCCGCTGTGGCGCGACGCGCTGCTGCCCGCGCTGGGCCTGACCCTGCTGGCCCTGATGGGCCGCACCGCCGAACTGCTGTGGCGCGGCCCGGACGCGCGGCTGCCCCTGGCCCCCACCCTGACCTCCACGGCGGTGGGGCTGGCCGCCTCGGTCGCGCTGCTGGTGCTCGCGCGGCGCGCGGGCAGGCCGCTGCGGTGGTGGACCGCGCTGCTGGCCTTTGGGCTGGCGGCGGGCAAGCTGGTCTTCGTGGATCTGGACGGCCTGGGCGGCATGGCGCGCGGCGCGGCGACCGTATTGATCGGCTTGCTGCTGCTGGGGATCGGCCAGCTTGCCCCACGCCCGGAGACCCAGCACCCGCAGGCCCCGCGCCCGCAGGATGAGGCAGAGGGGCAAGAGGGCGGAGCCGCCTGACCGGGGAGGCGCCGGGTCTTCTTCAGGCCAGCGGCGCCGGGCAAAGGTGAGGCAGGCAAAGGTGAGGCAGGCAGAAATGAGGCAGGCGGCACCGCCGGCAGGCGATAGGCTGGGCAAGACCATGCTCCCGTCTTCTTCCCAGCCCCCGCTTCGTGGCCCCCGTGAGCGCGACGTGCGTGACCGCGCCCGCTCCCGCCGGGTGCGCGGCCCAGCGAGCGGCCGACTTCCTCCCGCGCCTCCCCGGCGGCGCCTGTCCCCGGCAGGCCAGGAGACCCCATGAGCGACGTTTTCCCCCTGCCGCCCTACCCGGCCCAGGCGCCTGCCCGCCGCCCGCTGGAGGGCGTGGGCACGGCGGCCGTGGTCGTGACCTACAACCGCAAGGCCTTGCTGGTCAAGTGTCTGCGCAGCCTGCTGAACCAGACTGCGCCGCTGGCGCGCATCTACGTGATCGACAACGCCTCGACCGACGGGACGCCCGAGGTGATTCCGGCCGACGAGCGCGTCACTTACCTGCGGCTGGACCGGAATCTGGGGGGGGCCTACGGCTTTGCCTACGGGGTCCGCAAGGTGCTGGAGGGCGACTTCCGGCACGTGTGGCTGATGGACGACGACTGCTTTGCCGAAGACGACGCCCACGAGCAGCTGCTGAAGTGGGAAGGCACCGCCGAGGCCCTCTGCACCGCCGTGCTCGCTCGCGACGGGACCTACGATCTGGGCCACCGGCGCAGCTTCAACATGATCACCCTGGCCGATACGGCCCTCGGCCCGGAGATCTACGCCCAGGCCTGCACGCCCATCGACATGTTCACCTTCGTGGGCGTGCTGATCCCGCTGGAGGTGGTGCGCCAGGTCGGCGTGCCGGTGGACAACTTCTTTTTCATGGGAGACGACACGGAGTATGCCCTGCGGCTCAAGTCGCACGGCCTGCGGACGCACCTGATTCCCGCCAGCCGCATCTGGCACCATGGCAGCGTGCCCGGCCACGCACCGCGCGGCAAGTTCGAACCCAAGCGGCACTACTACAACATCCGCAACAGCCTGCTGATCCGGCGGCGCTACGCCACGTCGCCCCTGTGGCTGGCCCTGAGTTTCGCCGCCTACGCCCTGCGCGGTTACGGGGGCCTGGCCCGCCACGGCGAACTCACCTGGCGCTCGGCCGCCCTGACGACCGAGGCCCTGCGCGACGCCCTGCTGGGCCGCGCCTACGTCAAGGACTTCGGGCCAGGCTGACGGCGGCGCCCAGGCCGGGTGAGGCCGGAAACGCCCCCACCTGGCGAGAGGGACCCGCAACCGGCGGCCCCCTGGGTCCGCTTGCCCGCGGAAGCGGAAGGGGCCTGGTTCCTGGGCCGGGCCGCCGTGGTCGCCGGAGCCGGACGCCGGATGTGCGAGGATACCCGCCGTGCGCGCCGCTCCGACATCCTCTCCGGCCCCTGCTCCGCCAGCGCCGGCTCCCGCGACCATGGTCCCCGCAGCCCCGCCCGAGGCCGCCCCGCCCCGGACCCTGGGGGCGGGCCTGCTGCTGGTGGTCCTGATCGTCGCCTTCGAGTCGATGGCGGTGGGCACGGTGCTGCCCCGGGTGGCGGACGAGTTGCGGGGGCTGGCACTGTACGGCTGGGCGTCGAGTGCGTTCTTGCTTGCCAGCCTGTTCGGGGCGGTGCTCACGGGCCTGCTCTCGGACCGCCGGGGGCTGGCCTTCGGGGCGGCCGTCTCGCTGGGGGTGTTCGCCGCCGGGCTGCTGGTGGGCGGCCTGGCCCCCACCATGCCCGTCTTCGTGCTGGGGCGGCTGATTCAGGGGCTGGGGGCCGGGGGACTGGGCGCGCTGCCCTTCGCGGTGATCACGGCCCGTTACCCGGAAGCCGCCCGCGCCCGGATGCTCGCGGCGGTGTCGAGCGCCTGGCTGCTGCCCGCGCTGCTGGGACCGGTGATCGCCAGCCTGATCGCGGACGCCTGGTCGTGGCGCGCGGTGTTCTGGGGCCTGCTGCCAGTGCTGGCGCTGGGCGCGCCGCTGTGCGTGCTGCCGCTGCGGGGGGGGCGGCGGGCGGAGGTGGCAGAGCAGGTGGCCGGGCCAGAAGGCCGCCGCCTGCTGTGGCCCGCCCTGGCGCTGGCGGTCTCGGCGGGCGCGCTGGTCGAGGGCCTGCGCCGCCCCGACCTGCCCGGCGCGGGGCTGGTCGCGCTGGGGCTGGTGGGCATCGTGCTCGCCTCGCGCCGCCTCTTTCCGGCCGGGCTGTGGCGGCTGCGCCCCGGGCTGCCCGCCGCCCTGGTCGTGCGGGGGTGGGCGGCCTTCGCGCTGCTGGGAGCCAATTCTTTCCTGCCGCTCGCGCTGCACGAGCTGCGCGGCCTGACGCTCACCCAGGCGGGGGGCGTGCTGAGTCTGGGCGGAGCAACCTGGACGCTGGGGTCGTGGGTGCAGGCCCGGCTGGAGCGGCGTTTCGGCGCGGCGTCGCGGCCCGCGCGCATCCGCGCCGGGATGGTGGGGGTCGCGCTGGGGCTGGCCCTCACGGCGGCGGCGGTGCTGGGGTTCTTGCCGCTGTGGGGCGTCTATCCGGGCTGGTTCCTGGCCTGCCTGAGCATGGGCGCCGGGTACAACAGCAACACCCTCTTCGCGCTGTCGAGCGTGGCGCCCGGCGCGGCGGGGCGGCTCTCGGGGCAGCTCGCCAACATCGAGGTGCTGATGGTCGCGCTGGCGGCGGGGGCGGGCGGGGCCTTGATCGCGCGGGTGGCCTCCCTGGAGACGGCCTTCACGCTGGCGTTCGGCCTCACGCTGCTGGGGGCGCTGCTGACCTGGGGGGCGGCGGCGCGGCTGGGGAAAGGGGCTGACCTGACCGAGCGATGAGGCCCCGCCCAAGATTCCGCGCGGCCCGCCTCCACCCAAAGAAGGAGGAGCGCGGCGGCGCCGTTCACTACGCTGACCCCATGCCCAAACGTCTGCTGCTGGCCGCGCTGCTCACCGCCACGTCCGCTCCCGTTTTCGCGCAGTCCGCCCCTTCCACGTTGCGGCCCACAGTCCAGGCCACGACCCCGCCCACACCCGAGCAGGCCGCGCAGGTCATCGAGCGGCTGTTCGGCAGCATGTACGGGCCGGGCGCCGACACGCAGCTGACCTACGGCGCCGTGCCCGCCACGCTGCCCCTGCGCCTCGACCCGCGCCTGGGTGTGATCGCCAGCCTGCGGACCAGCGGCAATGGCGGCCAGTTCGTGCAGCACCGCGTCCTGCTGTCCAGCGCCCTGTCCGCCGAGCAGGCCCTCGCCGCGCTGACGCAGAGCCTGGCCGCGACCGGCTGGAAGCCGCTGCCCAATTACGGGCAGCCGGTCGGCTTCGTGACCGGGCAGACCCTCCGCAATGCCGGGTTTTACCGCGAGGGCGAGACCAACTTCATTCTCAACGCCAACCTGTCCGGGCGTGAGGGCCGGACCGACCTCGACCTGAACCTCAACCCCGTGGGGGACCAGCAGATCGCGTCCATCAAGAAGGCGCCCACCTCCCGCCCGTATTCGAGCCTGCCGCTGCTCAAGGCGTTCCCGGAGGCGACCGTCAAGGGCGGGTCGGTGGTGACCACCGTCAACGGCGCGCTCAGCAGCGTGCATGTGCAGACGGAGCGCAGCGCCAACGAGGTGCTGGCCTTCTACTCCGCGCAACTCAAGGCAGCCGGCTGGAAAGCCAGGACCGACACTCGCGACGGCCCGCTGCGGGTGGTGACCTACAGCCTCCGGGACCTTAACGGCCGCGAGGCACTGGGCACCCTGGGCATCCGCCCCTGGGAAAAGGAGGGCGGCGGGTACGTCCTGACCGTCAGTGTGCAGGGGTTCAAGCCCTAGCCTGCCCTGAACTAGCCCGGGCGCGACAGCCGGACTTCCAGCCGCCGCTGCACCCAGGCCAGCGCGCTGCTGATCGCCCAGTAGATCAGCGCCGCGGCCAGGTACGGCCCGAACGGCTCGAAGGTCCGCGCGATCACCAGCTGGGCGCTCCTGAGCAGCTCGACCACCGTGATCACCGACACCAGCGACGTGTCCTTGACCAGCCCGATCAGGGTGTTGCCCAGGCTGGGCAGCGCCACCCGCGCCGCTTGCGGCAGCACGATCAGCCGCAGGGTCTGCCGGGGGGTCAACCCCAGGCTCAGCGCCGCTTCCCGCTGGCCCCGCGGCACGCTCAGGATCGAGGCGCGCATCGTCTCCGAGAGGTAGGCGGCGGCGTTGAGCGTCAGCGCCAGCACGCCGCCCACCAGCGGACTCACGCTGATGCCAAAGGCGGGCAGCCCGTAATACAGCATGAAAATCTGCACCAGCAGCGGCGTGCCGCGCATAAAGGAGACGTACACGCCGCTGACCCACCGCAGCGGCCGCGCGCGCGAGAGCCGCGCCAGCGCGACCAGCAGCGCCAGCGGCAGCCCGAACAGCATCGCGGCCAGCGCGTACCCCAACGTGATGGGCGCGGCGGCGAGCAGGGTGGGCAGCGCCTCCCAGGCACTCCGCCCGACGGCTTGCAGCGGCTCGGGAATCATGGCGGCCATTGTCTCAGAGCGCGCCCGGCCAGGCCCTCATCCCGGGCACCGGGCCGGAGACGAGGCCCGCACCTCACGGCTGGCCCCTCAAGCCAGGCTCAGGGCTGCCCCACGTCCTGCCCGAACCACTTCTCGCTGATCTCGGTGTATTCGCCGCTGCCCCGCAGTTCACTCAGCGCGCGGTCGATGGCCTCGCCCAGCCCGGTGTTCGTCTTCTTGAAGGCCACGCCGACCGGTTCGGGATCGCCCACCACGCCCGCGCCGCGCACCGGCAGGTTGTCGCGCCGAATGAGGTAGCCCACCAGCAGGCGGTCGTTGTAGGCGGCGTCGATGCGGCCCGCCGCCAGGTCCGCGAGGTACTCGGGAGCGCCGGGGTAGGTCACCACCTCGATCCCGCCCGCCCCGCGCAGTTGCTGCTCGAAGTTGCTGCCCAGACCCACGCCGACGCGCTTGCCCTTCAGGTCCGCCAGCGACTGCGGATCGAAGCTGCCCGCCTGCGGCACGATGATCTGCGGCTGGCTGTAGGCGTACGGCTGGCTGAACCCGATGCTTTCCTGCCGCTCGGGCGTGATGCCGACCTGGTTGAGAATCACGTCGTACTTGTCGGCCTGAAGGCCCCCCAGGATGCCGCTCCACTCGGTGAGCACGAACTCGGTCTCCAGCCCCAGCCGCCCGGCCAGCGCCCGCGCGATGTCCACGTCGAAGCCGGTCAGCTCGCCCGCCTCGTCCCGGAAGGTAAAGGGCGGGTAGGTGCCCTCCATGGCGACTTTCAGCACGCCCGGTTCCAGGGTCGGCACGCCCGCCGCTGTGGAGGACGCCGTGGAGGAGGGAGAGGCCGTGGTCGTGGACGACTGCGTCTCGTTCTTGCAGGCCGTCAGGGCCAGCGCCAGGGTGGTCAGGAGCAGCAGGGAACGCATGGAAGACACCTCTCTGGGTCAGGGGGAAAGTCCGGCGCGGGGGCCGGGGGCCGGGGGCCGGGCCGCCGAGGCTTAGAACTTAAAGGGCCTCTCCCGGCCCGAATGTGGTGCGGCGGGGGCTGGAGCGGGGAGGGTGTCCCTTTTGCAAGGGCGCATGAAGGGCGGGCGGGTGGAGGGGCCAGCGGCGCGGGCCGCGGCCGGGCGCCGGGGCTTTTTCCCGTATGCTGGGCGCAGATGAGTGCCGTGATCCACCTGCAAGCGCTCGGGCTGACCGAATACGAGGCCCGCGCGTACACCGCGCTGCTGGCGCTGGGCCGCGCCGTGCCGGCCCGGGTGGCCCGGCAGGCGGGCATTCCCCGGCCCAAGATCTACGAGACGCTCGAACGCCTCGAAGGCCGGGGCCTGGCGGCGCGGATGGGGCAAAACCCGCTGGAATACGCGCCGCTCAGCGCCCGCGAGTACCTGGCGCGCGCCCGGCGCTCCTTTGACGACCGCCTGGGCGCGCTCGACCGTGACCTCTCGCGGCTGGCGCCCGACCCTGCCCCCGAGGCCGTCTACCACCTCTACGGCGAGGCCGCGATCCGCAGCCTCTGCGAGGACCTGACCCTGAACGCCCGCCGCAGCGTGTATATGGCGGGCGAGAGCAGCCTGGCCGACCGTCTGGAGCGCTTGACGCCCCGGGGGGTGGCGCTGCACCGCGCCGCGCTGACCGGGCTGCCCTCCATCGCGGCGGTGGGCCAGCGCGCCTTTTTGCTCGCCCGCGACGGCGAGGCGGCCGTGATCGCCCATTTCATCGACGAGGGCGGCCACGGCGAGGCGCACGGGGTCCACACCCACAACCCGGTCGTGATTCACCTGATCGAGGGCTACGTGGGGCTGGCTGCGCAGCAGGGGAGCGGCCCGGGTGGGGCGTTGACAAGCTGAGGGTCCGTTGCTAATCTAACCGGGCCTTCGGGGCTGTGGCGCAGTTGGGAGCGCGTCTGAATGGCATTCAGAAGGTCAGGGGTTCGAATCCCCTCAGCTCCACCAAAAGCCCCCGCTGAAGCAGCGGGGCAACTTTTTAAGGCGATGTAGCTCAGCTGGTTAGAGCGAACGACTCATAATCGTTAGGTCCCCGGTTCAAGTCCGGGCATCGCCACCAGAGAAAACCCCGTCAAGCGCGGGGTTCTTTCGTTTCTGCCGTGCCTGCCCACCCTTGCGGCTTGCGCCCTCTCACAGGATGCGCCGCACCAGCAGTTCGGAGACGGCTAGACTCGCCAGCAGCAGCAGGCCCGCCAGGGCGGCGAGCAGTCCCGAGACCTCGCGCGGCTGCACGGTCCAGCCCAGCGAGCGGCCCAGGCTGCGGTAGATGGAGCTGAGCTGATCGGCCGAGCGGGCCTCGAAGTAGCGGCCCCCGGTGGTCGTGGCGATCTGCCGCAGGGTCTCGGCGTCGAAGCCGCCCAGGAAGCCGCCCCAGGGCACGCCGCCAGGATCGCCGTTCTCGGTGCCCAGCCCGACGGTGTAGACCTTGACCGCCAGTTGCCGGGCGCGGGCGGCGGCGTCGAGCGGTTCGGAGCCGCTGTTGTTGCGCCCGTCCGAGAGCAGCACGATGGCGGCCTGGGGGCGCTCGCCGCCCGCAGCAGGCGCGTCGGGGCCGCGTTCGGGCAGGGCGTTCAGCCCTTCGAGCAGGCCGTCGCCGATGGCGGTGCGCCGGGCCAGCCCCAGGCCGTCGATGGCCGCCAGCACCCGCTCGTGCCGGGCGGTGGGCGGGGTGTTGAGCACGGCGTACCCGGCAAAGGAGGCCAAGCCCACCCGGGCGCCTTCGGGGAGCGACTTCACGAAGTTGCGCGCCGCCTCCTGCGCGGCCACGAAGCGGCTGGGCGCGATGTCCTCGGCTTCCATCGAGCGCGACACGTCGATGACCAGCATCACGGCGGTGCGGTTGTCGGGGAGCGGCAACGGGGCGGTGGGCCGGGCCAGCGCCAGCAGCGCCAGCGTAAGTGCGCCGAGGTACAGCAGCGCGGGCAGGTGCCGCCGCAGCGGACGTGGGCGGCGGCTGGCCTGCGCGAGCAACGCGAGGTCGGGATGCAGCGCCGCCGTGCGGGCGGGCCGGGGTAAGGCACGCAGGTAGCCCCATACCAGCAGCGGCAACGCCAGCAGGCCCAGCAGCGCCCAGGGCCACAGAAAACTCATGAGGGCACCTCCCCGTGCTGGGGGCGGCTGGGCCAGGGGTTCACGGCACCCTCCGGTGCCAGGCCAGCGCCAGCCCGCCGCCCAGCACCAGCAGCAGCGCCGCCAGCCCGGCCAGCGGGGCGCCCAGCCCCAGGTCGCTGGGTTGCCAGCGGATCGCGGTGCCGAGTTCGCGGTACAGCCCGCGCAGGCGCTCGGCGTCGGGCGGGTACAGGAACTGGCCGCCCGTCAGCGCGGTCAGGCGGGTCAGTTCGCGGGTGTCGAAAGGCACGAACACCAGTTCGCCGCCCACCCGGGTCACCGCGCCGCCCTCGCGCCCCAGGGCAACCGCGTAGAGCTTGACCGCGTGGTCGGAGGCGAAGCGCGCGGCGACCGCCGGGTTCGCCCCCCGGTTCGAGATGCCGTCCGAGAGCAGCAGAATCGCGCCGGGCGGCAGCGTGGCGGGGTCGGGGCGCGGCGTGTTCGCCTGGGGCGCCGCCGGGGGAGGACCGTCGAGCAGTTCGGGCGGCGGCGCGGCCCCGGCGCGCTCGGGCAGGGCGCGCACCCCGCTTACCAGCGCCCCCGCGAAGGAGGTCGCCTGGGCGGGCCTCACCCGCTCCAGCGCGGCGAGCACCTCCTGGCGGTCGGTGGTGGGCGGCACCAGCACCGAGGCATTGTCGGAAAAGGTCAGAAAGCCGATGCGGGTGGAGGTGGGCGCCAGCGCCAGAAACTCGCGGGCCACCGTGCGCGCCGCCTCCAGCCGGGTGGGAAGAACGTCGTCGGCCAGCATCGAGCGCGAGGCGTCCAGCGCGATCATCACCGAGGCCTGGTTGACCGGCAGCCGGGGCTGGGCGACCGGCTGCGCGGCGCCGAACAGCAGCAGCGCCAACGCCCCGAGTTGCAGCGCCAGCGGCAGGCGGCGGCGGCGGCCCCCCCCGGCGGGCAGCACGGCGCCCAGCAGGTGCGGGTCGGCGTAGGCCTGCGCCCGCCGCCCCCGCCGCCGCGCCGCCGACCACAGCAGCCAGCCGGTCAGCGGCAGCAGCGCCAGCAGCCACAGCAGCGCGGGAAAGCCGAAGGTCATGCGCGCCTCCCCCGCCGGGCCGCCGCGAAGCGCAGCAGCGGGCCGACCAGCTCCCGCTCGGTGCCCAGGTCGAGCAGGTCCACCCCTGCGGCCCCCAGCGCTCCGCGCAGCGCCCGGTCACGCCCCGCCACCAGCCGGGCGTGGGCGGCGCGCACCCCCGGGTCGGAGGTGTCCAGCCACAGTTCCTGGCCCGTCTCGGGGTCGCGCAGCCGCAGGCCGCCCACGTCGGGCAGCACCCGCTCGGCGGGGTCCGAGACCCGCACGGCCACCACGTCGTGCCGCTGCGCCAGCCGCCCCAGCGCCCGCGTCCAGCCGCTCCCGCTGCCGGTCCCCTCCAGAAAGTCCGACACCACGAACACCAGCGAGCGGCGCCGCAGCGTGCGGTGGGCGGCGTCCAGGGCTTCTTCCAGGGGGCTGCCTCCGGGCTGGACAGCCGGAGGCCGGAGGGCCGCGCCCTCCCCGCACAGCAGCCGCAGCACGTTCAGGGCCTGAAAGCGCCCGCCGCGCGGCGGCAGCGTGCCCGCCAGCGGCCCGAAGGCGACCGCGCCGACCTTGTCCCCGTGGCGGGTGACCACCAGCGCCGCGACCCCCGCGAAGTCGCGCGCCAGGTCGCGTTTGAGGGTGCGGCGGGTGCCGAAGTTCATGGAGGCGGAGGTGTCGATTAAAAGCCAGGCGGTCAGCTCGCGTTCCTCGCGGTACTGGCGGACGTGCAGGCGGCCCGAGCGGGCGGTCACGTTCCAGTCGATGCGCCGCACCTCGTCGCCCGGCTGGTACTCGCGGACCTCGGCCAGGTCGAGGCTGGGACCGTAGAACAACCCCCGGTAGTCGCCGAAGAGAAACCCGTCGAGCCGCCGCACCACCTTGAACTCCAGCCGCCTCAGCAGCTGCGCGGGCAGCTCGGGGGGACGCGGTGAAGGCGGGGCGTGGACGGCGGGCGCGGGCGGTGGGACCGGCGGCCGGGGGCGGCGCCTAAGCAGGCTCATCGCGGGTCACGCCCGGAGAGGAGGTCCCGTGCGGATCGCCCAGGTGGACGCGCGGCAGCGGCACCGCCGCGATCAGCCGGGCCACCAGCTCCTCCAGCCGGACCTCCTCGGCCAGCCCCTCGTAGGAGAGCAGGATGCGGTGGCGCAGCACCTCGGGAGCGAGGTCGCGCACGTCTTCGGGGAGCGCGAACTCGCGCCCGCGCACGATGGCCAGGGCCTTGGCGCCCACGATCAGGTTCACGCTGGCGCGCGGGCTGGCCCCGTAGGTGACCGCCCGCCCCAGCTCGGGCAGGCCGACGGCCCCGGGGTCGCGGGTGGCCCGCGCCAGCGTCACGGCGTATTCCATCACCGACGGGTGCACATACACCTGGTCGGCCATGCCCTGAAGCGCCCGCAATTCGTCGCCCGAAAGCTGCACGCTGACCCTGGAAAGCGTCTGCGAGACGCGCTCGACCACCGTCATCTCCTCGTGGAAGCCCGGATAGCTCACCACGACCTTGAACATGAAGCGGTCCACCTGCGCTTCGGGGAGGAAATAGGTGCCCTCGGACTCGATGGGGTTCTGGGTCGCCAGCACCAGGAAGGGGTCGGGCAGCCGGAAGGTCTGGAGGCCGATGGTGACCTGCCGCTCCTGCATGGCCTCGAGCAGCGCCGACTGGATCTTGGCGGGGGCGCGGTTGATCTCGTCGGCCAGGATCAGGTTGGCGAACACCGGGCCGAGTTCGACCTCGAAGCTGCCGGTCTTCTGGTTGTAGATGCGGGTGCCGATCAGGTCGGCGGGCACCAGATCGGGCGTGAACTGGATGCGCCGGAAGGTCGCTCCGATGGCGTCGGCGGTCGTGTGGATCGCCAGCGTCTTGGCGAGGCCCGGCACGCCCTCGACCAGCACGTGCCCGCGCGCCAGCAGCGCCACCAGCAGGCGTTCGAGCAAGAGGTCTTGCCCCACGATGACCTTTTTGACCTCGAACAGCAGGGTGCGCAGCCGCGCGGCGGCGTCCATCACGGCCTGCGGCGAGAGCGGGGTGAGAGGCGTCGGGGCCGTCATCAGACCCTCAGGTCCAGCCCCGGCTGGTCAGGCTGGGTGGGCGGCAGGCCGGGCAGGTCCGGGAGACCGGGGCCAGGGCCGAACGGTTCCAGCGGAAACAGTTCGTCGCTGTCGGCGCCCGGCTGGCCGTCCCCGCGCTGGCCCGGGCCGGGCTGCGGCTGCCCCTGTCCGGGTTGTCCTGTCCCCGGCTGGCCGGGTTGCAGGCGGTAGAACTGTCCGTCTCGGTGCAGCAGCACGGTGCACTCTCCTTCCCCCGGCGCCTGGCCGGGGGGCGGCTGGGGGCCAGGCTGCGGGAGGCCCGGCGGCGTTTGCCCCGGCCCCTCGCCGGGACCCGGAACCAGCGGAATCAGTTCGCGCGGATCGCCGGGCAGGGTCGCCGTGAGCGGCTGGGCCGCGGCCTGGCTCACCCGCGCGGCCGCGTCTCCCGGCCCGGGCGGCAGAGTGGCGCGCCCCGCCAGAAAGCCCGCACCCAGCGCCCCCAGCAGCGCTCCCAGCGCCAGCAGGAGAGAGAGGCCCCTCACCGGGCCGCCCCGCAGCAGGGCCAGCTGGGGCAGCGAGGCCAGATGGGGCGAGGTGGAGTAAGCGCCTGGGCCGGACAGTCTGAAACAGTCACGTCAACCCCCCCGAGTGGGTGAAAAGAATGCCTTCACCTTACGCCTCCATTCTGGGAAATACCTAAAGTGCTTGCCCGCCGCCGCCCCGCCCGGGCGGCGGGCGGCTCCGGCCTGAAAGAGTGTTGTCAGAAATGGCTTCCCCCGGACCTCGCGGCCGGGCCGGTTCGCCCCGTGTGGGGGCCGTTGCTGGCGCGCCTGCCGGGGCAGACCCTGTAAGAGTTCTGGTGCGGCCTGCCCTCTAGGCTGGGGCGTGTTCGATGCTGCGGCCGCCGCCCGTTCCCTGACCTCCGAAGAGCGGGCCTGGCGCCGCAAGCTGCTGCTCGCGCTGCCGGTCACGGCGCTGGCGGCGGGGGTGGGCGTGCTGCTGGACTCCGCCGCGCCGCGCACGACCGCCTTTGACCGGGTGAGCTATCCGCTGATCGCCGCGCTGCTGCTGCTGCTGGAAGGCGCGCTGCTGTGGCGGCCCGGCGCGCTGCGCGGGGTCGTGAACACGCTGGTCACGGCGGCGGGGGCCTTTTTCGTGCTGCGGCTGGCTTACCTGCTGCACTTCACCGGGGGCGCGGAGACCCTGCGTGAACTGACCGAAACGTACTGGTGGGTGCCCGCGCTGTACGTCGTGACCTTTCTGATGCCGGGAGGTCCGGACCGGGTCGCCCGGCGGGTCGCCCTCGCCTCGGGAGCGGGCATGGCGGCGGTCAGCGTGGGCTACGTCGCCGCGCACCTGCGCGACCCGGAGTCGGCCGCGCTCAGCGCCGCGCTGCTGCAACTGGGCCTCAGCACCGTCACGCTGCTGGCGCTGATCCGCGCTTTTGCCGCCCGCCTTCAGGAGCAGGCCCGCGAGCAAAAGCGCCTGGCACACACGGACCTGCCCACCGGGCGCCTCAACCGCCGGGGCTGGGCGGCGGCGCTGGAGCGGGCGCTACGCGGCGGACCGGGGCAGGCCCACGCCGTGCTGTTTATCGATCTCGACGGCTTCAAGCGGGTCAACGACGAGCGCGGCCACGAAACCGGGGACGCCCTGCTCAGAGAAGCGGGCGAACGCCTGCACCGCCTGGCCGCCGGGGCCGGGGGCGCCGTCGCGCGGCTGGGGGGCGACGAGTTCGCGCTGTTCTTGCCGGTTCACGGCGCCGCCGACGCGCAGGCCCTGGGCGAACGGGTGTGCGCGGTCCTCCAGGCGTCCTACGATCTGGGGGGCCGCAGCGAACTCGTCACCGCGTCGGTGGGGGTCAGCGTCTCGCCGCACGACGGGGCCGACCCCGAGACCCTGCTGCGCGCCGCCGACCTGGCGATGTACCGCGCCAAACGCACCGGCAAGAACGCCGCGTACCGCTACGCCAGCGCGCTGGGGGAAGCCGAGGCGCGCCGGGCCACGCTGGAGCGCGACGTGCAGCACGCGGCCACGCGCGGCGAACTGACCCTGCACTACCAGCCGCTCTTTGACCTGCGCACCCGGCAGGCGGTCAAGGTCGAGGCCCTGCTGCGCTGGACCCATCCCCAGCTGGGCGAGGTCAGTCCCGCCGAGTTCATTCCGCTGGCCGAGGCGACCGGCCTCATCGTGCCGCTGGGCGAGTGGGTGATGTGCCGCGCCTGCACCGACGCCCGGCACCTGCCCGGCACGCTGGTGGTGGCCGTGAACGTCTCGCCGGTCCAGCTGGAGGACCCCGACTTTCCGCAGACGGTGCGCGCCGTGCTGCGCGACTGCGGCCTGGCGCCCGGGCGGCTGGAACTCGAACTTACCGAGACGGCCCTGATGCGCGACGTGGCGCGCGCGAGCCACACGCTGGGGGAGCTGCGCGCCCTGGGGGTGCGCGTCGCCCTCGACGATTTCGGCACCGGGCACACCTCCCTCTCCTCGCTGCGCGACCTGCCGCTCGACACGGTCAAGATCGACCGCTCCTTTGTGGCGGACCTGCGCGGCGGTCAGGGCCAGCCTTTTACCCAGACGCTGCTGGGCGCGCTGCTCCAGGTGGCCGAAGTGCTGGACCTCGAGGTCGTCGCCGAGGGCCTGGAAGACGACGCCCAGCTGCGCGCGCTGCACGCCCTGGGCTGCCACGTCGGCCAGGGCTACTTGCTGGGGCGCCCGGTGCCGCTGGACCGGTTGCTGAGCACCCCCTGGGACGCACCCGGCGGCGCGTCCCAGGAACGCGCGGCGGAGGTCGCGCTCGCCTGAGCCGCTGAGCCGGAGTGGACCCCACCGGCCCTGAAACGTCCGGGGGAGCGCCCTCTGGGGGGAAAGAAGCGGGAAACCGGGGCCAGCGCGCCCTTTTCTCCTTGTTCCCCGCCCGGGAACGCGGCGCGGGAGCCGGGGCCGGACCTATGCTCGGTCCCATGACGACCCTGATCACCGGGCTGGACCACGTGCAGGTCGAGGCGCCTGCCGGGTGCGAGGCGCAGGCGCGGGCCTTTTTCGGAACCTTTCTGGGGCTGCCGGAGTTGCGCAAGCCGGAAGCCTTACGGGCGCGGGGCGGCGTGTGGTTCGGCCTGCCCGACGGGCGGCAGCTGCACGTGGGCGTGACGCCCGACTTCGTGCCGCGCGAGAAGGGCCATCCGGCGCTGCGCTGCGCCGACCTCGCCGCCTTCGGGGCGCACTGCGAGGCCCAGGGCGTGCCCTACCGCGCCGACGCGGAAGCCGGGGTGCCGCGCGTCTTTCTGCGCGACCCCTTCGGCAACCGGCTGGAGGTCGTGGCGGGAGCGCACCAAAGCGTGCCTGCCGCCGATCTGCGCTGAGCCGGGCCGCCTAGAATGCCCCCCATGACCGACCCCCTGTCGCAGCACCCGGCGCCGCAGCCCCGAGATGCTCAGTCCCGAGACGCCCAACCCCGAGATGCCCAGCCCCGAGACGCCCAGCCCCGCGGCGAGGTGGACCGCGACACGCTGGTGCGCTGGCTGGACGAGTACCTCGGCACGGGCAGCTACGCCGACCTCAGCCTCAACGGCCTCCAGATCGAGGGGACCGGCGTGATCCGGCGGGTGGCGGCCAGCGTGGACACCAGCGTCAAGACCCTGCAAAGCGCCGCTGACAGCGGGGCCGACCTGCTGCTGGTCCACCACGGCCTCTTCTGGGGGCAGCCGCTGGCGCTGCGCGGGCCGCACCGCACCCGCGTCCGCACCGCGCTGATGGCCGACCTCAACCTCTACGCCGCGCACCTGCCGCTCGACGCGCACCCCGAGGTGGGCAACAACGCGATGATCGCCCGCGCGCTGAGCCTGGGGAATCTCCAGCCGTTCGGGGAGGCGGCGGGGCGCCAGATCGGGCTGGCGGGCGAGTTGCCCTTCGCGCAGTCGCTCCAGGACTTCGCCGACCGGGTGCAGAAGCTCACCGGCGAGATCTGCCTGGTCCACGGCGGCGGTATTCCGCAGGTGCAGCGCCTCGGCGTGCTCAGCGGCAGCGGCGCGGGCGCCGTGGCCGAGGCCGCCGCCCTGGGCCTCGACACCCTCTTGACCGGCGAACCCGAGCACAAGCACTTTCACGACGCCTTCGAGTACGGGGTCAACGTGGTCTTTGCCGGGCACTACGAGACCGAGGTCTTCGGGGTCCGCGCCCTGGCCGCCCGGCTGGAAGAGGAGTTCGGCCTGCCCTGGCAGTTCCTGCATCACCCGACCGGGCTGTGACCGGGGCGTCTGGGGCCTGGCCTGTGGCGCCGAGAAGGCGGCTTTCCGCTGCCCGCCCGCAGCCACAGGCGACAGGTGGCGGCGCGGCCGCAGTCCCATGACGCCCCTGTTTCTCACCTTCGAGGGACCCGAGGGCGCGGGCAAGAGCACGCTGCTCGCGCGGCTGGCCTCGCGGCTCGCGGCGCGGGGGGTCGCGCACACGGTCACCCGCGAGCCGGGGGGCACGCCGCTGGGCACCCGGGTGCGCGAGGTGCTGCTCGACCCGGCGCTCCACATTGATCCCCTGCCCGAATTCCTGCTGTACTCGGCCAGCCGCGCCCAGCTGGTGCGCGAGGTGCTGCGTCCGGCGCTCGCCCGGGGCGAGGTCGTGCTGTGCGACCGCTACGCCGACTCCAGCCTGGCCTACCAGGGCGCCGGTCGGGGGCTGGACGCGGGGCTGCTCGCGGCCCTGACCCGCGAGGCGACGGGGGGCCTCACGCCCGACCTCACGGTGCTGCTCGACCTCGACCCCGCCGTGGGGCTGGCGCGGGCGGCGCGGCGCGGCCAGCCCGACCGTCTGGAACAGGCCGACCTGGCCTTTCACGCCCGCGTGCGTGCCGGGTTTCTGGCGCTGGCCGCCCGCGAGCCGGAGCGCTTCTTGGTGCTCGACGCCGCCCGCGAACCGCACGCGCTGGAAGAAGACCTCTGGCGGGTGCTGGAACCCCGGCTGGCGTGAGGGGGCAGAAGGGGGGTGAGGCACAGGGACCCGGCCCCCTCTGCCCCCTGCTGCGTGAAGCTGGCGGCGCTTGTGGACGTGGCGGGCGCCCCCGTAGGCTGCCCTGGTGCAGCCTTCTGACCGTCTGCGGCGGGCGATGCTAGACTCCCGCATGGCCCCGACAATCCGGCGAGTGCCCCTGTGGGCGGCGCTGCTGCCCCTGGTCCTTCCCCTGCCGGGGAGCGCGGCCTTGGCGCAGCAGAAGCCGGGCCAGACGCCTGCCAAGGCGGCGCCCGCTCAAAAGGCACCTGCTCAAAAGGCACCCGCCAAGGCGGCGGTCAGCCCGGCGATCAAGTACCGTGGCCCGGTCACCATCCGCAAGGGCGGCACCTACCGGGGCAACTGGCAGAGCCTCGACCCCAAGGTGCCTGCCGTGACCATCAAGACCTCCGAGCGGGTCATCATCGAGAATTCGAACATCCGCAGCAAGGGGACCCTGATTCTCAGCGCCTTTCAAAAAGCGCGGGTGACGGTGCGGCGCACGCGCGGGGTGGCGCTCAATCCCGGGCGGCCCCTCAAGGAGCACCGCTACCCGGGCCGCTTCCTGCACCTGGAGGAATTCAGCAGCGCGGTCGTCGAGAACAACGAGCTGGTCGGCACCTCGGGCATGTACTTCCGCGACTACCGGGGTGTCCCGGCGCGGGGCGACACGGTCAAGATCCGCCGCAACCGCGCCCGCAACATCGACGGGCGCTACAGCACCGGGCCGAACACCTTCTCGCGCGACAAGGTGCGGCTGGTGCAGTTCGTGCAGTTCAACGGGGTGTTCAAGATTCCGGGAGCCGAGATCGCCTGGAACGAGATCATCAACGAGCCGGGCAAGAGCCGCCCCGAGGAGAACATCAGCATCTACCTCTCGCACGGCACGCCCACCTCCCCGATCCTGATTCACAACAACTACATTCAGGGCGCCTACCCCGCCAATCCCTCCGCCAAGGAATACAGCGGCGGCGGCATGATGCTGGGCGACGGCGGCGCCAAGGACCTCAGCTACGCGGCGGGGCATGTGCGCGCCTACCGCAACGTGATTATCGGCACCTCCAACCAGGGCATCGCCGTCTCGGCGGGCCACGACATCGAGGTCTTCGAAAACCGGGTGATGTCCAGCGGTTACATGCCCGACGCCCGCATCGTGCCCTCGCAGAACGTGGGCATCTACATCTGGGACATGAACGGGGACCGGGGGCGGGGGACGTTCTTCAACAATTCCGCCCGCAACAACCTGGTGGGCTGGAGCACACCCCTGAAGGGCCGCAACGCCACCAACAACTACTGGCTCCCCGACTGCCCCGCCGTGTGGCGGCAGGGCGGCAAGACCTCGCCCGGATGCAGCGGCAACCGCAGCGTGCCCGGCCGCGTCACCCAGACCATGGAGCGCCAGGAGCGGGCCAACTGGCTCGCCCGCGTGAAAAAGGCAGGCCTGAAGATCGGGCTGTAAGGGGCTTTCCCCCCCGGCGGCCCCGCCGCGCCCCTCCCCCCCTCGCCGCCGTCCGCAGAGGCTCAAGCGCGGCCGGTCTGCGGCGGTCTGTGGTCAGCAGGGCTACGGCTGGCGGTTGCCCGCGCCCTTGCCGGCGGTGCCGGGTTCGGCCCGCACGCCCGGCACCCTGACCTCGAACAGGGTGGGCCAGCGCTTGCCGGTCAGCAGCAGGGTGCCGCGCTCGGGCACGTAGGCGATGCCGTTGGGCACGTCGTCGAAGGTCAGGGGGCGCCCGGCGCGGGCGGCGGCGGCGCTGGCCTCCTGCATCAGCGCGCCCACGTCCAGCCAGGCGGTGACCCGGCCCGTGCGGGGGTCGATCCGGGCGACGCGGTCGGTCAGCCAGACGTTGGCGTACACGCTGCCCTGCACGTATTCCAGCTCGTTGAGGTTCTTGACCGGTTGCCCGCCGTCGGTCACGCGCAAGGTGCGGGTCACGGCAAAGGTCTTGGGGTCGCGCCAAAAGAGGCTGCTCGACCCGTCACTCATGATCAGCGAGCGGCCGTCGTGGGTCAGGCCCCAGCCCTCGCCCCGGTAGCGGTAGCGGCCCTCCTCGCGCAGGGTCGCGGCGTCCAGCGCAAAGGCCAGCCCGCTTTGCCAGGTCAGGTGGTAGGCCACGCCCCCCAGCACGGTCACGCCCTCGCCAAACGCCGTGGCCAGGGGCGTGGGCACCTGCGCCTGCACCCGGCCTGTTCTCAGGTCCACCCGCCGCACGCCCGACTCACCCACCTGCCCGGTGCTCTCGATCAGGAGGCCGCCGCCCAGGTATTGCAGCCCCTGGGTAAAGGCCGCGCGGTCGTGCGGGTAGCGGGCCGTGACGCTGGGCCGCAGCACCGGCGTGCCCTGCGGCGCGGCCGCCTGACCGGGCGCTCCTCCGGCGGAACCCGGGGCGAGCAGGGCGGCGGTGAGCAGGGCGGCAGGCAGCAGGCGGGCGCGCATGGGGTCATGGTAGCGGGACGGCGTGAGGGGCGCGGGTTCACGTCACCTTTACCCCCGTCCAGGTGGAGGGCAGGTTTAGTTCCGGCAGGAGGCCCCGGCAAAGGGAGCCAGAAAAGGGGTCCGGCTCCACTGGGGGAAACCGGACCGGGGCAGGCGAGGTGGAGGTCAGTCCACCTGCGCGTTGGGCTTCACGAAGGCGGCCGAGTCGTAGTAGGTGCGGAAGGCCTGCACCTTCTGGCCGTCGTGCTCGATCACGCTGCTGCCCCGGTAGGCGATGTCGTGCCCGCCCGCGAGCTGCCCGGTCGCCTCCCATTCCATCAGGCCGGTGTGCCCGTCGTCGGCGTGGTGGAAAAACTCGCTGTGGATGGTGTCGAAATTCTCCAGGTAGCGCGTCCAGAAGTCCTGCGCCCCGTCCTTGCCGCTCCACTCCTGGGTGGTCAGGTTGCGCAGGGTGCAGCCCTCGGCAAAAAGATCGACCAGCGGCGTGGGGTCGCGGGTGTCCTCGGTGGTCCGCAGGGCCTGCATGAACTGTTCGGTCAGGGTCGCCATGCCCCCCACCTCATCATGTCCGCCGGGCGCTGACGAGTGGGAAAAGCCTCAGAGTTGCCCTCATGAAGCCAGGGTCAAGGCCCGCGCCGCCGTCTCCCGCACCGCTGGGTGGGGGTCGTCCAGCAACGGGCGCACCCGGCTTTCCTCCTCCCAGCGCCCCAGCGCCCAGGCCGCCGCCTCGCGGACCTCCCAGGCGGGGTCCTCGGCGCCGGCCAGCAGAAGGGGCCAGCCCTGGGCGGCGCGGCCCTGCTCGGGGGACAGGTTGCCCAGCACGGTCAGGGCGTTGCGGGCCATGCCCTTGCGGCGGGGACGCAGAAAGGCGGTGCCCGCAAAGCGGCGCTCGAACCCCCGCTCGCTGACGCCGAAAAAGGCCGAGAGGTCCGGGTGCGCCAGTTCCGGGTCGGGCCGGAAGAGCCGGGCGAGCGGCCCTGCCCGCACCGACCACGGGCAGACCTCCGAGCACACGTCGCAGCCGAAGAGCCAGTCGCCCATCCCGGCCCGCAACTCGGGCGCCACCGGCCCCCGGTGCTCGATGGTCAGGTAGCTGATGCAGCGCCGCGCGTCGATCGTGCGGTCGTCCCCGATGGCGCTGGTCGGGCAGGCGGCCACGCAGCGCAGGCAGCGGCCACAGCGGTCGGGGTGGACCGCCGCCGCGCCCCCGAACGGCAGGTCGGTGAGCAGCACCGCCAGCGTCACGAAGGCGCCCAGCCGCGTGCTGACCGTCATGCCCGACTTGCCGCGCCAGCCCAGAAAGCCGCCCGAGGCGAAGAGGCGCTCCATTACGGGGCCGTGGTCCACGTAGCCGCGCGCCCGCACACCCAACCGCGCGGCCTCCGCCTCCAGCCGGGTCAGCACAGGTTGAAGCTGGTCGTGGTAGTCGGGGGTCCAGGCGTAGCGGGCCACCCGGCCGACCCGCACCCCGCCCGGGGGCACGCCGGGGTCCGCGAAGGCGTGCGACACGCCCAGCACCAGGACGCTGCCCGCGCCTTCCAGGCGGCTGGCCGGGTCGGCGCGGGCCGGAAGCTGGCGTTCCAGGTAGCCCATCCCCGCGTGCCGTCCCGCTGCCAGCCACCCGGCGTACTCGTCCACCGCCGGGGCCGGGACCTGCGCGGGCGCCCAGCCCACGGCGTCCGCGCCCAGGGACACGGCGAGGTCAGCGAGGGTCTCGGCGGCGCTCATGGGGGGGAGTATGCCGCGCCGGGGGGTCGGAAAAAGAAACCGGGACGGGGAAGGGGAGACGGAGCCACGGCGCCGCCTCCCCCCTGACCTCCCGCGTTCAGCCCCTGGCGGTCAGGCTCGCTTTCGCCAGCGTCCAGGCGCGCTCGAAGATCTCACGGCGTTCGGGGCGGGCCATCACGCGGGCCAGGCCCTCGGCGAGGCTCATGCGCGGCACGTTGAGTTCGGTCTGGCGGTCCATGCCCGGCCAGCGGCAGTGGGTCCGGGCCAGTTCGCCGCCGTCCCCAGCGCTGAGGGTAAAGCGCACGCCGCCTTCCCCCGCGAGGTCCACCCCGCACAGGTCACCGTTCTCGCGTCCGCAGCGGGCAGGGCGGAAGGTCACGCCGTCCAGGTCCGGCCAGCCCAGCGTGCTCGCCACGAAGCCCGCGAAGAGCCGCGCTGGAAGCTCGTTCCTGCCCGCGTGGCGGACGGTCATGCGGTTCACCCCGGGCAGCTGCCGCGCCGCGTCGGGGCTGTCGAACAGCTGCGCGAGCGCTTCTCTCCAGCCTGCCGTGCGCGACCAGTTCAGGTCGGCCAGGGCGTAGTGCCGCGCGGGTGGGATGTCCAGCGTGAGGCTGTCCGCGATCACCTGATCGGCGATATCGGTGAGTTCGGAGAGCAGCACCCCGGCAGGCTGGGTGTCGGCGCCCCACCACACGTGGTTGACGGTCGCCGGGCGCAGCAGCGGCAGGATCGCCCCCTGAAGCTGCTCGGGGCTGGCGTCCAGCGTCAGGCGCTCGACGTACAGCCCGCCGCGTTGCGGCACCAGGCTGACCTGCACCTGCACGTCGTCGGTGCCGTCCATCACGCCGATAATCTGCCGCCCGGCGTATCTTCCCTCCAGCCCCGAGAGCGCCTCTTCTACCCGCGCCCGGTGGCGCCGCACCGTCAGCGCCACGATGTTGCCGGTGTAGGCCCGCGTTTCCACGTCCGTTTGCGACCACAGCTCGTCCAGCGTGTCCTGCGCCCCCCGCACAGTGCTCTGGACGGGGCCGAGGGGACGCAGGTCAGTGGCGTAGGTCATGGGGCACCTCTGCTTTGCGGCTCTGCGAGTCCCAGGGAGCGGCCAGCGGCCAGCACAGAAGCCCTGGCTGGAGGCTGAACATGCCCCTCACAGCCGCCTCCAGCGCCGGTCCGGCCCGATCAATTCGTCGGCCTCGTCGGGACCCCAGGTGCCGGCGGGGTAGTTGGGAAAGTCGGCCGTGGGGCTGTCTGCCGGCGAGTCGCCCTCCCAGGCGCTCAGGATGCCCATGACGATCTGCCAGGCGTGGTCCACCTCGTCCTCACGGGGAAAAAGGGTCGCGTCGCCCAGCATGGCGTCGAGCAGCAGCCGCGAATACGGGCTTTCGAGCTGCGCCCCGAAAGCGTCGTAGCGGAAGTCCATCACGACTTCCCGCAGCACCATCTCCTGCCCCGGCGACTTGGAGGAGAATTTCAGGCTCACGCCCTCGTCGGGCTGGATGCGGAAGGCCAGCACGTTGCGCTCCAGCCCGCCCGGAAAGATGCCCAGCGGCGGGCGCTTGAACACCACCGCGATCTCGGTGACCTTTTTGGGCAGCCGCTTGCCGGTCCGCAGGAAAAAGGGCACCCCCTGCCAGCGCCAGTTGTCCACCTCCAGCTTGACGGCCACGTAGGTGGGGGTCGCGCTCCCGGGCTTGACGTTGGGTTCCTCCTGGTAGCCGGGCACCCGGTCGCCGTAGAGGGTGCCGGGGCCGTACTGCCCGCGCACGGCGACGCCCTTCACGCGCCCGCGCGGAATGGGCTTGACCGCCCGCAGCACCTTGACCTTCTCGTCGCGGATCGCGTCGGCGTCGAAGGCGGCGGGGGCCTCCATCGCGGTGAGGGCAAACAGCTGCATCAGGTGGTTTTGCAGCATGTCGCGCACCACCCCGGCCTCCTCGTAGTACCCGGCGCGGCCCTCCAGGCCCAGGTCCTCGGCGGCCGTGATCTGCACGTGGTCCACGTACCCCCGGTTCCACAGCGGCTCGAAAATGGCGTTGCCGAAGCGGATGGCCATCAGGTTCTGCACCGTCTCCTTGCCCAGGTAGTGGTCGATGCGGTACACCTGCGACTCGTCCCAGACCCGGTGCAGGGCGTCGTTCAGCTCGCGCGCACTTTTCAGGTCGTGGCCGAAGGGCTTCTCGATCACGATGCGCCGCCAGCCTTCGGACTCGTCGGCCAGCCCCAGCCGCCCCAGTCCCGCCGAGATCGGCTCGAAGAGGCTGGGCGGGGTCGAGAGGTAAAAGAGCGCGTTCTTGCGCCCGCCGTGCGCTTCTTCCGCCCGGTCGAGTTCGCGCCCGACCAGGTCGTACACCTCGTCTCCGGCAAAGTCCCCGAACTCGTAGTACAGCAGCTCGCGGAACTTCTCCAGCGCGCCGGGCTGCGGCGTGTCCGTCTCCTTGCTGCTCCTCAGCGCCTCGATGGCAAAGTCCTTGAAGGCCTCGTCGGTCATCTCCTGACGGCCCACCCCGACGATGTTAAAGGCGCTGCCCAGCAGCCCGTCTTGCCACAGCCCGAACACGGCGGGCAGCAGCTTGCGCTTGGCGAGGTCGCCCGTCACGCCGAAAATCACCAGCGTGGCGGGTTCGGGCGCGCGGCTGCGGCGCATCAGGGTACGGAAGGGGTTGTGTCCGTCGGCTCCCGGCGCGGAGGCGGGCACGCGGGCGCGGGTCTTGCGCGGCTTGCGCGTGGCGGCCTCCCCCCGGGCAGAGGCGTCTTTGGCCGTCTTTTTTCCGTGCGTCATGCCTCGCCCGTCACGCGCCGCTGGCCAGCCTCACCCAGTTGCTCGGCCTGGCCCTGCCCGCCGGTCTCCTGCTGGGCGGCCTCGACCGGGATGTTCTCGGGCGCGGCGACCTTGGGGTGCTCGCCGGGCTGCACCTCGGGCACGACCGCCTCCTGCCGCGTCTGCTCCAGCACCTTGACCGCGTGCCCGCCAAAGGCCCGGCGCATGGCCGAGAGCATCTGCCCGGCGTAGCTGACCTCCTGCTGGCTGCGAAAGCGCATCTGGGTGGAGAGGGTGATCACCGGGGTGGGCACCCCCAGCTCGATGGAGTCGATCACCGTCCAGCGCCCTTCCCCCGAGTCGGCCACGTAGTCGGAAAGCTGCGAGAAGTCGGCCTGGTTTTTCAGGGCCTCGGCGGTCAGGTCCAGCAGCCAGGAGCGGATCACGCTGCCGTGGCGCCACAACTCCGCGATCTGGGCCATGTCCAGCCCGTAGTCTTCGCGGGCGTGCAGCAGCTCGAAGCCCTCGGCGTAGGCCTGCATCATCCCGTACTCGATGCCGTTGTGGACCATCTTGACGTAGTGCCCCGACCCGGCAGGCCCCATCCGGCCCCAGCCCCGGTCTGCTGCTGGCGCCAGCACCTCCAGAAAGGGCCGCAGCCGCTCGACGGCCTCCTGGGTACCGCCGACCATCATCGCGTAGCCCTCCGCCAGGCCCCAGATACCGCCCGACGTGCCCACGTCCACGAACCCAATGCCCTTCTCGGCGAGCGCCTCGGCGCGGCGCATGGAGTCCTTGTAGTTGGAGTTGCCCCCGTCCACCACGATGTCGCCCGGCGCGAGCCGGGTTGCCAGGTCCTCGATCACCGACTGCGTGACCTGCCCCGACGGCACCATCACCCACACCGCCCGCTGGCCCGGCTCGCCGAGCGCGGCGATCAGCTCGTCCATCGTGCGGGCACCCTCGGCCCCGCCCGCCTCGATCAGCGCGACATTCTCCTCGCTGCGGTCGTAGCCGACGACCCCCTGCCCGCCCTGCGTGAGGCGCAGCACCATGTTGCCGCCCATCTTGCCCAGCCCGATCATTCCGAGTTTCATACCTGACCTCCCGGCGCGGGGGAGGAATGCGGAAGCGGTTCCAGCCCCCTGGCTCATCTAGGGGGCATCATACGCGCGGGCCTGGCGGGGGCGGCCCCGGCGGGGGCGTTGTCTCAGGGCTGGCTCAAGGGCGGCCGGGGGCGGGGCGCGCTTCAGCACTCCGCCCCCGCTGCCCGCACCTCTTCCCGGTCCAGTCCTTGATACGGGTCGGTCAGGGGCAGGGTCAGGAGGGGGTCGGCCAGGAACCGCCGGAAGTCTTCCTCGCTGATGGGGAGCCGGGCCGGGTATTCCCCGATGCCCCGCTGCACCATGAACAGCAGATAGGGCTGGCCGGTCTCCGGGCGCCGCCCCAACGTGAGGCGCAGCTCCGGGTCCCGGAAGACGACCGCGTCCCGCAGGTCCCAGAGGTCCATGAGCGCCTGGCCTCCTACTTGCGCCGCCGCGCCGCTTTGGCCGCTTCCTTTGCCGCCTTCTGCTCCTCTTTCTGCTTGCGCTGCATCTCGCGGCCCATGTCTTCCAGCAGTTGCGCGCCCTGGGCGTCCACCTGGCGCTGGAGTTCGACCAGCGTCGTCACGACCAGGTTGTGCAGCATCCGTTCGACCGGCTTCTGAATCCAGCCGTAGCGCACCCGCCCGTTCACGCTGAGGGTCACTTCGGTGCCGCCCGGCACGGCCTTGAAGGTCCAGCCCTGGGTCAGCTTTTCCAGCGGGCCGACGTGGCGCACGCTCTCCCAGCCGCCGCGCAGGGGGGCTTGAAGCTGGCCGTAGCGGGCCGTGAAGCTCAGGCCCAGCAGCCGCCGCGAGAACTTGAAGCGCACCGGCACGTTGTTGGCGAGCCGTCCCTCACCGCCTTCATACTCGGCCCGCACCAGATTGGGGTCCCAGCGCACCCGCCGCTTGGGTTCCAGCGCGAGGCGGTACAGCACGTCCGGGCGCGCCCTGACCACGATGCTCTGCTTGATGTTGATGGCTTGGGACATGTCGGGGGTCAATCTAGAGGATGTGGGCAGGGCGGTGTGGGCGGCAGGAAACCCCCACCACCCACGTCCTCCCCTCAGTCCAGATAGTCCCGCGCCCGCAGGTGCGAGGCGCGCAGGTTGAAGCGCTCGGCGTACTTCACGCCCGCGAGCCGCCCGGTCCCCGCGCGGCCCTCGCGGAACTGCTCGGCGGTCCAGGCCCACTTGTAAAAGTCGCGGTAGTAGCCCGCCACATCCTCGGACGCCTGAAAGGTCTCGGTGGTGTCCACGAAAACCTCCGGGTAGGGGCTGGCGGGCGCGTAGTACTGGTACAGCCGCACCGGCTCGCGCCAGGCGTCCAGCCGGGTCACGTCCTCGCCGCTCTCGACCGCCTCGTCGCCGCTGAGGTCGGGCGCCGGGGGCATCGCCACGCCGCCGCCCGACTCGTTGACGATCTTGGGAATGCGCGCCAGCGTCACCGCGTCGAAGGCGATCTTGGCGGTCATGCGGTGGTCGGGGTGGGGGTGGTCGTCACTCCAGGTGATCACGGCGTTGGGCCGGAAACGGGCATAGAGCCGCGCGAGTTGCAGGGCTTCCGGGCGCCCGCCCGTCATGCGGCTGTCGCCCATGTCGAAGAAGTGGGAGGCGGCCCCGATGCGCCCCGCCACCCAGGCCCCGTGTTCGCGCCTGACCCGCGTGACCTCCTCGTGGGAAGCGTCCCCGAACTGCGAGGCGAGTTCGCCCAGCGTGGTCCAGACCAGCAAGACCTCGTCGCCGCGCGCCGCGTGTTTGGCCAGGGTACCGATGCACCCGATCTCGTCGTCCGGATGGGCAAAGACCGCCATGATTCGCATGGAAGAGAGGATAGGGCCTGTGGCCCGCCGCCCGGAGCGGCCGGAGAGCGCAGCGGCCCAGGTCCAGGCCCGTCGTCCCGCCACGCGCCACCGGCCCACTTACCGCAGGAAGCGGATGCTCAGCGGGTAGTGGTACGCCCGCCCCTGGTTGACCCGGATCACGGCCAGCAGCATCACGACCAGCGGAAAGGCCCACAGCACCAGGCTGACGGGCAGCACCACCGCGAAAAAGGCGGTCAGGCTGCCGAAGAGGGCAAAGGCCCCCAGGTCGGGCGCCCCCGAGGCCGCGCCCACCGCCCCGCCGATCAACCCCAGGCTGAACAGTGCGAAAAACAGCAGCCCCGTCAGAAAGGAATACAGCCACACGCTGAGCTGAAAGTTGAGCGCCTCCTTGCCCTGCGCGTCGAGCAACCGGCTGCGGTCGCGGTAGGCCAGCCAGGCGGCCAGCGGCCCCAGCACGTTGCCGAGGCCCGGCAGCACCAGCCCCAGCAGCGGCGAGAGATGCACGGTCAACGCAGGCGTGCGCTCGGCCTCGGGGATAAAGTCCGCGTCCGGCGCGCGGCCCCGGCTCAGGTCGGGGGAGGAAGGAGGGGGTCCGGGAAGCATATTGACAGTACGCGCGCCGCTTCCCTACAGTTCCGGGGTTATGACGCCCTCGGGGGCCAAGCCCCACTTCAGGAAATCGCCCGCTCGAAAAGCCCAGGACGCCGCCCGCGACCGGCTGCCCCTCCAGGCCGGAATCCAGCCGGCCGTGCCGGTGGCGGGCGAACAGGTCGAGCTGTACAGCGACGGCGCCTGCGACACCGGGGCCGGGCACGGCGGTTGGGCGACCATCCTGAAGTACCGGGGCCAGGAACTTGTCCTCAGCGGCAACGAGCGGGAGACCACCAACAACCGCATGGAGCTGCGCGGCCTGCTCGAAGGCCTCCGGACCCTCAAGCGCCCCTGCCAGGTGCGGGTGGTGACCGACAGCCAGTATCTGCGCAAGGCCTTTACCGACGGCTGGATTCTGAAATGGCAGCGCAACGGCTGGAAGACGGCGGGCGGCGATCCGGTGAAAAATCAGGACCTCTGGGAGGAGCTGATCGCGCAGGCCAAAACCCACGCCCTGACCTTCGTGTGGGTCAAGGGCCACGACGGCCACGGCGAGAACGAGCGGGTAGACGTGCTGGCCGTGCAGGAACGCAAGAAGCTGCGGGCCGGGTAACGGGGAAGGGGGACAGAGGAAGCGGAGTCGGCCCTCCGCGCGGGGCGGCGGGCGTGGGTGCGGCCCCCCCACGGCGTGCCCCTCGCCGGTCCCGCCCACCACCACCAGCCCGCACAGCGGCCGCGTCGCGTTCGGCCGCTGTGCGGGGGCGTGGAGCAGCGGGGCCTCGGCGGTGGGGAAGAGGGGGGGGTTGGCCCCGGTCAGCAGGGGGAGGATACGGCGCTCCCGTGCCCGCGCCGACCTCAGGGAACCGCCCCGATGTTCCGCAGGCACGCCTCGCTGACCGGATCGAGCTTGGCGGGGTCGCCCGGCAGCGTGAACCGCACCCGGGCGGCCCCCCTGTCGAAGGTCACCGCATACCCCAGAAAAGCGGCCAGCGCTCCCGCCGGGAGAAAGGTGCGGCCCCCGCGCGACTGCGCGGCGACTGGCAGCGGCTCCAGCGCCGAGGCGGTCCTCACGCCGATCACGCCGGGGCCGCCGATCAAAAAGACCTCCCGCCCCGTGGTCCGCACGCGCAGGCAGCCCGCGAGGTCCACCACCCCGTTGTGGGGATCGAGCAGCGGGCGCCAGCCCAGCGAGGCGAAGGCCGGAAGCGGCAGCAGCAGCCGACCGCCGGAGATGGCGGCGGGGAACGCGCCCAGTTCGCGGCTGTTCAGCAGCACCCTCACCTGAGGCATGTCGGCACTCTGGGCGCGCGGCGGGGCGGGGGTCAGGCCCAGCCACAGGACGCTGGCGATCAGGCCGAAGCGGACGAGCCGGGTCATGGGTGCCCCATTCTCGGCGGCGCGGCTGACCAGGGCGTGACCGGACGGGCCGGTGGGGCCGTCTCCCCGCCATCCGGCGTATGTTCGCTGAACCTGCGCGCGGCTTACGCTGCACGCGATGAGCGCTGAGCCTGCCTCCCCGGACGCCCCCCAGGACGGCTGGCGAACCTTTCTGTGGCTGTGGGGATCGCAGGCGCTGAGCGTGCTGGGCGGTGGGCTGAGCGGCTTCGCGCTGAACATCTACCTGACCCAGACCCGCTTTCCGCTGGACACCCAGCGCGGCGACCTCGCGGCGGCCCTCTCGCTGACGGCGCTGGGGTGGACCTTTGCGGCGATCTTTGGGGGGCCGCTGGCGGGGGCGCTGGCCGACCGCCTGGACCGCCGCCGCATCATGCTGACCTGCGACCTGCTGGGGGCGCTGCTGCTCGCGGGAGCCGTGGCGCTCGTCACGCTGGGTACGCCCCCCGTCTGGGCGCTGGTGCTGCTCACGGCGGGGCTGGGGTTGATCGGCACCTTCCACGGTTCGGCCTTCGACGCCAGTTACAGCGTGCTGGTGCCCCGGGCGCAACTTCCGCGCGCCAACGGCATGATGCAGACCATCTGGAGCCTGTCGGGGCTGCTGAGTCCGGCGCTGGCGGCGCTGCTGATCGGCCTGCCCGCGCTGGCGCGGGGGAGCGGCGGCCCGGCGTGGCTGGCCGGCATTCGGGACGGCGTGCCGCTCGCGCTGGCGCTCGACGGGCTGACCTTTGTGCTGGCGGCGGCGGTGCTCGGGCGGCTGCGGATTCCCACCCCGCCGCGCGCCGATCTGGCCGGAGCCGGGGCGAGCCGCCCGCGCCCCAGCCTGGGCGAGGACATGCGTTTTGGCTGGCGCTTCATCTTCGCGCGGGCGCCGCTGCTGCACCTGCTGCTGACCTTTGCCGCCGTGAACCTGCTGACCAGCGGGGTGGGCGTGCTACACCCCCTCCTGGTGCGCTTCGCCCTGCTGCCCGACGCGGCGGCGCGCGGCCTCTCGCAGGGGGCGGCGCTGGCGACCCTCTGGACGGCCTTCAGCGCCGGGGCCTCGTGGGCGGCCTGCTGGTCAGCACCTGGGGCGGGCTGAAGCGCCAGCGGGTCCTGGGCGTGCTGGTGCCGATGGTGCTGGCGGGCGCGGCCCACGCCGCAAGCGGGGCCTTTTCGGGGCTGGTGGCGGTATGCCTCGCGGTCGCGGTCTTCGGAATGATGACCCCGGTCATGAACGCGCACTCGCAGGCGATCTGGCAGGCGCAGGTGCCGCCCGGCATGCAGGGCCGGGTCTTCAGCGTCCGGCGCCTGATCGCGCAGTTCACCGCGCCCCTCAGCACCGCGCTGGCGGGGCTGCTGGCCGCCCGCCTCGCGCCCGGCAGCGTCCTGGTCTGGTCGGGCGGCCTGCTGGTGCTGATCGCCGGGGCGCAGCTGCTCAACCCCGCCCTGCGCCGGGTCGAGGCCCCGCTCGCGCCTCTCCCGGCTGCGGGAGCGAGCGACTGAGTGGGGTGGGGAGCGGAGCGGGGAGAGGGTGGCCTCCAGCTCTCCCCCCGGCGGGTCCACATGTGCCGCCACCCCATCACAGGTACCGTTCTAGACTTCGGCCATCATGGTTCCAACGTCTCAGGGCGCCCCGGCGGGCGGCTGGCGGACCTTTCTGGCCCTGTGGGGGTCGCAGTCGGTCAGCCAGGTCGGTTCCTACATCGCGTGGTTCGCGCTGAACGTGTACGTGGCGCAGACCCTCTACCCGGACCCCGCTCAGAAAGCGCCGCTGGCGCTGGCGCTGGGGGCTTTTGCCATCGCCGTGACCTTGATCGCGGTGCTGATCGCGCCCGTCGCGGGGTCGGTCGCCGACCGCTTCGACCGCAAACGGGTGATGCTGCTGTGCAACGTCTTGTCGGGGGGGCTGACGCTGGGGCTGGCGGCGCTGATGGTCGGGACGGTGGCGCCCTTGTGGCTGCTGATCGCCTTTGTGGTCGCCACCCAGGTCCTGACCAACATCCACGAGGCCGCGCTGGAAAGCAGCTACGCGATGATCGTGCCGGAAGCGCAGCTGACCCGCGCCAACGGCATGATGCAGACCACCCGGCAGTTCAGCAGCCTGCTCGGCCCGGCGCTCGCCACGCTGCTGGTCGGTCTGCCCGCCCTGCTGGGGGCCTCCTCCGGGTCGGGAGGCTGGCTTTCGGGCCTGCGCGACGGCGTGCCTTTCGCCTTGCTGGTGGACGGGGTGAGCTTTCTGGTCGCTGGCCTGATCCTCTCGCGGCTCGCCATTCCCAGCCCGCCCCCTGCCCAGCCCCACGGCAGCGCGGGCGCGAACCTCAGGGCCGACACCCGCCTGGGCTGGACCTACCTGCTGCGCCGCCCGCCCCTGCTGCAACTGCTGGTCGTGGCCGCCGCGCTGAACTTCGCCACGGCCGCGATTCCGGTCTACCAGACGCTGCTGACCACCTTCACCCTGGAGCCTGACCGCGCCGCCCGGGGCCTGAGCTTCGCCGCGACGCTGGCGATCATCCAGACCGTGACCAGCGCCGGGATGGTCCTGGGTGGCCTCGCCATCAGCACCTGGGGCGGCCTGAAACAGCGGCGGGTGCTGGGCATCCTGGTCCCCGCCCTGGTGTCCGGCGCGGGCCTGATCCTGATGGGCCTGTCGGGCAACCTGTACCTCACGGCCGCCGCCTTTGCCCTCACGGTCTTCGTGATGCCCATCACCAACGCCCACAGCGGGGGCATCTGGCAGGCGCAGGTGCCGCGCGAACTTCAGGGCCGGGTCTTCGCGGTGCGCCGGGTGGTCGCCCGCTTCACGGTGCCGCTGGGCATGGCCTTTGTCAGCGGCCTCTCGACCGTGCTGCCCCCCGGACCCGTGATCGCCGCGATGGGCCTGCTGGTCATCGTGATCTGCGGGGCGCAGCTGCTGAATCCCACCGTGCAGCGGGTGGAGGACCGGGAGTACGTGGAGGGGCTGGCGGCGGCGCGGGGGGGGTAGAGCCACAGCGGAAAGAGGCCAGGACGCGGTGGAAGGTCCTGGCCTCTCGTCTGATTCGTGAGGGACATTGGCCCTGTCCCCTTGTGGGACGGGGTGCATGACAACTGGGAGGGAAGAGGCGCAGCACGGGAATGCGAAGCACCCGGAGTTGCGTTCCGGGTGCAGAAAGGAGGTGGGTCCTTATGAGTAACCGTCGTAAGGATGCACCCCAGCGTTCGCGCAGGAATGGAAGCCGGGTGAGGTCGCTGTCGTCCTGACAGCGGTTGGAACCCTGCTGACGGGCCTCGCGGCGCTCCTCAATGCCCTGAGCTAAGCCTCTCGCCGCCCGGTGGCACCCTTAACAAGCTGGTTTTGCCATCCGCCCACACCGGGCGGTTTTTGCTGCATCAAAGAGGACGCGGTTCACAGGAGGCATTCCCATGAACCGCGTACCCTTCCCCGTCCTTACCCCTGCCGCTCCAGCCAGCCCGCCAGCCACGGCAGCTTGCGGCCCACCTGCTCGCGCATGCCGCCCCAGTAGCGCCGCGACCAGCCTTCCAGGGTGCGCTGCTTGCCGCGGGCAACGGCCATCGCGCCTTCGGGCACGTCCTCGTGGACGGCGCTGCCCGCCGCGACAAAGGCCGCGTCGCCCACCACGCGCGGGGCGATCAGGGTGGAGTTCGAGCCGATAAAGACCCCGGCGCCCACGCGGCTGCGGTGCTTGTTCACCCCGTCATAGTTGGCGACGATGGTCCCGGCCCCGACATTCGTCTCCGCGCCGATCTCCACGTCGCCGAGGTAGGCGAGGTGCCCGGCCTTGACCCCGGCGGCGAGCTGCGCGTTCTTCGTCTCCACGAAGTTGCCGATATGCACGCCCTCCTCCAGCACGGTGCCGGGGCGCAGGCGGGCGAACGGCCCCACGTCGCTGCCCTCGCCGACCTGGGCGCCCTCCAGCACGCTGTGTGCCCTCACGGTCACGCCGCTCTCCAGCACCGTGTCGCTGAGCAGGCTGTAGGCGCCGACCGTCACCCCGTCCGCGACGCGGGTCTGGCCGCGCAGGATCACGCCGGGTTCCAGGGTCACGTCGCGGCCCAGCACCACCGTGTCCTCGATATACACGGTGTCGGGCGCGGGCAGGGTCACCCCGGCGCGCATGTGGGCCAGGTTGATGCGGCGGCGCAAGATCGCCTCGGCCTCGGCCAGTCCGGGGCGGTCGTTGGCGCCCATCACCTCGTCGGGGTCGGCCAGCTTGAAGGCGCGCACGGCGGCGCCCTCCCGGCGGTACAGCGCCAGCAGGTCGGTGAGGTAGTACTCGCCCGCCGCGTTGTCGTTGGTGATGCGCCGGGCCAGTTCGGGCGCGCGGGCGTCCATCACGTACACGCCGGAGTTGAACTCGCGCACGGCCTGTTCCTGGGGGGTCGCGGCCTTCTGCTCCACGATGCGCTCGACGTTGCCCGAGGCGTCGCGGATGATCCGGCCATACCCGGTCGCGTCGGGCAGTTCGCCCGTCAGGATCGTGAAGGCCGAGGCGTGCGCGCGGTGGTCGGCCAGCAGCTCGCGCAGCGTTTCCGGGCGCAGCAGCGGCGTGTCGCCGTACAGCACCAGCACGTCGGCCTCGCCGTCCGCGTCCAGCGCCTCGGCTCCGGCCAGGAAGGCGTGTCCGGTTCCCAGTTGCCCGTGCTGGCGCGCAAAGGCCACCCCGGGCGCTTGCAGCGCCGCTTCCACCTGCTCGGCTCCGTGCCCGGTCACCACGACCACCCTGCGCGCGCCCAGCTCCTGCGCGGCCTTGACGGCCCACGCGACCATCGGCCGCCCGGCCACGGGATGCAGCACCTTCGGCAGGGCCGATTTCATGCGGGTGCCCTGCCCCGCCGCGAGAATCACCACGTCCAGCGGACGCTCAAGTTCTGTCATTCAAAGTCACCTGTCCGGGGAGCAGTGTAAGGGAAAGCGCCCTGCCTGCCGCCCCCGGCAGACAGCAAAGGGCCGCAGCGCGGGGGCTGCGGCCGGGCAGGGCGGTCGGCAGAAGGGGCAGTTCAGCGCCCGGGAGGGCCGTCGCGCAGCTCGTCACCCAGGCGGTCGGCGGTCTTTTCCCCGGCGCGGCGCAGCTCGCCGCCCGCCGTATGCAGGGAATCGCCGGGGGAGTTTCCCTGGGCGACACTGGACACCGCCGTCTTTACCGCGTCTCCGGCGCGGGCGAGGTTGCCCTCGGGGCCGGGGTTCACGCGCTTGAGCAGGCCCTGCACCTGCTCTTGCAGCTTGGGATTTTTCTGGTAGAGGGTGTAGGCGCCGTAGCCCGCGCCGCCCAGCAGCAGCAGCGTCCAGGGAAAGCCGCCGCCCCCCTTCTTCTGCATCCGCAGGGCCGTGACCTCGCCCTGAAGCTTGCGGATGTCCATCTGCTGGCGGGCGATCAGGGCCGCCGTCTCGGCGTGCTGCTTCATGACCGCCTTGGTCACCTCGCGCTCCAGCTTGAGCGGCTTGCCGGGCTTGCCGTGGTCCATCTCCATTTCGGTGTGCATGCGGTGGCCTCCTGTGTGGCGAAGTTCTGGCCCGGCAGGCGGGGCACCTGGCCGCCGCAATCTGCGGGCATCCCGGCAAGTGTGCCGGGTCAAGGCGGGCCGCTGTTTGCGAGCCGGATGAACACCCCCTCACCAAGCCGCCCCACCCAAGAAGTGCTCAAGGACGCGCTTGGGCGCCCGGCGGCGCAGAGGGAGTTTCCTCCGGAAGACGGCCCCGGGAGAGCCGACAGGCAGGGGGCGGCGCACCCTCGCGTGTCGCCGCCCCCTGCCTGTCGCCGCCCCCTGCCTGTCGCCCGCCCAGGCTGCGCCGCCTTCAGCGCGTGTCGGGCCGGTTGCGCAGCCGCAGCAGCATCAGGATGCTGACGAGAATCAGGGGCACGCTGATGAGGTGGGTGTCGGTCCACAGGCCGATGCCGGGGGCGTCCAGGCCCTGGTTGAGGTAGGTCTTGATGGCGAGGGGGTTGAGGCGGAAGGTCTCCTCGGCGCCGGCGCGCAGGATGGAGTACCACAGCCAGAACTGCCAGAAGGCCCAGCCCGCCTTGCGCGACCGCAGCCAGAAGTACGCCGCGACGCTCAGGATGATGCCGATGAAGACGCCGTACAGCTGCGTGAAGTGGACGGGCGCGGTCATCACCAGTTGCCCGCCGATCTCCTGGCAGTAGCGCGAGAGGTCCATGTCGGGGTTGGGGTTGGGGATGCACATGCCCTCGTGAAAGGCGCGGGCGCTGTCCGGCCAGCGGTAACCGACCGGCCATCCGGTCACCCGGCCCACCGTATCGGTGCCGTTCATGATGTTGCCGATGCGCCCGCCGATGATCCCGAAGGCCACGCCCGGCACGAACAGGTCGGCGTACTCGTAGAAATTGAGCTTGTAGCGCCGGGTGTAGTAGATCAGCACCAGGATGCCGCCGATCAGCCCCCCGTGAATCGAGATGCCGCCCTGCCTCAGATTGATGATGTCGAGCAAGACGCGCGGAAAGGGAATGTTGGCGAACTGCTCCCACGAGGTCGCCACGAACACGATGCGGGCGCCGACCAGCCCCCACACGATGGCCCACAGCACCATGTCGCTGAACAGGTCCACGTTCAGGCCGCGCTCGCGGGCCAGCCGGGTGCCCACCCACACGCCCAGAACGATGCCCAGCGTGATCAGCACGCCGTACCAGGCAACCGTGAAATTGCCGATCTGCAAGAAGACGGGATCCATAAGTCCCGCGCAGTCTAAGCCGATTGTGGCCCCGGGCACCCGGCAAGCAAAGCCCCCAGCCTGCGGGAGCCGGGGGAATGGGGCCAGGGCAGATGGGAGGTCAGGTGCCGGTGCCGATCACGTGGCTGTCCTCGGCGGGAACCACCCGGAAGAGGCGCGAGAGCAAGATGCCCAGTTCGTAGAGCGCGTAAAGCGGCACGCCGACCATCAGCATGTTGAAAGGGTCCGGCGTGGGCGTGATAAAGGCGGCAAAGAGCAGCACCCCCACCAGCGCGATGCGCCAGCCCCGGCGCAGCAGGACGTGGTTGATCAGCCCGATCCGCGTCAGGATCACGGCCAGGATCGGCAGCTCAAAGGCGAGGCCGAAGGCGATCAGAAAACTGGTAATCGTGCCGATGTAGTTCGCGAGGCTCTGCATCTGCTGCACCGTGCCGCCCAGGAAATCGAGCAAAAAGCGCACCATCGCGGGCAGCACAAACGCGTACCCGAAAGCCGCCCCGGCCAGAAAGGACAGCCCCGCCCCCACGATGAAGGGCAGCCCCCAGCGCCGTTCGTGGGGGTACAGCCCCGGCGCGATAAAGGCCCAGACCTGCCACAGGATCAGGGGCAGCGCCAGCGCCAGCCCGGCCCAAAAGGAGAGTTGCAGGCTCAGCAGGAACTGGTCGGCCAGATTCACGGTGACGAGCTGGACGTTGTTCGCCTGGTACTGCTCGGAGTAGCGCAGCGGCCCCTTGATCAGCTCGATCAGTTGCAGCCGGTACTGGAAGGCGGCGACCATGCCCAACGCCAGAAAGATCAGGCTGTAGATCAGCCGCCGGCGCAGCTCGTCGAGGTGGTCGAGCAGCGGGGCGCTCGGGAGAGGCTGTCCCTGACTCATACGGGAAGGTCTCGCCCGGCTCAGGCGCGGGGGTCGCGCTCGGGAGCCGTCTCGGCGGCGCGTCCTTCGGCGGCGGCCACGGGCGTCGGGGTCACGGCGACCTGGGTCACGGGAACCTGGGTCGCCGGTTCCAGCGGGCGCGCCTGCACATCGGTGACCGTCACGTCGCTCAGCGGGGTGGTCGCCTGAGGCGGGGGAAGCGGCTCGCGGGTTTCTTTCCTGAACTCCTTGATGCCCAGGCCCAGGCCCTTGCCGAGTTCAGGCAGCTTCTTGGCCCCGAAGATCAGGGCGACGACGACGAGCAGCAGAATAATTTCCAGGGGACCAAACGGCATAGGCAGACCTCCAGGGGTCGGGAATGCAGGGCAGGGGTCGGGGCCGGGCGGGCCTCCGCCCCTTCAGCCTAACGCGGGAAGATGAAGGCCGGCGGTGTGGAGGGAAGCGGTGTAGGCCGGGGAACGGCGCGGCCCAGCGGCTCAGGCTCTCCTCTCCCAGTCTTATGCAGGTCAGGCCGGATTGGATGGTTGCGGGACGCCTCTGCCCCCCTTGAGCGAACCTGAAGGCGCGGGAGAAGACCGGTGCCGGGTCATCCACAAAGGCCGCGCGGGCATATGGAGTGTTGGGCCGCCCCACTGCACCCTGACCCGCAGCAGACTTCCCGGAGCGGCCCGAGGAGTGAACGTATGCCCAACCTCGGTGCCTCCGAGATCCTGGCCATTCTGGTGATCGCGCTGGTCGTGTTCGGGCCGCGCAACCTGCCCGAACTCGGCAAGAACGTCGGCCACGCCCTGCGCGAGTTTCGCCGCACCACCGGCCGCGTCACCGACGAGCTGCGCGCCGAGCTGAAAGCCCCCCCCCCGCCCCCGCCGCCTCCCCGGCAAGGCCCCTAGGAACCGTCGCGGCGCTCTTCACAAGGCGCGCCGGCCGTGCCCGGCAGGAGAGCAGGAGAGTGGTAGGCTGCCCGGCGACCCCCATGACCGCCGCCTCCCCGCCGCCCGACCCCACCGACGAGACGCTGATCGAGCGGATGGCCCAGGGCCAGCAGGACGCGCTGCTGGAGCTGCACCGCCGCCACTCGCGGCTGCTTTACGGGCTGGGCTACCGGATGCTGCGCCAGCGCGAGGATGTGGAGGGCTGCGTGCAAGACGCCTTCATGAATGCCTGGCGGCACGCGGCGCGCTTTGATCCCTCCCGCGCGCGCGCCAAGACCTGGCTGGTCAGCATCGCGCACCACCGCTTCTTGCAGCAGCTGCGTGACCGCCCCGCCACGGCCCTGGAGCTTGGCGACTGGGACCAGCCCACCCCCGCTGCGGACCCCACCGACCGGCTGCTGGTGGGCCGCGCCTTGCAGGTGCTGGACCCCGCGCAGCGCGAGCTGATCGAGCTGGCCTACTACCGGGGCCACTCGCACGCCGAACTGGCGGCCTTGACCGGATTGCCGCTGGGCACCGTAAAATCCCGGCTGCGCGCGGCGCTGGACCGGATGCGCGGGGCGCTGGGCACGCCCACCGGGACCGCGCCCGCCCGGCCCGGCCCGCCGGACGCCCCGAAAGGAGGGGAGCAGCCATGAAGCCCGACCGTGATCAGCTCCTCGCCTACGCCCTGGGTCAGCTCCCGGCGGCCGAGGCGGCGCAGGTCGAGGCCGCGCTGGACGCCGACCCGGCCCTGCGCGCCGACCTGCGCGCCGATCTGGACGCCCTGAGCCTGCTGGCCGAGGACCTCGATCTCGGCGGGGTGGAGGTGCCGCTGGATGCCGGGGCGCGCCTGCTCGCCCGCGTTCAGGCCGAAGAGGCGGCTGGCCCGGCCCGGATACAGCCGACCCCGCCGCCCGCTGCGGCGTCCTCCGCCCCGCCGCCGACCCCCCCCGCGCCCCGCCGCCCCGCCTGGCGCCTGCCCGCCGTGCTGGGGCTGGTGGCCGCTCTGGCCCTCGCCTTCGCGCTGTTCTCGCGCCCGGACGCCGACCCCGCTGCGCGCTACGCGGGGCAGCCCGGCGCGGTTCAGCGGGCCATCGAGGTGAACGGCGAGACGCTGGGCACGCTGGTGCGCCTGCCGGATGGCGGGGTCTACGTGCGGCTCACCCGCCCACTGCCGCCGGGCCGCACCTACCAGCTGTGGCAGCTCCAGGGCCAGACGCCCGTCTCGCTGGGCACCTTCGGGGAAGGCGGCCTGCTGGTCACGCTGCCCGCCGGGGCTACGGTCGCCGTGAGTGTCGAGCCGCCCGGCGGCAGCCCGCAGCCCACCACCCAGCCGCTGTTCGTCCAGCAGATCTAGGCTTCGCAGGCGCGCAGGGCGGCGCACGGAGGGGGCTGGGGCCGCCCGGCCTCTTCATGTGTCCTTCACCCACGGTGGCGGCGCTGATCCAAGCGGGGCGCGGCCGGATACCCACTCTGCGAAGGAACAAGACGCCCGGACTGGCCGCACGGGGCCTGTCCCGCCGGTCGCTTGTGCCTTTCGGCGGCCCTCCCCCCTTTTTTCCCACTCCCGTCCACCGGAGGACACATGAGCAACGACACGCACCGCACCGACACCCCGGGCATCAGCACCCGCCGCAAGTTCCTGGGCATGGCAGGCATGCTGGGCGCGGGTGCCGTCCTCTCCGGCTGCACCAGCGTGATCGCCACGCAGCCGGGCAAGGTGAACCTCGACGCCGCGATTTTCAACTTCGCGCTGAACCTGGAATACCTGGAAGCCGCCTTCTACCTGGCCGCCGTGGGCCGCCTGGGCGAACTCGACGCGGTGGGCGGCAGCAGCGCCCGCGTGACGCTCCCCGCCGGGTTCACGGGCGCCACGAACGGCGTGGGCATCTCCGGCCTGAGCGCCAACGTGCGCGCCATGGCCGAGGAAATCGCCGACGACGAGTTGGCCCACGTCAAGGTGATCCGCGCCACGCTGAAAGGTGCCGCCGTCGCCCAGCCCCAGCTTGACCTCGGCCCGGCCTTCGACGCGGCGGGGCAGGCGGCGTCGGGGGGCGCGATCAAGGGCTTCAACCCCTACGCGAACGAGCTGTTCTTCTTGCACGGCGCCTTCATCTTCGAGGACGTGGGCGTGACGGCCTACAAGGGCGCCGCGCGGCTGCTCGTGGACGACAAGGCGGGCGGCAACCTGGAAAACGCGGCCGGAATCCTGGCGGCCGAGGCGTACCACGCGGGCGCGGTCCGCACGCTGCTGTACCAGCGCCGCGCCGAGGTGGCCGCCGCGGGCCTGACGGTCGAGCAGATCGTGCAGGCGATCAGCAACCTGCGCGACTCGGTGGACGGCTCCGACGACCGCGACCAGGGCCTCACGGCCAATGCCCAGAACCCCGGCGTATTGACCCGCCACGCCAATATCGTCCCCACCGACGCGGGCGGCGTCGCCTTCAGCCGCACGCCCCGTCAGGTGGGCAACATCGTTTTCCTGGCTCCCGGCGCGACCAAGGGCGGGTTCTTCCCGGGCGGCCTGACCGACGACGGCAACCTGGCCAAGCTGCTCGCGCTCTAGGCGCTCACCCTCCCCAGGGAAGGCCGCCTGTGCGTGGCCTTTCCCGCCGCCGTCCCGGGGCGCGCCTGCCCTCAGATGCTCCAGCCGCCGTCCACCAGCACCTCCTGCCCGGTGATGTACCCGGCCTCGCGGGTGGCGAGAAAGGCGGCCGCCGCGCCCACCTCGCCGGGGTCCCCGAAGCGCCGCGCGGGGATGCGCCCACGCAGCCGGGCGGCCTCGGCGGGGTCGGCGTGCAGCGCCTGGAGGCGGTCGGTGGCGGTGTAGCCGGGGGCGACGGTGTTGCAGGTCACCCCGTCGGCGGCGACCTCCAGCGCCAGGGTCCGCAGGTGGTTGGTCACGGCGGCGCGCATGGCGTTGCTGACGGGCAGGGTCAGCGCAGGCCGCCCCACCGTCAGGCTGGTCACCGCGATGATGCGGCCCCAGCCGCGCCCCCGCATACCCGGCAGCACGGCGGCGGCCAGCCGCACGGTGGAGAGAAAGGTCGTCTCGAAGCCCCGGCGCCAGCCTTCCTCGTCCACCTCGCTGGGCAGCGCAGGAGGCGGCCCGCCCGCGTTGCTCACCAGGATGTCCACCTCTCCGGCGGCCTCGACCGCCGCCTGCACGCCTGCCAGGGTGCCCACGTCCGCGACGACCGCGCGGGCGCCCAGGGTCCGCGCCGCGTCCCGCAGCGCCGCCTCGCCGCGCGCTGCGAGCGTGATCTCGGCCCCCAGCTCCGCGAGGGCGGTCGCCGCCGCCAGCCCGATGCCCTTGCTGCCGCCCGTTACCAGGGCGCGTTTGCCGTCCAGCCTGAAGAGAGTCATGCGGGCAGGGTAACGCGGGCGGCTCCCGCATCGCCTGGCCCCCGTTGCGTTCTCTGGCCCTGCCCATGGGCAGCATCGTCCCGCACTGTCGCCTGAGGCGCCGTGTGCGGGGCAGCCTCCCGCTACCATGGCCCCATGAACGCGCCGCGCCTCCTCGTCACCGCCGTCTCGGGTCTGGGGGCACTTCTGATCGCCTACAGCGCCTTTTATGTGCGGGGCGACACGGCGGGCGTGATGCGCTACCTGCGCGAGCGCGGCGACGTGCGCGACCTCGCGGCGGGCGGCGCGGACGCGGCCACGCTGGAAGCCGCCCACCAGAGCCTCGCCGCGCTGGGGGCGCAGATCGCCGACCCCGCGTTCGCCCTGCGGATGCTGCCGGTCGCTGCCCTGATCGGCCTGCTGGTAGGCGCGCTGGTCTGGCGCCTGTTCGGCTCGCGGGCCGGGCGGGTGGGGGCGGGGGACGTGCAAGAAAGGATGGTGCTGCGGCTGGCCTACCGCCGGGGCGGGCGCTTTACCCTCGAGGACCTGCGCGCCGACTCGCCCCTCTCCGACGAGCAGGGGCGGGCCGTGACCCGGCGGATGCTGGACTCGGGCCGCCTGACCCGTGACGGCGACAGCTTCCGTCTGGTGCGGTGAGCGCGGTGCCGACCCCCCTGACCCTGACGCCCGCCGACCTCGCCCGGCTGCTGGGCGAGGCGCACGAGGGACCGCACTACAGTGTGCGCGCCGCGCTGGCGCTGGCCGACGGTCAGCCGCCGCCGCGCATCGCCGCCCTTGTCGCGGGCCTGACCGCGCGCAAGCGGACGCTGTGGACCGCCGTGGCGGGGGTCACGGGCACGCCGCCGCCCCCCGACGACGCGGGCCTGACCCGGCTGGCCGCCTGGGAGCAGGAGGCGGCGCGGGCGCTGCGGCCGGGGGACCTCGCCCTGCGGCTCGACGGCCGCACGGTGGCCGACGGGCTGCTGGAGCATGTGCGCGAGACGCTGTGGACGGCCGGGCAGATCGCAGCGCACGCGGGCCGGGTGCGGCTGGCCTGAGCCGCCGCGCCGCGGGTCCCTGCTCAGACAACCCGGCACGGTCGCGGTTGACACCTCTGCCCGCCCTCCCGTAGCCTGCGCGTCGGCTCTCAGGGAGCCACCTTTATCCAGAGCGGCGTAGGGATCTGGCCCGAACATCGCCGCAGCAACCGGCCCTCATCACGGCATTCGGTGCTCCGCCAGCCCGCACGCGCCAACGATGGCCCCACCCACGCGTCGGGAACGATAAGGGAAGGGTCTGTCACGCTTGGGCGTCCCCCTTCTCCGGTTTTCGCCCAGGAGGGGGACGTTTCGTCTCGGCTGTCATGGCCCCCTCCGGCTCCTCGCCCGGAGGACTGTTCATGACCGCTTCCCCCGCCCCTATTTTTTCTCCTCCCGCCCTCGCCTTCGAGGCGGTGAGCAAGACCTACCCCGGCCAGCCCGCCCCGGCGCTGCGCGAGCTGACCCTCACGGTGCCGCGCGGCAGCCGCACCGGCATCATCGGCCGCAGCGGCGCGGGCAAAAGCACGCTGGTCCGGCTCGTCAGCGGTCTGGACACGCCCGACGCGGGCCGCGTGCGGGTGCAGGGCCAGGACCTCGCCGCGCTGGGCGCGCCGGAACGCCGGGCGCGGCAGGCGCGCACCGGGCTGGTGTTTCAGCAGTTCAACCTGCTCGCGCAGCGCACCGCCCTGGGCAACGTGACCCTGCCGCTGGAACTCGCCGGGGTGCCGCGCGTCCGCCGCGAGGCCCGCGCGCGCGACCTGCTCGCGCAGGTGGGGTTGGCCGACCTGGCGGGGCGCTACCCGGCGCAGCTCTCGGGCGGCCAGAAACAGCGGGTCGGCATCGCCCGCGCCCTGGCGCTGGACCCCGACCTCCTGCTGGCGGACGAGGCCACCAGTGCCCTGGACCCCGAGACGAGCGCCGGAATCCTGGCCCTGCTGACCGAATTGCAGCGCGAACGCGACCTGACCCTGGTGGTCGTCACCCACCAGCTGGAGGTCGTCCGCGCCGCCTGCACCCACGTCGCCGTGCTGGACGCCGGGCAGCTCGTCGAGAGCGGCGAGACGCGCCCGGTGCTCGCCGCGCCGGGGCACCCGGTCACCCGCGCCCTGCTGGAGGCGCACCGCCCGCAGGTGACGCTGGCTCCCGGCGAGACGCTGCGCCGCGTGACCCTGCCGGGCCTGGACGCCTCCACCCTGGGTGCCCTGGCCGCGCTGGGCGCCCGGCTGGTGCAGGCCGAGCCTCACCCTCAGGGGGTGGACGCCTGGCTGACGCTTCCGGCAAGCACCCCCGACCTCACCGCCTCTCTGGCCCGCCGCCCCGCCGGGGTGGGCGCATGACGCCGGATGTGCTGCTGCCGCTGCTGGGGCAAGCCACCCTGGAAACGGTCCTGATGGTGCTGCCCGCCGCCCTGATCGCCCAGCTGCTGGGCACGGCGCTGGGGGTGGCCCTGACGCTGACCCGCCCCGGCGGTCTGAAGCCGAACCGGGCGCTGCACCGCCTGCTGGACGCCTTGGTGAACGTGGGCCGCAGCCTGCCTTTCATCATCCTGCTGGTGCTGCTGATCCCCTTCACCCGGCTGGTGACCGGGACCAGCATCGGCCCGGCGGCCGCCACGGTGCCGCTGACGGTCGCCGCGATCCCCTTCGTGGCCCGGCTGGTGGACGGGGCGCTGCGCGACGTGCCCTCCGGCGTGGCCGAAGCCGCCCGCGCGCTGGGGACCACCACCGCCCAGATCGTCGGCAAGGTGCTGCTGCCCGAAGCCCGTCCCGCGCTGCTGCACAGCTTCACGGTGCTGCTGGTCAGCGTGATCGGCTTCAGCGCGATGGCCGGAGCGGTCGGCGGCGGCGGCCTGGGCGACCTCGCCATCCGCTACGGCTACCAGCGCTTCGAGACGGGCGTGATGCTCGCCACCGTCGCCGTGCTGCTCCTGCTCGTGCAGGGCGTGCAGTGGCTCGGTGACCGCGCCGCCCGCCGCGCCGACCACCGCTGAAGCTGTTGCCCTTCCTCTGCCCGGCGGCCCTGCCCGCCCGGTCCCGATCTCTCACGCCCCTGGAGACTGCCATGCGCCCCACTGCCCCCCTGACTGCCCTGCCCCTCGCCGCCCTCGCTCTGGCCTCCTTCGGTCTCAGCTCCGGCGCCTCGGCCGGAACCCTGCGCGTCGGCGCGACCCCGGTGCCCCACGCCGAGATCCTGAATTTCGTCAAGCCCGCCCTGGCCAAGCAGGGGGTGAATCTGGTCGTGCGCGAGTTCTCGGACTACGTGCAGCCCAACCTGGCCCTGGCCGACGGCAGCATTGACGTGAACTTCTTTCAGCACCTGCCGTACCTGACGGGCTTCCAGAAGAACCGCCCCCTGGGGCTGGTGCCCGGGGCCAAGATCCACGTCGAACCCATCGGGGTCTACAGCCGCCGGGTGACCAGCCTGAAGAGCCTGAAGACCGGGGCCACCATCGCCCTCCCCAACGACCCCAGCAACAGCGGCCGCGCCCTGAAGTTGCTGGAGCGCTCGGGCCTGATTCGCCTCAAGAAGGGCGCGGGGGTGCAGGCGACCGTGCTGGACATCACCAGCAACGTCAAGCGCCTGAAGTTCCGCGAGCTGGAAGCCGCGCAGCTCCCGCGCGCGCTGGGCGACGTGGACGCCGCCGTCATCAACACCAACTACGCGCTCGACGCGGGCCTGAACCCCCAAAGGGACGCCCTGCTGCTCGAAGACCGCCGCAGCCCCTACGCCAACCTGCTCGTGGCCCGGCCCGCCACCCTGAAAAATCCCGACTACCTCAAGCTGGTGCGGGCGCTCCAGAGTCCGGAGGTCAAGGCCTTCCTGCTGAAGAAGTACGGCGGGGCGGTCGTTCCGGCCTTCTGAGGGCAGGACGCGGCAGGAGGCCGGGGAGGCTCAAGCTAAGCCTCCCCGGCCTCCTGCTGCCCTGCCGCCCCGCTCAGCCCGCGACCCGGCCCACGCCCCCACCCGCCGGGAGGGTCCGCACCAGCTTGCGGTTGGTGAACTCGAACATGCCCATCCGCGACAGCTCGCGCCCGTAGCCGGAGTTCTTGACTCCGCCGAAGGGGAGGTCCGCCTGCGAGGAGGTGGGGTGGTTGATCCAGACCATGCCGCTGTCGAGCCGGTCGGCCACCCGCCGCGCCCGCTCGGGATCGCTGCAAAACACCGCGCCCCCCAGGCCGTAGGCGGACGCGTTGGCGAGCGCCACCGCCTCGTCTTCGTCCGCGACCCGGTAGACGACCGCGACTGGGCCGAACAGCTCTTCCGAGTAGGCGCGCATGCCGGGCCGGACCCCGGTGAGCACCGTCGCGTCCACGAAGGCGCCGGGCAAGTCGGGCCGCCCGCCGCCCGTGACCACGGTGGCGCCCTGCTGAACAGCGTCCTGCACCTGGGCGTGCAGGTCCCGCGCGGCCCGCTCCGAGGACAGCGGCCCCAGGCGGGTGGCGGGGTCGGCGGGGTCGCCGGGATGCAGCGCGGCAAATGCCTGCCCCAGCTTCTCGACAAAGGCGTCGTACAGCCCGTCCACCACCATCAGCCGCTTGGCCGCGATGCAGCTTTGTCCGGTGTTGCCCAGCCGCCCGGCCGCCGCCGCCTTGACCGTGCGGTCCAGGTCCGGCGCGTCGAGGACGATAAAGGGATCGCTGCCGCCCAGTTCCAGCACGCACTTTTTCAGGTGGCGGCCCGCGATCTCGGCCACGCTGGCCCCCGCCCGCTCGCTGCCGGTGAGGGACACGCCCTGCACCGCCGGGTGGGCGATCACCGTCTCCACGTCGCTGATCTTCAGAAACAGGTTGGTGTAGACGCCCTCGGGCGCTCCGGCGTCGCGGAACAGCGTCTCCAGCGCCAGCGCCGACTGCGGGCAGATCTCGGCGTGCTTGAGCAGCACCGTGTTGCCCACCACCAGATTCGGCCCCGCGAAGCGCGCGACCTGGTACAGCGGGAAGTTCCAGGGCTGGATGCCCAGCAGCACGCCCAGCGGCGCGTGAACCACCGCCGCCTCGCCCCGCTCGACGGGCAGGGCTTCCGGCTCCAGAAAGCCCGGCCCCTGCTCCCCGTAGTACGCCAGGATGCTGGCGGCCAGGGCCACCTCGCCGCGCGCCTCGCGCCGCAGCTTGCCCATCTCCAGGGTGATCAGCGCGGCCAGCTCGTCGGTGCGCTCGAGCATCAGCTCCCCCGCCCGGCGCACGACCGCCGCCCGCTCGGCCACCGGCCGCTCGCGCCACGCGAGGTAAGCCTGATGGGCGCGCTCGACGGTGGGAATCACCTCCGCCGAATCCAGGGCAGGAAACTCGCGCAGGGTCTCGCCGGTGTAGGGATTGACGGTCGCGTAGGTCCGCTCGGCGGAGTCGCTGGCGGTCTTGCCGGGGTGGGGGGTGTCCAGGGTCATGGGAACGCTCCTTTGGGGACAGCTTAGAGCAGGCGCGCGTTTCCCCGGGCGGTGCCCGGACAGCCGGGGCGACTCAGGGTGCCGGAGGGCGTGACGGTTCCTCCTGCGGGCTGCCCCTGCCCTCCCGCAGCCAGGGCCAGCGGGCGCGGTAGTCCGCGACCTTGGCGGCGTAGAGGCCCGGCGTATGGTTGTGCCCGTTGGGCCGCAGGATTCCGGCGGCCAGGTCGGCCAGCCCGCAGGGGGCGTACAGCTCGCCCCGTGCGTCCACCCCGACGCAGGTGCATTCGACCAGAAACTGCCGGATGCCCTCGCGGGCGCTGCGGATCGGCGGGCGCGTGACCCCGTGTTTCTGGGGAAACCACAGGTGAACGCGGGCCTGGTTGCGGACTTCGATGCGGACGTCCAGGTCCCCGAAGAGCAGGGCGGCGCGGCGAATCACGGCGTCCTCGGCCTCGTAGCTGGGGTCGGCGTCCCAGTAGAACAGGTCGTAGTCGCGGATGCCCTCTCCCGGGGGCCGCCCGCTGCGCACGTTCCAGACCGTCTGAAACAGCGCCCCCGCGACGAGGTGGGCCTGCGGCGCCCCCAGCGCGGGGAGCCGGTCCAGAATCGCCGCGTTGACCGGGTTGCGCCGGATCACTTCGAGGAACTGCGGCGCGGTCAGCTCCGGCACCCCCAGCTCAGGCCCGCGCACGCGCCCCCTCGACCAGCGCCGGAAAACGTTCCACGCAGCGCCAACCGCGCTCCCAGCCCGGCCAGCTGTGGCCCAGGCGCAGGGGCGGGAGCAGGTGCGCCGGAAGCGCCAGCCCGCGCGCCCCCACGACGGCGCCCACCACGCAGGCCACCGTGTCGCTGTCGTCGCCGCCCAGCACGGCCCGCTCCACGCCCGCCTGCCAGGTCTCGGCCCGCGCGTGGGCGACCGCCGCCTCCAGCGTGTCGAGCACAAAGCCGCTTTGCGAGGTGACGTGGCCGTCCAGTGCGGCGCGGACGCGGGCGCGCACCTGGGTGTGGGCCGCGCGGTCCCCGGCACGGAAGGCGTCGTGCGCGGCGCGGGTGTCCAGCCCCAGCAGCCCGGCCTCGACCAGCACCGCGCGGCTGTCGAGGCCGTCCATCACCCCCAGGGCGGCCTCGGCGGCGGGGCGGTAGGGCAGGCCGCCCGCCAGCGCCTCCAGAAAGGCGGTCAGAAAGACGCTGGCGGCCACGCAGCGCGGGTCCGTGTGCGTCAGGGCCGTGACCGTGGCCGACTCGCGCGCCAGGTCCCCCTCCCGGAAGCCCGCGATCCATACGGCGGCCACCCGCATCAGGCCGCCATTCCCGGCGCTCTGGTGGCCGCTCTGCGTCCAGGCCCGCGCGCCCCCGTCCAGCCTGCCGTGGGACAGCGCCGCGCGGGTCAGGCTGCCCACGTCGGGCGGCCCGGCCCCCAGCCACTCGCGCAGCGCGGCGAGGACACCCTCCAGCCCCCCACCCCGCGCGTAGCCCAGCAGGGTCGCCACCGTCATCTGGCTGTCGTCGGTGCCCTCGCCAGGAGCAAAGCCGAACACGCTGCCCGGCTGGTAGTCGCGGAACTCTGCGCCGTACTGGGCACGGATCGCCTCCGGCGTCTTGAACTCGGTTGCCGCTCCCAGCGCGTCGGCGGCGGTCAGCGAGAGCAGCGTGTGCAGGTGTGGGTGGGTGGTCACGCCCCATTCTCGCTCAGCCACGGAAAGCCCCAGGGGTCTGCCGCGCACAGCGCATCCACCCGCGCCGCGTCATGTCGCCTGACCGGCAGCGGAAAGTCGGCAGGCGTGACCGGCACGCACAGCAAGGGCCGTACCCCGTCCGGACTGACCCAGTGCGGCTCGCGCACCGTGCCCAGACCCGGCCAGTCGTAAGGCGGCATCTGCTCGAAGCCTGCGCGCGGCAGCACGTAGACGAAGCCGGGCGAGAGCAGCGAGCGCCCGTCCGTGACCGCCGGGTCACGCGGCGCCAGCGACAGGAAATAGCGCATGGAGGACCACTCCCCGCCCGGCTGCTGCACCTGGAGCGCCATATTCAGCATCCGCGCCGCGCGGGAGCGGTCGCGCAGGGCGTACATCATCGCCCACAGGCCGTCCGAAGCCGCAAAGACGCCCGTGCGTTTGCTGAACTCATCCGGGCTGAGGTCGTGGGGCGTGCGCGGGGCGAACGCGCTCAGATCGCCCCGCGACGAGCCGTGCAGCAGGTGGCCTTTTCCCGCCAGCCCGTCCAGCAGGAGCCAGCGCGGCGCGCCCGCCCGCCACCGCGCCGGGTCTTTCGTCTCCAGCACGGCGTGCAAAGCGTTGAGCACTTCCTGTGACCGCTCGACCGGCGGGGTTGTGACCATCCAGGGCCGCATGGGCCAGCATGGCAGACGGTGGGGGGCGTTCGCCGCGGCTTCCTTGCCCCAGAACCCGGGCGCAGCCTCCGAATACCCAGACAGACTGGGCTTGACAAACTCTCTACCCAGGCAAACTATGTAGTCAGGCAAAGCTTTGCCAGGCTCGTTTGCCGGGCCAGCGACCGCACGGGACGCCGCGCGGCTCACGGCCCACCCTGTCACCGGAGGCCCCCATGAACCCCGACCTGCTGCGCGGCAACCTCGACCTGATTCTGCTCTCGCTGCTGGAGACGCGGCCCCTCTACGGCTTCGCCATCATCCAGCAGGCGCGCGAGCGGACGGAGGGCTACTTCGACTTCAAGGAAGGCAGCCTGTATCCGGCGCTGCACCGGCTGGAGCAGGCCGGGCTGCTGCGCGCCGAACCCGGCGAGGTGGGGCGCAACGGCAAGCCGCGCAAGTACTACGCCCTGACCGACCGGGGCCGCGAGACGCTGCGCGAGAAGCGCGAGGAATTTCGCGCCTTTTCCGGCGCCGTGACCCGGCTGGCCGGAGGCGGGACATGACCCGCGGTGTGGTGGCCCAGCCCACCCCCGCGCCGCTGGCCGCCTACCTGCGCCGCGCGACCTGGGGCCTACCCCGCGCCCGCGGTCAGGAACTGTGGGACGAACTCGAAGACCACGTGCTGACGCGGGTAGACCAGCTGTGCGCGCTGGGCGCAGGCCCCGCCGAAGCCCTCTCCCAGGCGCTGGGCGAACTCGGCCCGCCGAGCCGCGTGAGCGCCGGAATGACCCAGGTGTATCTGATGCCCAAATTGATGCTGTCGGCGGCGGCCGCCGCCCTGGCTCTTAGCGCCGCGCTGTATGCAGGAGCGGGGGGTGGGGGAGAGGTCATCACCCTGCCCGTGCTGACGCAGCGGCCCGCCAAGCCCAGTTGTGTACGCGGTACGGTTCCCCAGGATGTCACTGTCGTGAGTCGGCAAGGGAACGTCACGTGCTACACGTCCAATGATTCGCTCTCCTACCGGGGCGCCTTCCTGAGCCTCGCTGCGGTGCGCGACGCCCTGAACACGCAGGGCGCGCAGGCGAACATTGTGGATGGACGGTCGCTCGACTTTCGGCTGCCGGGGGGTGGCGGCGGGCGCTTGAACGCCTTGTTCACCACGAACGGCCAAGGGTATATCCCTGCTAGCGCGCTGGTGAATGTCGCGGCCGGCGGTCCCGCTGCCCTGACCCTCAGCGGCTACGCGGCTCCTCTGATGCGGCTAGGGGGGGTGCAGTTGCGCTTCGGCAGCGGTGAATCGCAGACGGTGGGACGGGACTTTTACGGAGAGGTGGTAATTGCGCTGGTCGGGCGACTGCTGCCACCCCTACCGTCAAACACGCCTCCAGACCTGTCGGTGAGCTACAACCTGACCGGAGGCTCCCTCCACCGCGTTCAGACGGGCCTGCCTGCGGGCGAAGTGGTGCTGATGGTGACCCGTCGGAGCGCCGGAAACGACTATGAGACAGATACGGCCGAAGTGCAGCCGGACGGCTCGGTCGGGCTTCGCAGCGGCCGGGGCAAGCTCCGCTTCGTCTCCAGCGTGGACCAGCTCTCCCCCTACCCCAGCGGTGGGCGCATTCCGGCCCTCCTCGTCCGGGTTACCAACGTCCCCCTGAATAACCTCAAAGCGGGCATCTTCACCCCCGCCCAGCTCGCCTCCGACGCCAACTAACCCTCCTCCCCCGGCCCGCCTCCGACCTGTTCTTCCAGCAGGTACGCGAGGCGGGTCTGGGCGTTGTCCTGGCTGCCGTACACGCTGCGCAGGAGCTTACCGCCGGGCGCAAAGGCCAGCCAGTGGGGCGTGCCCTCCGTCTCCCAGGCGCGGGCGAGGTCCCCGGACACGTCGAGCGCGACCGGGAAAGGCAGCCGGGCGAAGTCGCGGGCGAACTTCACCAGCGTCGGCTCCACATCCTCCCGCGCCAGGGGGCGGTGGCCCCGGCTGGTGTGCAGCGCCAGCAGCCGCACCCGCTCGCCGTGTTCGGCGTGCAGCCGCTTCAGAAAGGGAAGGCCGCGCGACACGCACCCCGCGCATTCCAGGTTAAAGACCATCACCAGGCCGGGGCGGTCCCAGGCAGCGGGCGGGGGCAGGGCTTCGCCATGCACGAAGTCCTCGGGTGCGGGCCAGGGCAGGGAAGAAAGCATGGAGCGAGCGTACCCCGGTCCCCCCGCTATCGTGCGGGGCGTGAGTGCTTCCGCTGGTGCTTTCTGGCCCCCGTTCTGGCGCGGCTTCCGTGCCCTGACGCCGCTGTGGTTGGGCCTGATTCCTTTTGCGGTGGCCTACGCGGTCACCGCGCGGGCGGCGGGTCTGGGCCTGTGGGAGACGCAACTGATGAGCCTGACCGTGTTCGCGGGCGCCTCGCAGTTCGCCGCCGCCGGGCTGTTCGCGGGCGGGGCCTCGGCGTGGGGGATCGTCGCCACCACCTTCTTGCTCAACGCCCGGCACGTCCTGTACGGCCTGAGCCTGGCGCGGCAGGTGCCGCTGAGCCGGCCGCAGCGCACCCTGGCCGCACAGTTCCTGACCGACGAGGCGTATGGGGTGGCGGTGGTCCACGGCCCGCGCGAGCCGGGGGGCCTGAGTTTTGCCTTTCTGCTGGGGGCCGAACTCAGCCTGTACGCCGTGTGGAACGCCGCCACGCTGGCGGGCGCGCTGGCCGGCGCCGTGCTCCCCGACCCCGCCGCGCTGGGGGTGGGCGTGATTTTCCCGCTGGCCTTCCTGGGGCTGCTGGTGCCGCTGCTGAGAGACCGCAAAGCCGTGCTGGTCGCCCTCGCGTCGGGCCTGGGGGCCTGGGGCCTCGCGCGCGCGCTGCCCGGCGGCCTGGTGGTGCTGCTCGCCGGGGTGGGCGGGGCGCTGTTGGGGGCCTGGCTGGTCACCCGGGGTTCAGGGGCGGGAGCCGAGGGCCAAGTGCCGGAGGCTCAGCCGTCAGAGGTGCAGCCGTGAGCGTTCTGGCCGTCATAGGGCTGATGTGGCTGGCGACCTACCCGGTGCGGCTGCTGGGCCTCAGCCTGGGGCGGCTGCGGCTGCCGCCCTTCTGGCTGGCTTTCCTGCGCTTCGTGCCGGTCAGCGTGTTCGCGGCCCTGATCGTGCCCGACATCCTGGGCAGCCCCGAGTGGCCCCGGCGGCTGGTCGCCTGCCTGGTCGGCGCGGGGCTGATGTGGCGCACCCGCCACCTCGCGCTGGGGATTCTGGGCGGTTTCGCGGCGTACTGGGCGGCGCGGCTGCTGGGCCTCTGAGTGGCGGGGCCGGACCGGGGCGCCAGGGGAGGCCGTGGCCCCTGGGGGTCCCCGCCGCGCTATGCTGGCGGCGCATGACGGGGCAGGCGGCGGTGATCGACGGAAAATACGAGATCGTGCGGGAGGTGTCGCGCGAGGGGCACGTGACCCTCAGCGAGGTCCGGGCGGGCGAGGGCGTGACCCGGCAGGTCGCGTGGTTCGACGTGACCTCGCCCGCCGCGCGGCAGGGCTTTCACGCCTACCGCGCGGCCCTGCGCGCCGTGGCCCCGGCGGGCCTGACCGACGTGGTGGCGCGCCCCGGCGCCTACTACGCGGTGTGGCAGCCGGTGACGGGCACGCCCCTGTCCGAGGTCGCCGCCCAGCCGGTCAAGCACGAGGAGACGGTGCAGGCGGTGAGCGCCTTGGCCGCCGCGCTGGCCGAGCACGGCTACGCCCTGCCCGACGCCGACGTGGTCGTCGAGGGCCGCGACGTGCGGGTGGCCTACCTGCGCCCCGCGCCGCCAGAACGCACCCCCGAGGAGGTCGCCCGCCTCAACGCCCAGGCGCTGGCCGCGCTGAGCGGCGGCCGGGTGCGCCGCCAGCGCCGGCGCGAGCCGGGCGCGTGGCTGAGCTTCGTGCCGGGCCTGCTGCTGCTGGGCGGCGCCGTGTACCTGGGGACCCAGGCCGCGCGGGTCTACCTCAACCCCCCCGTGCGCGAGGTGGCCGCCGTAACCGGGAAACCCGGCCAGGACGCGGCCCGCAGCCTCACCCGGGCGGGCTTCCGGGTCGAGTACGCGCTGGGGGACGCGCAGGGCGTCCCTATCGGCGCCGTGATTCGCCAGGACCCCGCCGCCGGGACCAACCTCCCGGTGGGCCGACTGGTCACGCTGACCGTCAATAACCCGCCCTCGGTGCCGGTGCCCCGGCTGGAGGAACTCACGGTGGACCAGGCCCGCACCGCGCTGCGGGACGGGGCGCTCGCGCTGGGCAAGGTCATCCGCGCCGACGGTACCCTCACCAAGACGCCCCAGGGCCGCGTGATCGCGCAGGTGCCCGAGGCGGGGGCCACCCTGGAGCGCGGCCAGTCGGTGCAGCTGATGGTCTCGACCGGCGTACGCGGCAAGGAGACCTGGCTGGGCAACCTGACGGGCCTGCCTTACGCGGCCGCTCTCCAGCAGGTCCGCGTTGCCGGTCTGGTCGTGACCCGCGTCATTCAGCAGCCCAGTGACGCCCCCGAGAACACCGTGCTGGACCAGACGCCGGCCAACTACGTGCGGGTTCCGGTCGGCAGCCCGGTCGTGCTGACGGTCGCCACCGCCCGCGCCAGCGCGCCCAGCCAGCCCACCGAGAGCCTGCCGCTGCCCCCGCCCCCGGTGCCCGAGACCCCCGAGCCAGAACTGGGCGTTCCCAGCGAAGGGGACGGCGGCGCGCCTGCGGTCACGCCCCCGGCCCAGACGCCGACGCCAGAGACGCTGACCCCGGAGACGCCCGCCGCCGGGTCCACGACGCCTGCGCCCCCGCCCGAGAGCCTGCCCGAGGCCCCCGCCGCGCCCGAGCAGTTGCCTGCGGCTCCCCCCGCCGACGACGCGGCGGCTCCCCCGGAGGCCCCCCCGCGCACCGTGAATTTCCGCTACGAGTTTCCCGCCGACCTGCCAGCGGGCAACTACACCATCTCGGTGCGCGACGCCGACGGCGAGCGCGAGCTGTACGGGGCCACCGACAGCAGCCAGTTCGCGGGTGCGCTGGCCGAGGGTGACGAGCAGGTGCGCGGCGACGCCGTGTTCATCATCCGCCGTGACGGCCAGGAGTATGCCACCGTCACGCCGTAGAGGCTGCTCGGGAAGCGGTTCGGCTTCCCCGCCTCCCTCACGGCACGAGGTGACCTTTCGACGTCCCCTTGGCTGGTAGCCTGGGTCTCCCACGGCCCTGGCCTGTGCCGTGTTCGCACTTCCCATGATCTACCTCGACTACGCCGCCACCCATCCCATGACGCCCGAGGCGCTGACCGCCTACGCGCGGGCCGCCGCCTTGCCCGGCAATCCGGCTTCCGTTCACGCGGCGGGGCAGGCCGCCCGTGAGCGGCTGGAAGAAGGCCGCGCCCAGGTTGCCGCCGCGCTGGGGGTGGACCCCCGGACCCTGATCGCCAATGCGGGCGGCACCGAGGGAGACAACCACGTGCTGCTGGGGGTGGCCCAGGCCTGGCGGGAGGCCCACGGGCGGCCCGGCCACCTCGTCACCACGCTCACCGAGCATTCCGCCGTGCTGGCGCCCGCGCGCTGGCTGGCGGCCCAGGGCTGGGACGTGACCTTCCTGCCGCCCGACCGGGAGGGCCGCTACGCCCCGGACCAGCTCGCGGAGGTCTTGCGGGCCGACACCGCGCTGGTGTCCATCCACCACGCCAACAACGAGACCGGCACCGTGCAGGACACGCCTGCGCTGGCGGCGGTCGCCGCCGCGCGGGGGGTGCCGTACCACACCGACGCGGTGCAGGCGCCCGGCGTCTTGGCACTCGACCTCACCGGCTGGGGGGTCCGTTTTGCCACCTTCAGCGCGCACAAGTGGGGCGGGCCGCGCGGGGTGGGCTTCTTGTACCTGCGGCGCGGCGCGGCGCTGCCCCCGGTCACCCTGGGGGGCGGGCAGGAGGGCGGCGTGCGCCCCGGCACCCAGAACACGGCGGGCGTCTACGCGGCGGGGGTGGCCCTCACCCACGCCCAGGCGGCGCGGGAGGCGACCCACGCGCACCTGGCCGCCCTGCGTGACCGCTTTCTGGAGGGGGTGGCCTGCATTCCGGGTCTGCGGGTCAACCATCCGCCCGGGGGCAGCCCCAAGGTCGCCTCGGTGACGGTTCCCGGTGCGGACGGCGAAGCCCTGCTGATGAACCTCGACCTGCTGGGCGTCTGCGCCAGCGCGGGCAGCGCCTGCGCCGCCGGGACGATGCAGCCCAGCCACGTGCTGACCGCCCTGGGCCTCTCGGAGGCCGAGGCCCGCGCCTCGCTGCGCTTCAGCTTCGGGGCGGCGACCACCCCCGCCGAGGTGGACGCGGCGGCGGCGGCCCTGCGGCAGGCGGCCGAGTTCAGCCGGGCCTGAGGGCGGTCCGGGGGCCGGGCTGGGCTTAGAATCTCCCCCGTGGCCGTCTCCTTTCCCCTGCTTGCCGTGGACATCGGCAACACCAGCACGGTGCTGGGCCTCGCGGACGCCGACCTGAGCCTCACCCATTCCTGGCGGGTGCGGACCAACCGCGAGATGTTGCCCGACGACCTCGCCCTGCAACTGCATGGCCTGTTCGCGCTGGCGGGCGCCGGGGTGCCGCGCGCCGCCGTGCTGAGCAGCGTGGCGCCTCCCGTCGGGCAGAACTACGCGCTGGCCCTGCGGCGGCATTTCCGGGTCGAGGCCCTGGAGGTCAGCGCCGAGGCCCTGCCCGACGTGACGGTGGACCTCGACCAGCCGGGCAGCGTGGGGGCCGACCGCCTCGCCAACCTCTTCGGGGTGGAGCGGTACCTGGGCGCCCACGAGTACGGGGTCGTGGTGGATTTCGGCACCTCCACCAACTTCGACGTGATCGGGCGCGGGCGGCGCTTTCTGGGCGGGGTGCTGGCGACGGGCGCGCAGGTCAGCGCCGACGCCCTCTTTGCCCGCGCCGCCAAGCTGCCGCGCATCACCCTCCAGGCGCCGGCCAGCGCCATCGGCAAGAACACCACCCACGCCCTGCAATCCGGGCTGGTCTTCGGGTACGCCGAGATGGTGGACGGGCTGCTGCGCCGCATCCGCGCCGAGCTGCCCGGAGACGCCGTGGCGGTCGCCACCGGGGGCTTTGCCCGCACCGTCGAGGGCCTGTGCCGCGAGATCGACCACTACGACGAGACCCTGACCCTGCGCGGCCTGGTCGAGCTGTGGGCCAGCCGCCCCGGAGTGGCCGCCGCGGGGCCACCCTCCTCGGCGGGCACCTTCTGACCGGCTGACCCTCCCGGCGCCCCGCGATCCGCGAGGCGGGACGGCGCCTGCCCCGGTCTGCACACCCCGGCGCAGAATGAAACCATGAACACCATGTCCGCCGCGCCGCTTCAGGCCCTGCTGGAAGACCGGCGCCTGCCCCCGGACGCCCGCGTGGTCGTCAGCGGCAACCACGCGGTGCCCTGGCGGCTGCTGGAACTGCTCGACCGCACCCTGCCCGGCTACCGCCTCAGCGCCCTGAACGCCCCGCAGGGCCTGCCGCGCCGGGACGGCGTGAGCTACGAGACCTCCTTCGTGGGACCGGGGATGCGCGGCAGCGCCCGGCTGAGTTACACCCCCGCGCGGCTCTCGCAGGTGCCGCTGCTGTTTTCCACCACCCGGCCGCCCGACGTGCTGCTGCTGCACGTGTCTGCCCCCCGGGGCGGGCGGGTGTCGCTGGGCACCGAGGTCTACATCCTCCCGGCGGCCATCGAGGCGTGCCAGGCACGCGGCGGGCTGATCCTCGCGCAGCTCAACCCCCAGATGCCCTACACCTTCGGGGACGGGGAGTATCCGCTGGCGCTTTTCGACGGCCTGCTGGAGGTGGACGAGGCGCTCGCCTCGCCCCCCGCGCGGGCGGGGCAGACGCCGGGGGCGGCCGGGGCGGCGGCGCGCATCGGTGACCTCGTGGCGGCGCGGGTGCGGGACGGCGCGACCCTGCAACTCGGCATCGGGGAGGTGCCCGACGCCACCCTGCCGGGCCTGAGCCGCCGCCGCCGTCTGGGCGTCTGGTCGGAGATGTTCAGTGACGGCCTGCTGCACCTGGATGCGGCGGGGGCGCTGGACCCGGATCGCCCGGTGGTCAGTTCCTTCGCCTTCGGGTCGCCAGAGCTGTACCGCTGGCTGGACGGCAACGAGCGGGTGGTCATGCGCCGCACCGAGGTCACCAACGACCCCGCCCAGATCGCCCAGCAACCGCAGATGACCAGCGTGAACACCGCGCTCCAGGTGGACCTGTTCGCCCAGGCCAACGCCAGCCGCATCGGGGCGCGCATCCACTCGGGCTTCGGCGGACAGACCGACTTCATCGTGGGGGCGCTGCACTCGCCCGGCGGCCAGGCCCTGATGGCGCTGCGCTCCTGGCACCCCAAGGCGCAGGTCTCCACCATCGTCCCCACCTTGCAGGAACCCACCACGTCCTTTCAGCCCACCGCCGTGGTCACCGAGCAGGGCGTCGCGGAGATTCTCGGCCACGACGAGAAGGCGCAGGCGGCGGCCTTGATCGAGCAGGCCGCCCACCCCCACGCCCGCGAGCACCTGTGGTACGAGGCGCGGCGGCTGGGCCTGACGTAGGCAGGAGAACAGAAAAGGAGAAGGTGGGCGACCGGAACTCCCGTCGCCCACCTGCTTCGGCGCTCCACCAGCGGCGTGCCGCGCGCTACACGCCCGTCAGCAGGATCAGTTTGTGAATCGCCCAGCCCAGCGCGATGCACACCGGGATGGTGAAGACCCAGGCCTGGGCGATGCGCCCGGCGACCTGCCACTTGACCTTGCGAAAGCCCTTGGTCGTGCCCACGCCCATGATCGAGCTGGAGATGGTGTGGGTGGTGCTCACCGGAATCCCCAGGTGGGTCGCGGCGGTGATGACGGCGGCGGCGCTGGCCTCGGCCACGAAGCCGTCCACAGGCTTGAGGTCCACCACCTTGAAGCCCATCGTCTTGATGATGCGCCAGCCGCCCACGCTGGTGCCCAGGCCCATCGCCAGGGCCGCCGAGAGGATGATCCACAGCGGCACTTCCCCGATCTGGGTGCCCAGGTAGGCGCTCAGGGCGAACGTCATGATGCCCATCGCCTTTTGCGCGTCGTTGCTGCCGTGCGAAAAGGCCATAAAGGCCGCCGAGACGATCTGGAGCCAGCGGAAGGTGCGGGTGACCGTGCGCGGGCGCATCCACCTGAGCACCAGCCATGACAGCAGCGCCATGAAGACGATGGGCACGAGGAAGCCCAGCGCCGGGCTGCTGACCAACCCCGTCAGCGTTTTTTGCACCCCCCGGGGAATGATGATGCCCCAGCCGCCCGACGCGACGCCCGCCCCCACCAGACTGAAGATCAGCGCGTGGCTGGAACTGCTGGGCAGCCCTTTCCACCAGGTGAAGAGGTTCCAGAGGATCGCGCTCAGGAGCGCTGCCCCCGTCAGCTCCAGGGTGGCGAAATCCTGCGGCACGATGTCGGTGGCGATGGTCTTGGCGACCGCCGTGCCCGAGAGTGCCCCCACCACGTTGAGGATGGCGGCCATGGCGATGGCCTGGGCGGGCGTGAGGACCTTGGTGGCGACCGAGGTGGCGATGGCGTTGGCGGTGTCGTGAAAGCCGTTGATGAAGTCAAAGGCGAGGGCCAGCGCAATGATGACCAGAAAACCGATAAGCAGCGTATCCATGCGTCGTGAGGAGTCTCCCGGCTCAGGCGTTTTTGAGCAGGATGCTCTCGACGGTCTTGGCGACGCGCTGCGCCTGGTCGGAGGCGTCCTCGATCAGGTCCACGATCTCGCCGCCGCGCATCGCCCGGATCATGCCGGGAACGTCGTGGACGCCGTCGTACAGCTGGCGCTGCACCTCGTCGCTGATCAGGTCACCCTCGTCTTCGAGCTGGCGAATCTGCTGCGCCAGCGCGGCAAGGTCGCGGATACGGTCCTTGCTCTCGATCAGGGGCATCCCCTGCGCCAGCAGCGCGCACTGCTGCTCGACCACCCGGGCCAGCCGCGCCATCTGCGGCAGGGGCTTTTCGACCCCGTAGAGGCTGAGCTTGCGCGCGGCGTCCTCCATGTCGTCCACCAGGTCGTCGAGTTCGTTGTTCAGCGCGATGATGTCCTCGCGGTCAAACGGCACGATAAAGGACTCGGCCAGCATGTTGGTGATCTCGCGGGTGATGCGGTCGCCCTCATGCTCCAGGTCGCGGACGCGCTGCACCTTGACCTCCACGTCGGTGTAGTTCTCCAGCAGGTCCACCAGCGCCTGGGCGGTGACGTGCGCGTTGCGGGCGGCTTCAGCAAATTTCGCGCTGAATTGGGGGTTCTTGGGCATGAATTTTGACAGCACCATGACAATCCTCTCGATTCTCCGCGACTTTGTCAGCTCGGCGTCAGGGCGCGGGCAGGGCAAAGCGGGAGGCCCCGGAGTGGAGGCCTCCCGCGCAGGGCCGAGTCTAGCGGTTACTTCACGTTCAGGGGCTGGGTGAAGGTCGCGCGGCGCTGCTCGGCGTCGCTGCCGATGGTGTTGGCGCCGGGCGGGGTGCTGCCCGCGTCGGGGATGATGTCGCCCGCGCCGTAGCCGTCGCCGCCGAAAATGCCGCCCACCACGTTGACGCCGCCTGCCGGGGCGCCGCTCAGGCCCAGCGCCGACCAGGGAACCGCCAGCTCGACGGTCTGGGCCGGGAGGGTGCCCGCCGTGGCGACGGTGTAGCGGCCCGCGTCCACGGCAGGCGTGGCGGTGTCGCTCTGCACCAGCCGCAGCTCGGCGTTCTGGTTCTCGTAGCGGGGAATGAAAGCGTCCACGCCGCCCATGCCGCCGCTGAAGGTCGCCGCCTGCCGCCACGCCTCGAAGCGGTCGGCCTGCGCGGCGCCGCCGTCTTTGAAGTCGAGGTACACGACCGCCTTGTTGCCCGACACCCGGTAGGTGTAGGCGAGGTACAGATACTGCGCGTCGCTGTCGGCCCGCAGGGTCAGCCAGTTGTTGTCGGCCCCGAAGACGCCCTCGGCGGGACTCTGAACGCTCACCTTGGGGGCGGTCCAGTCGCCCAGATCGCCGTCCACGCGGTACTTCCCGACCACCGTGCCCCCGGAGGCGGCGCGCGTGAGGTCGAAGTCCACGCCCGTCGCCGGGGCGGTGGCCTGCCGGGTACCGGGAGCGTAGCCCTCCGCCGACGCCTTCAGGGTGTGCGCCCCCGCCGGGGCAAAGAGGGTGTAGGTCCCGTCCGCAAAGGTCAGGGCGTAGTTCAGCGCGGGGTCGGCGGTCGTCGCCTCGACCAGCGCGCCGCCCAGCGGGGTCCCGGCTCCGGTGACCCGGCCTTCGACCGTCGCGCCCGGCACCGGCTTGTCGATGAAGTCGTAGGTGCCGCTGTAGCTGCCGTCCCCGCTGCCCACCACGTAGGAGCGGTCGCCCTGACCCGGTCCCTCGTAGCCGCTGTTCTTCGCCCCGGGGCCGTCGTTGCCGAACTTGAACTTGATCTCGCGGAAGAGGGGCAGCTCGATGTCCGTCTTCCAGAGGCCGCGAGAAGCCTGGGTCATGGGGTACTCGACCTGCGAACCCGTGTCGAAGCGCCGCAGCTCGATGGGGCCGTTGCCCTGGCTGCGGGCGTCCACCGTGAAGCTCACCTTGACCGTGTTCCTCGCGCTGGGCGTGGCCTTCACGCTGGCGCCCCGGCTCTCGGCGCCCTGCGCGTCCACCGTGACCACCCGGAAGGTCGTCTCGGCGTCGTTGGGCAGGCCGCGCGCCAGGAAGGTGGTCTGGGTTTTGGGCAGCGGCGCGAAGTTCAGCAGCCGTTCCTGACCGCCCGCGGTGCGCGCGTAGATGCGGTAGCCGGTCACGGCCGCGTCCGTGCTGGCCGTCCAGCGCAGCTCGGCGGCGCCGTCCCCGGCCCGCGCGGTCAGCCCGCTCACCTCCGGCAGGCGGGGGTTGACCGTGCCCGCCGCGCTGCCCGCTTGGGCCGTGATGGCAAGAGCCGTGCGGGCGGGGACCATGCCCACGAGCTTGCCGTCGCTGAGGCCGAGGTTGGTGACCCTCCCCGTGATTTCCTGGATCGGCGTGTTAGCGAAGGTGCCCAGCAGCGGAATGCCGCCGCCCGTCAGCGTGGCGAGGTCCACGGGCGCGTCCCCGTTGTTGATCACCACGACCACCGGCTGCCCGCCCCGGTTGTCGGTCGCCACCCGGCGGTAGGCGAGGATCGGGGCGCCTCCATTCGGCCGCCACAGCTCCTGCTGCGCCCCGCGCGTCAGCACCCGGTATTTCGCGCGGGCAGCGGCCAGGGCCGCCAGCCGCTCGTCCAGCGTGCTCTGCGCCAGCGCGGCGAAGTTCATGTCCTCGCGGTTGCCCTTGCCCAGTTCGTAGTCATAGGGATCGCCCAGGCCCGGCTGCGCGATCTCGCTGCCCTGGTACACGCTGGGCGTGCCGCGCGAGGTGTAGATCAGGCTCAGCGCGAGGTCCAGGCGCTCGCGGGCCTGCTCGGCGCTGCCGCCGCGCTCGGTGACCTCGCTGACAAAGCGCCGCACGTCGTGGTTGTCCACGAAGGTGGTCAGGCGGGTGGGGTCGCGGTAGGCGCCGTCTTGCGCGAACACGTCCGCCACGCGCCCCAGGTCGCCGCCTGCGCTGCTCACCTGGTCCTTGAGGGCGAAATACAGCGCGAAGTCGAACACGCTGGGCGATCCCAGCTCGTCCATGAAGCGCGCGAGGTAGGCCGGGTTGCCGTCAAAGACCTCGCCCACCGACCAGATCTTGCGGGGATCGCCCGCGCCGCCCGCCGCGAAAAACTGCCGCCAGTAGCTGTCCGGCACGTGTTTCATGGTGTCGATCCGCAGGCCGTCGATGCCAGTCTCGCTGCGCCAGTGGTTCACGAACCGGTTGAGGTACTGGGTGACCTCGGGCACTTCCTGCTTGAAGTCGGGGAGGCCCGCCAGCGGGCAGTCCACGACCGGGTTGGGGCTGGCCTGGCACTCGGCCTCGGTGTGGAACCACTCGGGATTGGTCTTCGTGAGGGTCGCGCCGTAGCCCGCGTGGTTCACCACGATGTCCTGGATGATCTTGAGGCCGTTTTTGTGCGCCACGTTCACCAGCGCCTTGTATTCCGCCAGCGTGCCGAAGTGGGGATCGGTCTGGAAGAAGTCCTCGGCCCAGTAGCCGTGGTACCCGGCAAACAGCTGGCCCTTGTTGACCTTGTCCTGCGCCACGATGGCCGGAACCTGGAGGACCACCGGACTGATCCACAGCGCCGTGAAGCCCATCTTCTTGAAGTAGCCTTCCTCGATCTTGGCCTTCAGGCCCGCGAAGTCGCCGCCGTGCCAGCCCAGCGGATTGGAGCGGTCGGCGTGGTCGCCCGCCCCGCGCGCCGCGCCGTTGTCGTTGCTGGGGTCACCGTTGGCAAAGCGGTCGGTCATGGCGAAGTAGATGACCTCGTCACGCCAGTCGCGGACGTCGGTGCCGGGTCCGGGCGCCCGGCCGGGGGCTTGAAAGACGCCGCAGGCCGACAGCGACAACGTGAGGGCCGCCAGGGCACTGAGGCGCCCCACCTTCTGGAAGCGTTTCATAGGTGAACCTATTGGACGCTGCGCTCCCGCTGGCTGTCAATCTGCTGACGGTCTGCTGGGTGGGGGAAGGCTTAACCTGAACCATGCAAGCGATCTGGCAGGGCGAGGTGATCGCCGAGTCGCAGGACACGGTGGTCGTGGAGGGCAACCACTACTTTCCGCGCGCCAGCGTGCGAGACGAGTACCTGCGCCCGTCGAGCACCCACACGGTCTGCCCCTGGAAGGGCACGGCGTCGTATTTCACGCTGGAGGTCGGCGGCCAGCAAAACCCCGACGCCGCGTGGTACTACCCCGAACCCAAAGACGCCGCGCGCCAGGTGGCGGGCCGGGTCGCCTTCTGGCGCGGGGTGCAGGTCGTGCCCGGGGACTGAGCGGGGAAGGCGGGCGGGGAGGGGAGAGCGGAGAAGCAGAATGGGGAGTCAGGCGGCGGCCGTGGCCGGGGAGGTCGGCGGCGCGGCCAGGGCCAGCGCCACACAGTTGCCCCCGGCCGTGTGGGCGCGTTCCAGCGCTTCCTCGGCGTCGGCCAGCAGGGCGCGGCCCGCGCTGTGGCCGCGCCACAGCGCCACGCCGACGCTCACGGTGGTCAGCACGCCGCCCAGCGGGCGCGAGGCGACCCGCAGCCGCAGCCGCTCGCCGCTGATGCGGGCCGTGCGGGCGTCCGGCACACGCATCAGCACCGCGAAGCTGCCGCGCTCCAGGCAGCCCACCACGTCGCCGTGACGCACCGCCGCGCTCAGCGTCCGCGCGAGGTGGGCGCGCAGGGCCTCGGCAAACGCCACCCCACGTTCCTCCTCGATGCGTTCCAGGCCGTCGATACGCAGCGCCATAACCGCCAGCCCCGGCCCCTGGCGCCTCAGGTGGGCCGTGAGCAGCCGCGTCAGTGCCCGGCGGTGCGGCAAACCCGTCAGGGCGTCCCGCTCCTCTTCGGCCAGGCCCGCCCAGGCGCCCTGCCGCGCCAGATCGCGGGAGCGCCAGGCGGCCGTCTCCTGGCCCAGCATGGCGGCGGCGCTTGCCAGCAGCAGCTGGGCCAGCCAGCCCAGTACCGCCCCCCCCGCCGGACCCCAGCTGGAAAGCGGCCCGGTCAGGGCGGCGACGGTCAGGCCCAGCGTCAGGCCCAGCGCGCCCAGGCTGACCACCCGGCCCTGGGTCTGCCCCAGCAGCCAGCCGGGTGCCAGCAGCAGCACCAGAAACCAGGGCAGCAGGCCCCCCAGGGCCGTCACGTCCGCCGCCGCGTCCGGCCGGAACAGGGTCAGCGCCAGTTGCCCCAGCAAAAAGGCCCAGCCGCCTGCCAGCAGCAGCGCGTCCAGCACCCACAGCGGGCAGCGCGGCGTCGCCGAGAGCACCAGGGCCGCCGCCAGCAGCCCCGACACGCCCAGGCCCAGGCCCAGCGCGGCGGGAGGCGCGGGCCAGCTCAGCGTGAGCGTCAGCAGGCTGCCCACCAGTGCGAGGGGCAGCACGCTCTGGTAGGTGCCCCGCTGCCGGTCCACCCCGCCCCCCAGCCGCCGCCCGGACCAGGGTCTGGTCAGGGGCAGGGCGTCTGAGAGCGGCAGGAACGGATCTCGCATACCCGGGCAGGAAAACACGCTCCGCCTCACTGGAACCTGACATCTGCCCCCCTGCCGCTGGGGGCGCCGCTTCCCCCAGCGCCCGCCGCCCGCCGGGGCGTTGACACCTCCGGGCCGCCCTGCTAGATTGTCACCCGCTCGTCCGCAAGGACTGGTCGCTTCTTTCTCCTCCCGGTGCGCGGGTGTAGCTCAGCTGGTTAGAGCGCACGCCTGATAAGCGTGAGGTCCCCAGTTCAAGTCTGGGCATCCGCACCACTTTCCCCCTGCCAGGGGGACTTTTTTTGTGCCTTTGCCTGACTTCCTGCGCTCAGGCGAATACCCACAATCTGCCCAAAACCGCCTGAGAAACTATGAATCTTGAGTGAGTTGCCGCTTCTGGCATAGGTTTAGGGCATAGCCGACACGCCGAATTGGAACATTTCTTGCGTTTCTATGGAGGTCGACACGACCCGACCTTACTCACTTTGGTCTTAATTTTCGTATGGCGCCCACTGTATACATCATTTTAGATGTTGAGGCGATACTCAGATCTCTCAGGTACTTTATTTTACACATTGAAAGTCATGAGGCGCTTCCTTGAAAAGTCCGTATTGATCGCTGGATTTTGAAAGGATTAAGTTTTCTCACCATGAGGCATTCTTCAGGAACTACAGTTTTGTTAGAAAACCGACATATGCGCAGGGGGTGACCATGAAGTCCACTTCCGGATAGCCGTGCGGTCGATCCTTCAAGCACCCTGAACGCGGGATGAGGAACAGACGTAAGACCCGTTCTCAGGGACGTTTCGTGCGACTTTCACTCATGCAGGACGCGGCGGCCCAGGCCCGGGCCTTCGCGGCGGTGGCGTGCGCCGCTTGGCGGTACGCGCAGCCGAAAGGGAGAGCCACCATGCAGGGATTCAAGTATCTCGGTTTGGCCTTGACCGGTGCCCTGATTCTCTCCGCGTGCGGCAGCACGGCGCCGCAAACGGCGCAGCCGCCTGCCGTGCAGCCCCCCATCGTTCAGCCGCCGGTGACGCCGCCCGTGACGCCCCCGGTGACGCCGCCCGTCACCCCGCCCGTGACGCCGCCGGTCACGCCTCCCGCCCCCGGCTGCGCCACCCTGACGGTCAATCTGCTGAATGTCGCCCCGATCAACGGGATGGTCGTGGCGCCCATCAGCGTGAAGAACGAGGCGGGAGACACGGTCTTTTCCGGCACGGCGGTGGCGGGGCAAAAGCTCTCGGCCACCTTTGCGGCAGGCCGCTACACGGTGGTCGGCCACCAGATGCAGGGCTACGAGGCCCCCAACACGCCCCAGAGCGTGAGCCTCGACTGCGCCGCCAACAAGGACGCCTCGGTCTCGCTGGAATACCGCACGGCCCAGGTCGCCCAGCAGCAGGTCGCCAGCATCGCCTTTAACGGCGACACCCCGGTCACCGACGCGGGCGGGGCGGCCCTGCCGGGGCTTCAGGAAGCCAACGCCAACAAGGACGTGATGCTGTACGCCTCGCAGACCGAGGAAGCCGTCCTGGTGCAGATGGTCGTGCGTGACGCGGCGGGCGCGCCGGTGCCCGGCGCCCGGGTGAGCGTCACGGCGGACAGCCCGTCGGTGAGCATCATCGCGGGGCACGTCCAGATGGGTGCGGCGCCCGCGCCGGCGCTGAGCGCGCAGGCCCTGAACGCCACCGCCTTCTCCGACGCGCAGGGCGTGGTGCGTTTCACGGTCTACGCGACCAGCGCGCCCGCCTACGGCACCCCGGTGAAACTGGTGGTGAGCGCCAGCGACGCTTCCGACGCGCCCACCAGCGCCGCGCTCGCCGAGTTCAAGATGTTCTTCACGAACATGAGCCACCTGTATTACCGGGGCGACACCAGCTTCGGCGCCAGCGCGACCATTCCCACCGGTCAGCGCCTCGGGAAGAACGTCGGCTCGTTCGAGAACAACTGGTTCAACGCGGCCCAGCGCCTGCACACCTTCGGCACGGTCGCCTACACCAAGCAGCCGCAGTCGGGACCCTTCCCGGTGGGCGGCGAGCAGTTCCCCGGCTTCGTGCGCTACACCCTCGAACCCGTGGCCGGACAGGAAGGCGACCTCCAGCGCCTCTTCCTGACCACCAACGCCAGCGCGATCAGCGGCTCCGGCAGCGTGGACGCCTCGGGCGCCCAGAACGTCTACCTGCGCCCGGCGCTCGACCTGACCGCCCAGGAACTGCCCCTGACGGCCAACGTGCGCGCCGACTACTACTACCGGGTCGTGTTCGGCGGCGTGCCCTACGACTTCTTGCTCAAGAGCTACACCTTTGGCAAGACCTTCAGCGGCGCGGCCCTGGAGATCGAGAAGACCGGCCCCAACATCATCACCTGGACCGGCTTTGCCCGCACCACGCCCGCGCAAAACCCCCTGGCGCCCACCGACGTGAACCTGCCCCCGAGGCTCGACAACGCCAACCGCACGGCGACCACCGAGGACAACTTCACGGTCGGCAAGACCTACACCTACCAGATCCGGGTGCGCAACACCTCGGGCACGGTCGCGCGCAACGTCACGGTCCGCGACGAGCTGCCTGCCGAGCTGGGCTACGTGCTGGGCAGCGCCCGCCTGGTGGACGCGGGCGGCGCGAGCGCAGGCACCATCGCTTCGGACTACGACCTGAACACCCACACCATCGATTTCAACGAGATCGGTGACCTGGCTGCCGGGGCCGAACTGAGAATCGCCATTGACGTGTACGCGCGCCAGAAGCCCGGCTACGCCTGGAACGACAACGACCGCGACGGAGACAGCGACCCGGTCTCGGCCCTCCAGGGCGCCTACGGCATCACGCCGCCCGAGACGAGCGCCAACCTCGACGCCGAGTACGAGGACCCCTACGACATCAAGAACCGCGCCAAGGTCACCGCCAGCAACGCCGCCGAGGTCGACGCCTACAAGTACATCCACGTGGTGCGCCCGGTCGCCCTGATCGACAAGGACGCGCTGGACCCCGAGGTCGTGACCAACCAGCAGGCCGAGTTCGAGATCGGCGTCTTGAACATCGACCGCTCGACGGTGCTGGAAGTCGACCCGCGCATCCGCACCGCCTACGGGCAGCTCAAGAGCCGCTTCCCGAACGAGTACGGCCAGGAGGGCTTCCTCTTCAACGCCCGCATCGAGGACACCTACGGCCCGGCCTTCAGCGGCCCGGTCGCCCGCGACGAGCAGGGCAACATCCTGGCGCTCGAACGCTTCGACCAGGCCAACGCGGGCGACCGCCGGGTGGGCCTGAACCTCGGAACGCTGCCGGTGGGCGCCTCGCGCACCATCCGCATGACCCTGCGCGGCGAGGTCGTGGGCGACGAGAACGAGAACTGCGTGCGGCTGTTCGGCTGGAACCTCAACCAGGTCGCCCGCCTCGAGACGCCCGAGTACCTGCAATACGAGGGGCCGTTCGGTGAGGTCCCGAACCTCGATCCCTTGCAGCGCTACACGCTCGACCGGGGCCGCAACTTCCTGGAAGACTGCGCCTACGTGGACATCGTCGGCAAGCCCGCCTGGGGCCGCGACCTGTGGGACAACAGCATCGCCTTTAGCGAGTTCAACCAGGACCGCGGCACCGACGCCTACCCGGTCGGCTCGCAGTACGTCTACGACCTGTACTACGAGAACGAGGGCGAGAGCGCGGCGACCAACGTCTTTATCGACGCGGCCCTGCCCAGGATGGCGAACTTCATCAGCAGCCGCTCGATCCTGGTGCGCTTCCGCAACAGCGACGGCGCCACCACGACCCGCGTGCTCGATCTGCGCGATCCGTCCACCTGGAGCTTCACGGTTTCCGGCTCGGCGGTGACGGCCCTTCCCGCCGACGACCAGCGCAGCTTCCGCTTCCACGTCGACCGCATGGACCCCGGAGACCGCCTGTGGCTGGAATTCCAGGTCGTGGCGAGCCAGAAGGGCGACGACCTCTTCCGCTCCTCGATGACCTGGGATCAGGGCAACGGGCGCAAGCTCGAAGACAGCGAGCACACCTTCATCACCGACTGAAAGCCCCCCGGCTTCACGGGAAGACCCCTGCCTGCGGGCGGGGGTTTTTCCCTGCCTGATTCCCCGCCCGACCCCCTGGGCCGCACCTGCCCGCACCAGGCGGCGAACAACCCCGGCCCGCTGTGGACCGGGGCTGCGCTCGCCTGTTGGGGGTCTCAGATCAGGCTGAGCTGCGCGCCCTCTTCCAGGTGCGCGAGGTGCTCGGGCAGGCTGCCGGGCTTGTCCATCACGATCTGCTCGGCCTTGTACGAGGAGCGGACGAGGGGCCCCGACACGACCTCCAGGAACCCCAGGCCCATCGCCTCCTCGCGGATGTCCCCGAACTCGGCCGGAGAGACGTAGCGCTCGACGGGCAGGTGGTGCATGGTGGGGCGCAGGTACTGGCCAAAGGTCAGCACGTCCACCCCGGCGGCGCGGCAGTCGGCCATCGCTTCCCGCAGTTCCTCCCGCGTCTCGCCCAGGCCCAGCATGATCGAGGTCTTGGTGATCACGTCGGGGCGTGCCCGCTTGGCGTGGGCCAGCACCGAGAGCGTGCGGTCGTAGCTCGCGCGGATGTCACGCACCGGGTGGGTCAGGCGCCGCACCGTTTCGAGGTTCTGCGCGTAGGTGTCCACGCCGCTTTCCAGCACCAGGTCCACGCAGGCCGCGTTGCCGCCGAAGTCGGGTGTCAGCGCCTCGACGCGCGTTTCGGGATTGACCTTCTTGATCGCCGTCACCGTCTTGGCGAAGTGGTAGGCGCCGCCGTCGGGTAGGTCGTCGCGGTCCACCGAGGTCAGCACGACGTATTTCAGGCCCATCAGCCGCACCGAGTCGGCCACCTGCGCGGGTTCGCCCAGGTCGAGCTTGCCCATGGGGTTGCCGGTGTCCACCGCGCAAAAGCGGCAGGCACGGGTGCAGATGTGGCCCATCAGCATGAACGTCGCCGTGCCCCGGCTCCAGCACTCCCCGATGTTGGGGCACATCGCTTCCTCGCAGACGGTGTGCAGGCGGTGTTCCTTGACGATCTTGCGGACCTCGCCGAACACCTGCCCGGTCGGGATGGTGACCTTGAGCCACTCGGGCTTCTTGTCGCGCACCGGCACCGAATCCTTGCGGTAGATGCCGTTCTTGACAAAGCGCGCTTCTTGGGGGTTGGATTCAGGCTGGGTCATGGCTTAACTCCCCGCTGCGGCGAGTTGCGGCAGCGTCCAGTCGTAGGCTTCAAAGGTGGTGTGAAAGGCGCGGGTGAGGGCGTCCTGGGCCTCCCCGACGCCCGCAGTCCGGTTCAGGCCCCGCAGAGCGTATTCGCGCTCGACGCTGGTCATCTGGGTGCCCGAGAGGCCGCACGGCACGATCAGGTCGAAATGCTGGAGATGGGTGGTGACGTTCAGGGCCAGGCCATGCAGCGCGACGTGCTTTTGCACCGCCACCCCGAACGACGCGATCTTCTGTTCGTACTCGCGGCCGTTGACCGTTCTCGGGTCCACGTACACGCCCGCGTAACCGGGATTGGGCCGGGCGTCCGGGAGGCCGAGGTCCCCCAGCGCCCGGATGGTCGCCGCCTCCAGCAGCCGCAAGAAATCCTGCACCCGCCGCCCGACCGGAAAGATCGCGTAGGCGACCAGCTGGCCGGGGCCGTGGTAGGTCACGTCGCCGCCGCGCTCGACTTCCAGTACCTCGATGTCCTGGGCGGCGAGGTACTCGCGCGTCACGACGATGTTCTGGCCCTCGCGCGCCTTGCGCCCCAGCGTCAGCACGGGCGGGTGCTGGGCCAGCAGCAGCGTGGGCTGGCCCCCCGCCGCGACCTGCGCGTGGTGCTCCTTTTGCCGGGTCCACGCCTCGCGGTAGGGCACGGCTCCCAGGTCCAGCACGCGAAAAGGTGCGTCTCTCACGCCCCGGATTGTACGCCGCTCCCGCCCGGCCCCACCGTGCCGGAGGACGACATTGCGGGACAGATTGACGCGCGCGGCTGGTCAATCCTCGTGCTTGCGCTGGTCCGTCTGGAGGCGGCGGGGCCGGGGCCGGGGGGGGCCTAGCCCTCGCGCAGTTCCTCGGCCCGGCGCTGCGCGGTCTGGGCGAGGTCTTGCAGCGCCTCGGCCTGCTGGGCAGGGGAGGCCGCCGTCTCGCTGACCTGCTCGGTGACCGCTTCCCCGATGCGGGTCAGGGCGCCGAGCTGCTCGCCGGAAGCCTCGTCGAGGTCCGCGATGCGCTCCACAAGCTGCTCCCCGGCCTCGGCCAGCGCCTGCACCTCCTCGGTGGCGCTGAACTGCCGGATGGCGTTGACCCGCCCCTGGTGCTCGGCGCTGACGCGCTCCAGCCGCGCGACCTCCTCCAGCGTGCTGGCCTGCGCCCGCGCCGAGGCCACGATGGTGTTCAGCGCCCCGACCTGGGCCTGCACCCGCTCGTGAATGCGGCGCAGGGCCGTGACGCTGACTTCCCCCACGGGCGTCTGCGCCACGTCGTCCAGCGCGCGGCAGACCAGGGCGTCCAGCGCCTCGGCCGCCGTGAGCTGCGTCTCACCGCTGTGGACGATCTCGGCCAGGGCGTGCGCGTGGGCCTCGCGCTCCCCGGGGGCGGCGGCCAGCGGCAGGGTCCGCAACTGCTCGGTCGTCAGCCGCACGACCTCGCGCAGGGTGTCGGTCGCGGCCAGCCCCTCGCGGCCCGCCCGGATGATGCTTTCCAGCGTGCTGCTCTGTGCCCAGCCTGCCGCCCCCACATGCTCGCGCGCGCGCGCCTCCCGCACCCGGCGGCGGTGCTCGCCCACGGCCCGCTGCGCGGCGGCCAGCAGGGCGTCCCTCTTCTCGGCATCCTTCACGCGTTCCATGCTGCGCCCAGAGGAACGTGAGAAAAGTGTCGCCTGGCCTTGAGGTCTGGACGCGCGGGCAGCTCTTCCAGGGCTGCCTGCGGCCCCTGGTCCGGGGCGGGCCGTGCCCCGAACGTCCGGTTCCCCGCCCCGGCCCCCTTGAGCGCGCCCGCTGCGGCCGCGTATACTCCCAAGGTCTGCCCCGCGCTCTAGGCGTGGGCGCGTACAGCAGGGCCAAGAACGTCTCTGCCCGGCAAAGGCCGGGAAGGTGGGGCGGTCCGCTGGCAAAGGAGAGACAGTCATGCAGAACATCAAGGTGAACCGTGGCGCCATCCTGCGCTCGGTCGAGCAGGGCCACATCAAGCAGGACCACCCCGACTTCCAGCCGGGCGACACCGTCCGCGTGGAGACCAAGGTCGTGGAAGGCAACCGCACCCGCAACCAGGCCTTTGAGGGCGTGGTCATCGCCATCAACGGCTCGGGCAGCCGCAAGAGCTTCACGGTCCGCAAGATCTCCTTCGGCGAGGGCGTGGAGCGCGTCTTTCCCTTCAGCAGCCCGCTGCTTGCCAAGGTCAGCGTGCTGGAGCGCGGCAAGGTCCGCCGCGCCAAGCTGTATTACCTGCGCGAGCTGCGCGGCAAGGCCGCCCGCATCAAGAACGACCGCAGCCGCGTGATGAAAGACGCCGCGCGCGCCGGGCAGGCCCGGGCGGACGCCCAGGCCCAGACCGCCGCCGTGCAAGACGCCCCTGTGCAGGACACGCCCGCCGAGACGCTGGGCGAGTAAAGCCTTTCCGCTGCGCCGCACGCCGCCTGCCCCCTTGCCGGGGTGGGCGGTTTGCCGTGGCTGGCCTGCGGCGGGCCGCCTGGGCTGCTAGGCTGGCTCGCGTGACCCGCTCGCCCGCCGACCTGCCGCTGCTGCTCGCCTTCGATCTCGACGGCACCCTGATTCCCGAGCAAGGCCGCGAGGTGCCCCCGGCCACCGTGCAGGCCCTGGCCCGCCTGCGGGGGCTGGGGGCGCGGCTGGCGATCATCACCGGGCGGGACGCGGCCCCCGGCCCGGTGTGGGAGGCCGCGCAGCCCGACGCGGTCGCCACCAACAACGGCGGGCGCATCGAGATCGGCGGGCAGGTCCACGCCGAGGCCCGCTTTTCGGCCCACGAGCTGGAGGCGGTGCTGGCCCACGAGCTGGAAGACGCCCGGGTGGTCGTGTTCACCCCGGACGCCCTGTACGTGGACCTGCCGCCCGGCACCCAGCCGGAAGGGTGGATGCGCGCGCGCCAGGTCCGGCCACTCGCGGAGGCCCCCGCCGACGGGGTGCTCAAGGTGGGCTTTTACCATCCCGGCGTGGCCGACTTCGCCGCGCGGCTGCGCGACCTGCACCCTCAGCTGGTCCTGACCGGCGCGCAGCCCCCCTACGAGCAGTTCTTGACCGTCACCCCGACCGGCGCGCACAAGGGCGCGGCCCTGACCCTGATCGCGGACGCGCTGGGCGTGCCGCTGGAGCGCACGGTCGCCTTTGGCGACAGCGACAACGATGTGGCGATGCTGGAACTCGCCGGGCACGCGGTGCAGCTCGGCCACCTGCCGCTGCTCGCCCCCCACGCCCACGAGCAGGTCGCGGGCCCCGACGCCCTGGGTGAGTACCTGCACAGGCTGGCCGACCAGTTGCAGGCTACAGCGGCTCCACGCGGCTGATCTGCCCGCCCCTGAGTTCCAGCCGGTGCGTCAGGCCCGGCGGCGCGTCTTCTGCCCGGTGCGCCACCACCAAGAGGTGCGTCCCGGCCCGCGCCAGTTCCGGCAGCAGCGCCAGGAAGCGGGTGCGGGCGGCGGGGTCGAGGAAATCCAGCCCCTCGTCCAGCAGCAGCAGGCGGGGCGCGTGCAGCACGGCCCGGGCCAGCAGCAGGCGGCGCAGTTGCCCCTGCGAGAGCGTCGGGGCACGGCGGTCCAGCAGCCCGGTCAGGTCCAGCCGCGTGGCGAGGACCTCCAGCGCCGCCGCCTGCTCGGGGGTCAGCTCCGGCGCGAAGCCTTCCGCGCCGCTCCAGGCGCTTGCCAGCAGCTCGCGGCCGGTCCAGTCCCGGCGCTGGCGGATGCCCACCTCGGCGCCCACCAGCCCGGCGCTGCGCCGCCGCTCGGTCAGCCGGTCGCGGGCGAGCAGGGGCCGCTCGATGTGGCCCCCCAGCGCGGGGTGCAGCTCTCCGGCGATCAGGCGGGTCAGGGTGCTTTTGCCGCTGCCGTTCTCGCCCGTCACCAGCCAGTGCTGCCCGGCCTCCCAGGTCCACGAGAGCGGCCCCAGGGCGCGCCGCCCATTGCGGTAGACCTCCACCTCGCGCAGCCGGATCAGGTCGCCGGACCCCGGGGGCCGGGGCAACACGACCTGCGGGCGGGGCGCTGGCGCTCTTCCGGTGGGTCTCTCCTGCTCCAGCTGCCCGCCCACCACCCGCAGGGTGCGCCAGGGCAGCCCCGGCACCTCCTCCGGGCGGTGGGTGGCGAGGACCACGGCGGTGCCCGAGGCGTGGACCCGCGCGAGCACGCCGCCCAGCTCGGCCCGCGCTCCGGCGCTCAGGCCGTCGGTGAATTCGTCCAGCAGCAGCGCTTCGGGAGCGGGCATCAGCGCCCGCGCCAGGATCACCCGGCGGCGCTGCCCGTGGCTGAGCGTGCGGAAATCCCGCGCCAGCAGCGCCCCCACGCCGGTCAAGGCCGCGACCGTCTCCAGCCGCGCCAGCGCCTCTGGCCCCGGCTCCCAGCGCCTCAGGGTGTCCCCCTCGTATCCGGCCAGCAGCACGTCCCGCGCGGTCTGGAGCCAGTCGCGCGTGAGGTAAAAGGCCTCGGCGTCCGGCCCCACCACCGAGAGGGTGCGCCGCGCCCGCACCGCCGAACGCTGCACCCCGCCGCCCAGACCGTAGATCCGCTCGCCGGAGACCGGGGCCAGCTCGCCCGCCAGCAGCCGCAGCAGGCTGGTCTTGCCGCCGCCGTTGGGTCCCAGCAGCCGCAGCGCCTCGCCGGGCCGCAGCCGCAGCCAGACGCCGCCCAGCAGGGTCTGGCCCCCCGCGCGCACCGTCACGTCCCTGAGTTCGATCAGCGGCGGGGGGCGCGGCGGGAGGAGCATCGCCCACGAGTGTAGCGGGCAGGGCGAGTGCAGCGGTGGGGGAGAGGCGAGGCCGCAGGGCGGGCCGTGCTTTTCTCCGCCCACGACTGGGAGCTGGGCGGCCCTCCCGGTGCTGGGCGCTCCCCTCGCGGCCGGTCCAGCCAGTGCTGGCTTGCACGGGCACCCGAGCACCTGTGCGGCGCGTGCTCAAGCTGCTGAACAACTCCTGCCGCTGGACGGGTCCGCGCGGCGGCGGCGGGAACCTTCCCCCTGAGCGCGGCGTACCCGGCAGTACAGGAGGCAACATGGGATTCACGATCTTCGTCGTCGTTTTGCTGCTGCTGGTGGTCGTCACGTTGCTCGCCGGGGTCAAAAGCGTGCCGCAGGGCTACGAATGGACCCAGGAGAGGTTCGGCAAGTTCCAGCGCACCCTCAAGCCGGGCCTCAACCTGATCATTCCCTACATCGACCGCATCGGGCGCAAGATGAACATGATGGAGCAGGTCCTCGACGTGCCCTCGCAGGAGGTCATCACCAAGGACAACGCGCTGGTGACGGTGGACGCGGTGGTCTTCTACCAGGTGCTCGACGCGGCCAAGGCCAGCTACGAGGTCCGCAACCTGGAGGTGGCGACCCTCAACCTCACCATGACCAACATCCGCACCGTGATGGGCGGCATGGACCTCGACGAGCTGCTCTCGAACCGCGACCAGATCAATGCCCGGCTGCTGCTGGTGGTGGACGAGGCGACCGCACCCTGGGGCATCAAGGCCACCCGCATCGAGGTCAAGGACATCCGGCCGCCCGCCGACCTGGTCGCCTCGATGGCCCGCCAGATGAAGGCCGAGCGCGAGAAGCGCGCCAATATCCTCGACGCCGAGGGCTTCCGGCAGGCCGCGATCCTCAAGGCCGACGGCGAGAAGCAGGCCGAGATCCTCAACGCCGAGGGCCGCCGCCAGGCCGCCTTTCTGGAGGCCGAAGCCAGAGAGCGCAGCGCCCAGGCCGAGGCCGAGGCCACCCGCATGGTCAGCGAGGCCATCGCGGCGGGCAATGTGCAGGCGATCAACTACTTCGTCGCGCAGCGCTACGTGGACGCCCTCAAGGAAATCGCCAGCGCCCCCAACCAGAAGACCTTGATCCTGCCGCTGGAGGCGACCGCCATGCTGGGCAGCCTCCAGGGCATCGCGGAGGTGGCGCGCGAGGCGTTTGGCAGCGGCAGCGCGCGCACGGCGGCCCCCTCCATGTCCTCGTCGGCCGTTCCGGTCGGCACGCGCCGGGGGTAGGCGGCTATGCTCCCCAGCTTCGAGTCCGTGCAGCCGTGGCACTGGTGGGTGCTGGGCGCCGTCCTGCTGATTCTGGAGGTGGCCGCGCCCGGCATCTTCTTCGTGTGGCTGGCGCTGGCCGCCTTCAGCCTGGGGCTGGTCGTGTTCGTGGTGCCGCTGCCGGTGGCGGTGCAGCTGCTGCTGTTCGCGGGCCTGAGCCTGGCCGCCGTGCTGATCGGTCGCCACTACGTCGCCCGGCTGCCGGTCGGCGGTGAGGAGGGCGGGGATCTCAACCAGGGGGCCTCGCGCTTCGTGGGCCGCACCGTCACCGTGACCAGCGCCATCGAGAACGGCGTGGGCCGCGTGCGGGTGGGTGACAGCGACTGGCGCGCGACTGGCCCCGACCTCCCCGCCGGGGCGACCGTGCGGGTGATCGGCGCCGACGGGGCGACCTTGCAGGTGGAGAAGACGGCGCTGGAACAGGCGCTGGAGCGCGGGCGCTGACCTGCGCCCCGGCAGACAGCGCAAAAAGCCCCCTTCCGCGCTGGGAGGGGGCTTTGCGGGGAGCGCTGCTCAGCGCTTGCTGAACTGGGGCGCGCGGCGGGCCTTTTTCAGGCCGTACTTCTTGCGCTCGACCTCGCGGGGGTCGCGGGTCAGCAGGCCCTTGGGCTTCATCTGGGCGCGGAAGTCGGGGTTGACCTTCAGCAGCGCGCGGGCGATGCCCAGCTTGATCGCGTCGGCCTGGCCGCTGGGGCCGCCGCCGGTCACGGTGATGACGGCGTCGTAGCGCCCGGCAGTGCCGGTCTCGCGGAACGCCTGAAGGGCGTGGACGGCGCGCAGCAGGCCCCGGAAGTAGGTCTGGAACTCCTTGCCGTTCACGATGATCTTGCCCTCGCCGGGGCGCAGGAACACGCGCGCGATGGCGGCCTTGCGGCGGCCGGTGCCGTAGAACTGCTCAACTTGCTGAATCGCCATGATTACCGGACCTCGAGCTTCTGGGGCTTCTGGGCTGCGTGGGGGTGCGTCTCGCCCGCGTAGACCTTCAGGCGGCTGTGCATCGCGCGGCCCTGGCGGCCCTTGGGCAGCATGCCGAACACGGCGTGCTCGATCACGCGCTCGGGGTGCTTTTTCAGCGCCTCGCGGGCGGTTTCGGTCTTGAGGCCGCCCTGGTAGCCGGTGTAGCGGGTGTACACCTTGCCGTCGAGCTTGCCGCCGGTCAGCGCGACCTGCGCGGCGTTGAGCACGACCACGAAGTCGCCCTGGATGATGTTGGGCGTAAAGTCGGGGCGGTGCTTGCCACGAATGCGGCTGGCGATCAGGGTCGCCAGGCGGCCGAGCGGCACGTTCGCCGCGTCCACCACGATCCAGTTCTGCTCGTCGTTTTTGGGAACAAAGGTTTTCACCGTAGAACTCCGTCAATGTGGGATTTGGCTGCGAGTGCGCCCCGCCCCGCTCGGGGGAAAGCTTCAGGCGTGCGCCTCCGGGTGCCTCCCGGTCGTTCCGGCCCTACCAAGCGCGAAACACTAAAGGTCAAGGTATCAGAGGGCAGGGGGGAGGGGCAAGGGCACTTGGGGCGGGGACTGCGCCTCAAGCTGGCGCTGAACAAGGTCCCAGTTGTTCTCGAAGTGCTTCATTTGAGAAGCGTTCAGGCGTGCGTCAAAGGAGTCGGGATTGCGTGGACGGGACCAGGGGACTTTGCGGCCCTCACGTAGATCAGGTTGGGGTGGGCAACTTGTCGGTCGCCCTTGTCCACCTGACGGGTACCGACGACCTCCAGATTAATCCAGTTGTTCGCGGGAGACAGCCACTGAAGGCCCCTGGCTGCCTTGACCTGAATCGGGATGGAACGGCACTGCTCATCCGCCACCAGCAGGTCGAAAGCGGGCACGTTTCCGGCAAAGGGTGTCGCAACAAGGTCCAGTTGCCGCCCCAGCTCGGCACACACCAGGAACTCCCCGATTTGCCCGGTGAGTTTGTTGCTCATTCCACCCGCCATTTCACTCCTCCCCCAGCAAAAACCTGAGCGCCCCCGGCAACCGCTCCGCCCACGCCGATTCGTGGTGCGTCCCCTGGGGGTCGGCCACGAAGCGCAACCGCTCGCCCATCCCCTTGTCCAGCAGCAGGTCGCGCATGGCGTGGGCGTCTTGCCAGTAGGCGCGCTGGCGCTCAGGCTCGCCGGGGCCTTCCCGCCCGCCGATGTCGAGCCAGATTCGCCCCGTGGGGGTGGGGCTGGTCTGCACGCGGGTAAAGGCTTCGACGGGCGCCGTCCAGAAGGCCGGACTCATCACCCCGGCGTGCCCGAACACGTCCGGGCGGGTCAGCAGGGCGTGCAGGCTCACCAGGCCGCCCATGCTGGAGCCGATCACGACCGTGCTGTCCGGGCCGGGAAGGGTCCGCAGGCTGCCGTCCACCAGCGGCTTGACCGTTTCCGACAAAAAGGCGACGTAGTCGTCCGCGCCGCCCCCGCCCAGGTCCGGCAACTCGGGAGTGGGGGCGGCGCTGTACTCGTGGAATCTCCGCTCGCCGCCGTTGGGGATGCCGACCGCGACGGCCTCCAGGCCCTCCTGCGCGAGCCGGGTCAGCGTCTCGTCCGCGCCCCACTCGCCGCTGAAGCCCGTCGCCGCGTCGAAGACGTTCTGGCCGTCGTGGAAGTAGACGGCCGGGTAACGGCGCCCTGGCTCAGCGGCGTACGAGGGCGGCAGCCAGGCAAGCAGGGTGCGGGCGGCGTGGTGTTCGTCTGCCACCCCCTCCCACTGGAGGAGCGTGCCCGTCACGGTGCTGTCCGGCCTCGCCGCGTAGGGCTGCCAGCTCACGCGGTCCCCTCGGTCAGGGCTTCCAGCGCCAGCCGGTAGCCCAGCAAGCCCAGGCCGCTGATTTTCCCCTTGCAGACCGCCGCTGTCACGGACCGGTGCCGGAACTCCTCGCGGGCGTCCACGTTGGAGATGTGGACCTCGACCACCGGGAGGGGCTGCCCGGCGATCGCGTCGCGCAGGGCGTAGGAATAGTGGGTCAGCGCACCGGGATTGAGCACGATGCCGCTGAAGCCGTGGGCTTCCGCGTCCTGAATCCACTCCAGCAATTGCCCCTCGTAATTGTTCTGACGGCAGGTGACGGGCACGCCGAGTTCCGCGCCCCATTCCTCACACAGCCGCTCCAGGTCTTCGAGCGTCTGCGAGCCGTACACGCCGGGTTCGCGCAGGCCGAGGCGGTTCAGATTCGGGCCGTTCAGGACGAGAATCATGCGGGCAGCGTAACAGGGTGGGTGCTCAGGGGGCCATGAGAAGGGGCGAGAGGTCGGCCTGCCAGCCGCCGTACTCCCGCCGCAGCACGTCCTCCGGCACCCGGCTCAGGTAGGGCCGCGCGAGGTCATGCAGCAGCACAAAGCGCACGCCTTCCGAATCGGCCTTTTTGTCGCGGGCCATGTAGGGCCACACGTCGTCGAACGCGAGGGCCGGAAGGGGCCGGGGCCGCTGCCAGCGCAAGAAGGCCAGGGTGTGCCCGGTCAGGTCCGCGCCGCCCAGCGCCCGGCTGAGCCGCGCCGCGTAGTGCATCCCGTACCCGACCGCCTCGCCGTGCGGGACCGCGTGAAGGGTCGCGGCCTCCAGCGCGTGCGCCAGCGTGTGGCCGAAGTTGAGAAAGGCACGCTCGCCCTGCTCGGTCGGGTCGCGGGTCACCACGTCCGCCTTGACCCGGACGGCGTCCGCGAGGGTGGGTTCCAGATGGGGGCCACCGGGCCGGAAGTCGGGCGAGAGGACGCGGGCCAGCAGGCTGGGGTCCGCGATCAATCCGTGTTTGTACACCTCGGCGGCGCCCTCGCGGAAGACTTCGGGGGGCAGGGTGCCCAGGGTGTCGGTGTCGCACCACACGGCGCGCGGCGGCCAGAAGGCGCCGACCAGATTCTTGCCCTCGGGCAGGTTCACGCCCGTCTTGCCGCCCACCGCCGCGTCCACCATGCCCAGCAAGGTGGTGGGCAGGGTGTAAAAGGCGACCCCGCGCAGGTGGCTTGCCGCCACGAAGCCCGCGAGGTCGGTCGCCGCGCCGCCGCCCAGCCCGACCACCGCCCCGTCCCGGGGGAGGTTCGCCGCCGCCAGCCGCGAGAGCACGTCCGCATACACCGCCAGCGTCTTGCAATCGTCCCGGGCCGGCACCTCGACGGTCACCAGGGGAGACAGGGCCGCCTGCGCCGCCGCCACGAACGCCGGGGGCAGGTCCGCCGGGTGGATCAGCGCGACCTGTGATTCGGGCACCCGCACCCCCGCGAGCAGGCCGGGGCCGACCGTCACCGGGTAGGCTCGCTGGCCGCCGACCTCAATCCGACGCACGGTCCGCCAGTTCGGGCACCCGCCCGGGGTCCGTCTCGCCCTCCCAGGCGGCGTCCGCGTCGGCCCAGGCCCACAGGCGCTCGACGACCTCCGCCACGATCTCCTCGGCGGGGCGGCCGTCGCTGTGGACGTGGATCGTACCCTGGCGGTAGAGCGGCTCGCGTTCATCCATCAGGGTGCGGATCCGCGCGAGGGGATCGGGGGTCTTGAGCAGCGGGCGCTCGGAGTGGCGGGTGCGCTGGTAGACGGTCTCGGGGGTGGCCCACAGCACCACGACGGGGCCACGTTCCAGCAACCGGCGGCGGTTGGCCTCGTGGATGAAGGTGCCGCCCCCCAGGCTCACGACCGCGTGGTCCAGCCGGGTCACCCGCTCGACCACCTCCGACTCGCAGGCGCGGAAGTAGCCCTCGCCCTCCTGCGCAAAGACTTCCGGGATGGTCTTGCCGACGACCCGGGTGATCAGCTTGTCGGTGTCCACGAAATGCAGCGCCAGCGCCCGCGAGAGTTCCCAGCCCACGCGGCTCTTGCCGGTGCCCATAAAGCCCGCCAGCGCCACCCAGGTGACGGGACGCTCGATCAGGCCGGACCCGTTCATGGGGGACAGTCTAGAGGAAAGCCCCCCGGGCAGCGTGACGGGCACACCCTCCGGCACGTCGGGCTATCGCAAGGCGGCCTCCAGCGCCGCCTCGATCCTGGGGGCGAGGGGAAGGGCCAGGTCAGTAGGCCCGCGCGTAGGCCCGCGCCGCCTCCAAGCGCTCCTGAAGTTCCGGCAGGGTGTCGCCCCCGAACTTCTCCAGCAGCGCGTCGGCCAGCACCCACCCGATCACGCATTGCAAGATCACCCCGGCGGCGGGCACGGCGGTCGTGTCGCTGCGCTCGCGGGCGGCGTCCGACGGCTCGTGGCTGACCACATTGACGGTCGGGAGGGGCTTCATCAGCGTGGCGATGGGCTTCATGGCGACCCGCACGATCAGTTCCTCACCGTTGGTCATGCCCGCTTCCAGGCCGCCCGCCGCGTTGGTGTCGCGGGCATACGTGCCCTCCCGGTAGTACACCGCGTCGTGAACCCCGCTGCCGGGCCGGGCGGCGTTCTCGAAGGCCCGCCCGATCTCCACGCCCTTCATCGCCTGCACGCTGAGGCACGCCTGCGCGATGCGCCCGTCGAGCTTGCGGTCCCAGTGCGCGAAGCTGCCCAGGCCCACCGGCAGGCCCCGGAAGCGCACCTCCAGGATGCCGCCCAGGGTGTCCCCGTCCTTCTTGGCCTGGTCGATCCGCTCGCGCATCCGCTCGGCCGCGTCCGCGTCGGGGGTCCGCAGGTCGCTGTCCTCGATGGCGTCCAGCGCGTCCCAGGCGAAGGGCTGGCGCGTCTCGACCCCGCCCAGGCTGGAAACGTAGTTCGCGCCCTCCACGCCCAGTTCCGCGAGCAGCCGCAGCGCCACCGAGCCGACCGCCACCCGCGCCGCCGTCTCGCGCGCGGAGGCCCGCTCCAGCACGTCCCGCAGGTCACGGTGGCGGTACTTGATGCCGCCGGTCAGGTCGGCGTGGCCGGGGCGGGCGTCGGTCAGGGCCTTCTTGCGCGGCTCCCCCCCTGGCTCCGGGGACATGATCTCGGTCCAGTTGCGGTGGTCGCGGTTTTCGATCACCAGCGTGACGGGAGCGCCCGTCGTGCGGCCCGCGCGCACGCCGCTGAGAATCTGCGCCTCGTCGGTCTCGATCACCATCCGGCGCCCACGCCCGTAGCCGCCCTGCCGCCGCCGCAGCCAGGGGTCGATGTCGCCCTTGCCCAGCGGCAGCTGTGACGGCAACCCCTCGATGATCGCCGTGAGCTGCGGCCCGTGCGATTCCCCGGCGGTGAGGTACCTCATGCGGCCGCCGGACGGGGGCGGGGGAGGAGGCGGGCGGCCTGGAGCGGCGTGGGGGTCATGGGGCGACTGTAGCGCCGCACCGGGCGGCCCTGGCGGGGCCTGCCCAAACAAACACGCCCCCGGAGTGGGGGGCGCGTGAGAGGCGAGGCGAACGGCGGCGCGTTACTTGACGACGTTGCCGGTGATGATGACCAGCAGTTGTGTCTGGCTGCGGTTGGTCGACTGCTTGCTGAAGGCCGGGCCGATGATGGGCAGGCTTCTGAGGAAGGGCACGCCGTCGTTCGACTTGGTCTCGGAGGTGCCCAGCAGGCCGCTCATCAGGACCGTCTGGCCGCTCTTGAAGGTGATGGTGCTCTGGGCCTCACTGTTGGTGAAGTTCAGCAGGTTGGGCAGGGCGGTCGTGGGCAGCGCGCCCGCGATGTTGTTGACCTGCCCGCGCACCCGCAGCGTGACCGTGCCGTCGGGCGCGACCTGCGGCTCGAAGAAGTCGAGGTTCAGGCCGTAGTCGATCTGCTTTTCGATGTTGCCCGCGCTCGACGGGATGTTGATCTCCAGCCGCCCGCCGCTCTTGATCGAGGCGGCCGCCCCCGCCGAGGCGTTTTGCGAGTTGGTCCCGGTGCCCAGCGAGCGCTGCCCGCTCTGCATGGTGATGTTGCCGTCGTAGACGCGCTTGGTAAAGCCCTGGGTTTCCAGCGCCTGCAAGGTGGGGAACACGTTGAAGCCGACCAGGCTGCGGGTGGGGTCGAAGGTGGCGCCCAGCCCGCCGCCGCCCAGCGACACGTTGAAGCCCCCGAAATTGACCTTCCAGTCCATGCCGAGCGTGCGCGCCGCCGTCTCGTTGATCTCCTGAATCCGGACCTGCACGTTGATCTGGGGCACGACCTGATCGAGCCGGGGAATCAGGTCGGCAATCTGATCGACCTGCGGGGCGGTGCCGCGCACGATCAGGGTGTTGGTGCGCTTGTCCGCGATGATCGTCGCCGCGTTCGCGGCGGCGGGGGCGGCCGCCGGGGCCTCCTGGGGCGCCTGCGCCGCACTGGTGTTCGTGGTCGGCACCGTCACGGTGATCGCGTTGCCGTTCGCGTCGGTCGCGTTGACGGGCACGTTGGCCAGCGGCTTCTCGGGCGTGACCTCGCGGGCGAGCGTGCCCTCCAGCGTCGCCTTGACCTCCTCGGCACTGGCGTTCACCAGCTGGAAGACGCGCTGCACGGTCTGGGCAGGGTTGGGCGCCGCCCGGTCCACCTGTCCCAGCAAGGCCAGGGCCGTGTCGAGCTGGGTCGGCGGCCCCGTTAGGACCAGTTGCCCGGTCTGCCCGACCGGCGTGACCTTGAGGCCAGAGAACTGCGCGCCCAGGAGGGTCACAATGTCGGCCTGCTGGCCCTTGACGGCGTAGACGCGCTGGATGGCGGCGGTCTCGGCCGGGGCGGGGGTCGCGGGGGCGCGGTCCACCTGTCCCAGCAGGGCCAGGGCGGCGTCGAGCTGGTTTTGCGGCCCGGTGATCACGAGTTGTCCGGTCTGCCCCACGGACGTGACCCTGAGACCCGGGTACTGCGCGCCCAGCAGCGCCACGGCGTCGGCCTGCGCTCCCCGGACGGTGTAGATGCGCTGCACCTCTGTCTGGAGAGCGGCCCGGACGCCCGCAGGCTGGACGGCCACGATCTCGGCGAGCAGCCGCTCGACCTGCGCGACCTCCTGATTGGTCCCCCGGATGATGACGCTGTTGGAGGCAGGCTCCGCGATGATCCGCAGGGTGGCAGAGTCGAGAATGATCTCCTCGCGCGTCTCCTCACGGGTGGTCGTGGAGGTGCTGGCCGTGCCCGGCGCGGCGTTCTGGTTGCTCTGGCTGTTGCTGATCATCCTCAGGCTTCCGAAGGAGAGCTTGAGCTGCCGCTCCACTAGCGCCGAGCTGAGGCTCGCCGGAAGCTGGACGATCTTCTGCACGGGCCGGGCGGTGACGCGCAGCACGGGCCTCCCGCCGATACGCAGCGTCTCGTAGCTCAGGCCATAGAGGTCGAGGACCAGCGGCCACACCTCGTTGAAGGGCTTGTTGACCACGCTGTAGGTCACGAGCATGGGGGCGGCGCCGGCTCCCGGCTGGCCGCCTGCCGGGGCCGCTGCGGCGCCGGAGCTGCCCGCCTGCAAGATGGCCTCCACGCCGGGTTCCAGCACAATCTCGTACCCGGCGCTTTTGGCGAGGGCCAGCAGCATGGAGGTCAGGTCGCTGCCTGCGCGCCGCAGGTCAAAGGTGACGGCGGCGCCCGAGAGCTGTGGGTCGGCGGTGCGCGCGGGAAGGGCGGCCGTCCCCTGGACGGGGGCGGAGGGCTGCACGGAAGTCTGCGCGGCGGCCATGCCGAGCGCGGCGGTCAGCAGGAGGGCGTATCTCTTCATGGCTCACCTTGGGTGGAGGTCGGGGAGTTGAGGTCGAGGATCTGGGTTTCGGGGCCGAGTTCCAGCGTGACGCGCTCGGCGCTGATCTCACGCACGACCACGTCCGAGTCGGGGAGGGTCTGGCCCTGGGCGACGACCACGAAGCCGCCCTTGGAGCGCAGAATCGCGGTGTTCACCGGGCCGAGCACCACGGCGTCGAAGGCCAGCTCGCGGGTCTGCACCAGCGTGGCCAGCGGGCCAGCCGCGCCGCTCTCCACCCCACCAGCGCCGAGTTGGGTGATGGGCTGAGGGGTGCCGGGCGTCGGCAGGGCCGTGGGGGCCGCGCCGCCCGCGCTGGCGGCGGTTCCCGGCTGCTCGGGGGCGGCCGCCAACGTGCCGTTCAGATCGGGGCTGGGCGGCACGCTGACCCCCGCGACCGGAGGCCGGGCCGGAGCCGGGAGCGCGGCGGGGGCCGCCGGGGGCCGCACCGGGGTGGGGGCGGGCAGGACGCGGACCGGGGCCGGGGCCGTGGGCCGGGAGGCAGGCGGGACCGCTGCCGGACGGGTCACCCGGACGCTGCTGGGCTTGGCCGCGCTCGCTGGGCGGGAGCTGGGTCTCACCGCGACCGGGGCCGGAACATTCGCGCCCGGCAGGGTGGGGGTGGGGAAGGCGCCGCCCGTCACGCGCGGCGAGGGGACGGCCACCGGCCCGGGCGCCGCGGCACCGGAGACCCCGGTGCCCGGCAGGGGAGAGAGGGCCAGCGGGCCGCTGGACGTGCTGGCACGGTCGCTGCTGGTCGTAGCGGGCGCGGCGGAAACGGCCGGGGTCTGGGCCACGGGCGCGGCGGGGGGCGTGACGGGCGCGGCGGCGCTCTGGCCGTCCGGAGTTTGACCTTCGCCTTCCAGCGCCAGGGGCCGGAAGGGGTTGACGCCGGGCAGCGCCGCCAGGGCGGTGTCGGGATTGATGCCGCCGGGGGCGGGGAGAGCTTCAGGCTGCGGGCCTTCGGCGTCCGGGCCGTCCAGCGTGCCGAAGGCGGGGATGACCGGCACCTCGCCCTGGCCGCTGGGGGCCACCTCGACGGGGGCGCCGCTGGCGGGGGCAGCGCTGTCCGCCGTGGCCTCGGGAGTCGCAGAAGCCTCGGCGGCAGGCGTCGGGGCTGCCCCCGACTGGGCACCTTCCGTCTGGGCCGGGTCGCTCTGCGGGGTCGCGGCCCCGGCCAGGTCGTCTGCGGAGCGGTTGCCGGTCCACACGAACCAGGCGCCCAGCAGGGCCAGCAGCAGCAGGGTCGCCAGCGCCAGCTTCATCTCGCGCGAGAGCTTCAGGCCCGCGCCCTTGCTGGGCGGGCGGGCGGCGGAATCGCCGGTCACTGGACGCCTCCCTCGGGCGCGGCGGGAGGAGCGGCGGGGGCCTCGGGGGCCGCGCCGCCCGTCCCCGGGGTGCCGCCCTGGGCCGCCTGCGGATCGAAGGTATAGACCGTGAGGTTCAGGGTGCCCTCCAGCGTGGGGTTGTAGGACGTGGCCTGGGGCAGTTGCAGCCCCACGCCGCCGACATTGGCAAAGCGGTTCATGGTTTCCAGCGACCGCAGCGCCCGGAACACCTGGGCAAACTGGCCGCTCACGCCCAGGTTCAGGTTGATGGGCCGCACGCCGCCCGGCAGGCCCTCGCCCGCCCCGCTCTGCACGGTGAAGGTGGTCAGTTCCGCCCCCGCCGCGCTGACGTTGCGCCGCACCTCATCCAGCACGGTGCCGAATTGCGCGGTGGCGGGCAGGGCGCGCAAGAAGGCGTCGCGTTCGACCTCCAGCCGGGCGACCGTCGCCTCCAGCTCGGGCAGGTCGCGCTGCGCGGCGCGGTAGGCCGCAGCGGTCAGGCGGGTGGTGTCCAGCTCGCCCTGAATCTGGGTGATCTCCTGCTGACGGGCCTGGAAGCGCAGCAGGTACCAGCCCAGCAGCCCCAGCACGCAGGCGGCCAGCACCGCGAAAAAGAGTGACCGGGGCGCGAGCTTAACGGACATCGCTGCCTCCGTCGGCGGGGGTGGCGGGGGCGGGGGCCGCTGCGGCGTCTGCGGTCCCTGCTGGGGTCCCGGCCGGGGTCCCGGCAGCGGGGGCCGGGGCCGCGCCCACCAGCCCGACCGAGGCGGCGAAGGTGTAGCGGCCCGTCTCGCCCTCCTCTTGCAGGCTGCGGAAGTTCACGGCGAAGTTGGGGCTGTTCTCGAAGGCGTTCAGGAAATTCACCACCGACTGCTGGCTGCGGGCGGTGCCCGAGAGGTCGAACTCGCGCACCACGTTCTTTCCGGCGTAGACGCCGCCCTGTTGCAGGCTGGTCAGCGCGCCCGCGTCGAGCGGCTTGACGTTCATGGAGGTCACGGCCACGCCGCCCCCACTGGGGAGCTGCGCCGAAAAGGCCGCCACGTCGTTGGTCCAGTAGGTCTTGGCGTCCCGCAGCGTCTGGGCGACCGCCGTGACGCCCTCCAGGGTGCGGCGGGTCGCCAGCAGCTCGTCGTGTTTCTGCTTGGTGGGGGTCAGCGCGGCGATCTCGCCCTGAAGCAGCGCCTGCTCGTCGCGCAACTTGCCGATCTGGTGACTGACCAGCCACTCGGGAACCAGGATGGCGGCGGCGGTCAGCGGCAGCAGCGCCAGGGCCGCGAGCTTCCAGCCGTCCCCGCCGGAGCCGCTGCGGCGGCGGTCCGCCTGCGGCAGCAGGTTGATCTCAACCATGCGGCACCCCCCGCAGCGCCAGCCCCAGCGGCACCGTGAACTCGGCGGCGTGGGTCTGGAGGTAGCCGGGGTCGGCGTTGGCCTGGTCGGTCTGCACGGTCAGCCAGGGGCTGGCGACCTCCACCCGGAAGCCCAGCGCGTCGCTGATGGCCCCCTCCAGGCCGCGCAGTTTGGCCCCGCCCCCCGCGATAAAGGTCCGGTCGATGACCACGTCGCCCGACTGCACCCGGTAGAACTCCAGCGATCTCCGCACCTCGGTGACCAGGTCGGCCAGCACCGGGCGCACGACCTCGAACACGCGCGCGGGGCTGTACTGCTCGCGGGCGAGGTCGAAATTCAGCAGGTCTTCTTCGTTCTCGGTCGGCAGCCCGGCCGCCGCGTAGCCCAGCTTGATCTCCTCGGCGGCGGCGAAATCCAGGTCGAAGGCCTTTTGCAGCGCGGTGGTGAAGTCGTCGGCGGCCACCGAGATGTTGCGCGCCATCAGGATGCGGTCGCCGCGCACCAGGCTGATCACGCTGCTGCTCGCGCCGATCTCCAGCACCAGCGCGACCTCGCCCGCCTCGGTGTAGTTCAGGCCCGAGAGGGTGGTCTTGTTGAGGTGCTCGCCCAGCAGGTTGCCGCGCAGCGCCCGCAGCGTGGCAAAGCTCTTGAGGTCCACCACGGTCGGCTCCAGCCCCGCCAGCCGCAGCACCTCGACCTGCCGCGCGACCGCCTCGCTGGGCGCCGCCGCGATCACGGCCTCCATCTGGCCGTCTTCGGGCACCTGGGCGGGATCGTCGAGCAGGTCGAAATCGAGGTTGACCTCGTCGATGGGGTAGGGGAGGTAACGCTCGGCCTCCCACTTGATGGCCTCCTGAAGGTCCTTGCGCTCCATGCGCGGCACCATGATGTTGCGCGTGACCGCCGACTGGTTGGGCACGGCGGTGACCGCCTGACGAACGGTGATCTGGTGCTCGGCCAGCAGTTTGCGCAGTTCGCTGGCGACGGCCTGCGGTTCGATCACCAGGCCGTCGCGCATGCTGCCGATGGGCGTCGGCACCATGACCGCGTGCTGAAGCACCGGGGGCGAGCCGGGGCGCAGCGCCACCACCTTGATGGCGCTGGTGCCGATCTCCACGCCGATGGCACTCTGGCGTGGGCGCGTGAGGCGTTGTAGCAGGCTTGACATTCTCCCTCCAGGCGTCCGGCGGATGTTAACTTCTTCTCATCGAGGCCAACACTTGCCTGACAGCGTGGACGGCGGGCTGGACAGGACAAAGAAAAGGTTCGGGCCGCATGAACGGCTCATGCAACCACCCCCCCCGTCACCGAACTCTGACAACGCCACAACGCCGCCTGACACGCGCCTTTCTGGGTGGCGCGGCCCGGCGGCCCGTTGGGTGGAGATGCCCCCGGAAGATGAAGACGGGTCGGCGCAGCGGGAAGCGCCCCGCGCTAACGGCGGACCGGGGTCAGGTCCACGCCGAAGATGCCCACTGCGCCTCCCGGCGAGACGGTCACCACGTCGCCCCCCACCACCCCGACGCGCCCCGGGCCATGCGGCACGCTCGCCAGCACCCGCCCCGCCGCGTCGAGGCGCTGCAACGTGCCGCCCGTCAGGCGGTAGGTGCCGCTCGGGGTGACCACGCCCGCCACGTCCGCCGACCGCGCGCCGCCCGGCGTGGCCTGAAGCAGCGGCCCGGCCGCCGTCTCGATCACCGCGCCGTCCGCCACCCGCCGCAGCGCCCCGGCCAGGAGGACGTAGTCCTGGCCGTCGCCGCCCGTGATCGCGGCCGAGGGGGCGCCGGGGACGCCGGTCGCGGGCGCTCCGGCAAAGGTCACCGCGCTGCCGTCCTCGCGGTAGGCGCGGGTGTTCGACAGGGCCACCACCCGGCCTGCGGGCACCGAGCGCGCCGCCCGGTCGAGCGTGACGAGCAGCCCCGCACCCGGCAACGCGGCCCAGGCGTCCCCCCCGTTCCAGCCGACCCCGACCGCCGCCCCCGGCAGCCGGGGACAGACCGCGCGGTACGAGGGCGCGCGGGCCACGCAGGCTTTGCCCGCGTCCACCCAGACCCAGGCCACCCCCTCCGGCGCGAAGGCGGCGCTGAAGGCCGGAGCGGGCGTGCGGGAGGTGGTCGCGGGGGCGCAGGCGGCGAGGAGCAGCAGGGGGGTCAGCAGCAGGGGGCGCATGGGCCGATTGTTCAGGAAAGTATGCTGTGGGGCATGAGGTTCCCCATCACCGCGTTGCGGCGGACCCCCGAGGAGAAGCGCGACGTGGCCCTGAGCTGGCGCCGCCCGGACCTCCCCTTCTTCGCGGCGGGCGCGTGTCATGTGCTCGCCTTCGCGTTTCTGGACGCCTATCCGCGCTCGGGTTTCCGGCCCCGGTTCATCCGTCCGGCACCAGGCTGCGGCGGGAGCCACGTCTACGTCACGGATGGTCTCACCGCCTTTGATGCGCAGGGCTACGTGCCCGAGGCGGAGTTGCTGGCCGGGCACCGGGCCGCCTATCTGGCCCTGGACGCCGGGTGGCGGGCCGAGGTGCTCGACCTGGAGGTCCCCCTGGCCGAGTTCTGCGCGGCGAATGATCACCGCGCCCCCTGGAACTTTCCGCCCGGGGTCTGGGAACGGGCGCACCTTTATCTGGGTACGTTTCCGGCGCCCGCTTCGGCCTCACGCGCCTGAAGCAAAGCCTCCACCACCACGTCCAGCCCCACGCCCTCCTGCGCCCGCCGCTCGGAGGTCCACGAGATGCCCCGGCTGGCCTTGACGAGCACCACGTCCCCGTCCCGCACCTCCGCGAGCAGGTCGGCGAGCAGCTCGGGAACGGTGGAAAAGGCGCGGTCACCCAGTTCGGCGGCAAAGGCGCCCACCCCGTAGGTCAGGTCGGCCTGTTCCCGCGCGTGGGCACCGACCTGCGCGTGCAGCTCGCGCTCGGTCTCGCCCAGTTCCAGCATTCGCCCCAGCACGCTGACCCGGCGGCCCGGAAAGGCGGCCAGCGCGTCCAGCGCGGCGGTGACGGCCAGCGGCGAGGCGTTGTATGCGTCGTCGATCACGGTGAAGCGGCCCGGATGGACCCGGTAGCGGCCTCCCGGCACCTGCACCCCGGCGAGCCGCCCGGCGGCCTCGGCCAGCGGCAGCCCCGCCTCCGCCGCCAGCGCCAGCCCCAGCACCGCCGCCTCCGCCTGTACCCGGGAGGCGAGCGGCAGCGTGACCGGCACGCCCCGGAAGGTGAAGCGGGCGCCCTGTGGGGTCACCTCCAGCCCTTCCCCGGCGTGGGTCACCCCCTCCCCGAAGCCGTAGGTGTCCAGGCCGGGATACCAGGGGGCGGCCTGGGTGCCCACCAGCCCCCGCCTTCCTTCCAGAATCACGCCCTTCTCGCGGGCGACCCCCTCCAGGCTGCCCAGCTGCTCCAGGTGCGCCGCCCCGATGCTGGTCACCACGCCCACGTCGGGCTGCACGAGGTCCACCAGCTCGGCCATCTCGCCCACGCGGTCGATGCCCATCTCCACGACCAGGGGCCGGTCGCCGCTGCCCAGCTCGATCAGGAAGCAGGCGATGGCGGGCAAGGTGTTGTAGACGGGCATGAACTCGGCGTCCAGGGCGGCGGCGGCGTAGCTCTTGGCGGTCGTCTTGCCCACGCTGCCGGTGATGCCCACGACCAGCCGGTTGTGCGCCCGCTGCGAGCGTGCCCAGGCAAAGAGGGCTTCCCGCGCATCACCGACCCGCACCGCCCGCTCCACGTCCAGGTCGGTCAGCACGAAGGGGGCGCCCGCCGCCAGCGCCGCTTCCACGAAGCGGTTGCCGTGCATCCGCTCGCCGGGCAGGGCCACGAAGGCGACCTCGGGACCGGCCTCGCGCGAGTCCCAGGTCAGGCGCCGGGCGGGGCGCGCCCCCGGGTGGACGGCGGCGGCGAAGGGCAGGGCAGCGTGCGGGTCGAGCATGGGCGGAGGATACCTGCCGCGTGGGGCACCGTACCCTGGAGGGCGTGAGCGACCACCACCTCGGCACCCCTGCTTCCCGCAGCGCGGCCATCCACACCGTCTGGAACCGCGACCTGCCCCCGGCGCTGCACGTGCGCCCTGGCGAGACCGTCACCTTCGGGACCCTCGACGCCTCCGACGGCAACGTGGCCCGGCGGGCGGCGGCGGGCGAGCTGCCTGGCCCCGCTGCCCTCGTCGCCCTCGCCGCTGCCGACGCCTACCCCCAGCGTGAGGCCCCGCGCGGGCACCCGCTGACCGGCCCGGTGTATGTGGAGGGCGCCGAGCCGGGCGACGCCCTGCGGGTCGAGCTGCGGGAGGTGCGGACGGCCGACTGGGGCTGGACCGGCTGCCGGCCGAACGGGATCGGCCTGCTCGACGCCGCGCTGGCGGCCGAGGGTCTTCAGCCCTACACCCACCTGTGGGACCTGCGGGCCGGAACGCACGCCGACTTTCGCCCCGGCCTCCGGGTGCCGCTGGCGCCCTTTCCCGGCGTGCTGGGGGTCGCCCCCGCCGCCCTGGGGCCGCACCCTACCGCCCCACCCCGCTCGGTGGGCGGCAACATGGACATCCGGCAACTCGTGGCGGGGAGCACGCTCTGGCTGCCGGTCGAGGTCGCGGGCGCCCTGTTCTCGGTGGGCGACCTGCACGCGGCGCAGGGCGACGGCGAGCTGAGCGGCACCGGAATCGAGTGCGCGGGAGAGGTCACGCTGCGCTTCGGGCTGGAGCGCGGAGCTAATATCTCCACCCCCGAGTTCCTCACGCCGACCCACGGCGGCAGCAGCACCCGCTGGCACGCCACGACCGGCCACCACCCCGACCTGATGGAGGCGGCCCGGCTTGCCCTGCGCCCCATGTTGCGGCGGCTGGAGGCGCGCGGCCTGACGCTGGAGGAGGCTTACGTCCTGTCGAGCGCCTGCGTGGACCTCAAGATCAGCCAGATCGTGGACGCGCCGAACTACACGGTGAGCGCTTTTTTGCCTTTGGACGTGTTCACAGACGCTGAAAGCGCCGCGACTTGATTCAAGACGGTGCTCTATCTTAAATCATTTATGGGTATTACGATCCTGGTGGTATTCGGCCTCGTCTCCCTGATTCTGGGGGCGGTCCTCTGGACCTTCGGGCGTCAGGAACGGGGACATAGGCAAAAAGTTATTGGAAAAACTTTGATCGTCTTGAGCGTTCTGGCGATGCTCGGCCTGATGGCATTGATTTACATACTGGGCCGTATAGGGTGACCTTCCAGAGGCCCGTCATGGACTGGTTGAGAGAATGGACCACTTACGGAAGTCGCTGAGGGCAGAAAACAGAAGGCCAAGGGCGCCGAGACGCTCCTGGCCTTCTGCCCTCCGCAGTTTGCCTTCTGCCTACTCCAGCGTCACCAGATAGTCGTACAGGTCCGGCCCCCCCGCGTGCGCCTCGGCCTCCACCATCGGGAACTCCTGGCGGATGCGCGCGGCCAGCGCCTCCAGGCTCTCGGGGGTGCTTTGCGGCCCGCCGAACACGGTGACGACCTCCTGGCCCTCGTAGCTGCGGTTCAGCATGAACAGCACGCTGTCTTCCGGCGAGCCGCCCGCCTGCATCAGTTCGTCGTCTCGCAGGCCGATCACGTCGCCTTCGGCGATGTCCAGGGTTACCCCGTCTTTGGTCGTGATGTTCGTCGTGCGGCTCGCGCGGGTCACCTCGAAGGTGGTCACGCGGGCGGCGGCCTGCTCCATCTCGGCGCGCAGGCTCTCGGCGTCTCCCTCGGGCTGGAAGGCCAGCGCCGCCCCGATGCCCTGCCCCAGCGTGCGGGTGGGCACGACCACCGCGCGGCCCTCCATCAGTTCCATCGCCTTTTCGGCGGCCATCAGCACGTTCTTGTTGTTGGGCAGGATCAGCACCTGCTCGGCGCTGACCGAGCGCACCGCGTCCACGATGTCCTGCACGCTGGGGTTGGCGGTCTGCCCGCCCGAGACGATGCGCGCGCCCAGCGAGCGGAACAGCTTGACCAGCCCGTAGCCGCTCGCCACCGCGACCAGCCCGGAGGGCGGCACCTCCTCCTCGGCCCGCGCGGCGGCGCCCGCCATGCCCAGGATCTCGGTGTGCTGCTCGGCCATGTCCTCGACCTTGGTCTTGAGCATCCGGCCGTAGCGGCCCACCGTCGCCAGCAGCCCGTCGGGGTCGTTGGTGTGGATGTGTCCCTTGACGTAGCCCTCGGCGCCGACGACCAGCAGGCTGTCTCCAAACGGCGTCACCAGGTCGCGGATCTCCTCGATGGGTTTGCTCGCCTCGCTCATCAGGAACTCGGTGCAGTAGCCGAATTCCTCGGTCTCGAACTGCTGCTGGGCGTAGGCGGTGATTTCCGGCGCCTCGGGCAGCGCGTCGCCGCGCAGGGCCGCGAGCATCCCCTGCACCACGTAGAGGTAGCCCTGCCCACCCGAGTCGATCACGCCCGCCTGCTTGAGCGCCGGGAGCATCTCGGGCGTCTGGTCGAGCAACTTCTGGCCCTCGAACAGCGCGGCTTCCAGCACCGAGTCCACCGTGTCGCGGTCGTGGGGGCCGTTGGCCCCGTCGGCCACGCCCCGCGCGACGGTCAGGATGGTGCCCTCGACCGGCTTCATCACCGCGCCGTACCCGGCCTTCTGGGCGGCGCGGAAGGCGGCGGCAAGGGTGTCGGCGTCCACCGCCTGCTTCTCGCGCACGACCTCGGCAAAGCCCTTGAGCAGCTGCGAGAGGATCACGCCCGAGTTGCCGCGCGCCCCCAGCAGCGCCCCGTAGCTGATCGCGCGGGCGACCGAGGCCATGCTCGATTCGTCGCAGGTGTCGAGTTCGCGCCGCACCGACTGCATGGTGAGGTGCATGTTGGTGCCGGTGTCGCCGTCGGGCACCGGGTACACGTTCAGGGCGTTGACCTGCTCGCGGTACACCCCCAGCCAGTCGGTCGCCACCCGCAGCATCCGGGCGAGGTCCGGCGGTTGAAGTGCCCGCACGCGCCCGGTGGGGGAGAGGTCAGACACGCTGCACCCCCACCGCGTGGACGCGCGTGGCTTTGAGGTCGATGCCCGCCTGGGTGCGGGCGACGTGCTCCACCCGCTCGGTGATGTTGCGCGCGACGGTCGGGATGCTCACCCCGTAGGCCACGACCACGTACAGGTCGGCGGTGTAGCCCTCGCCTTCGCGGCCCACCACCACGCCTTCGCGGGCGTTGGCGCGCCCCAGCACACGCGAGAGGCCTTCTTTGAGGTTGGCGGGAGCCATGCCGACCACCCCCGGAATCTCGTGGGCGGTCAGCCCGATCAGCGAGGCGAGCGCCGCCTCAGTCACAACGATGGAGCCAGTCACAGTAAGGGCGAGTATACGGCGGGTCGGGGAAGCCGTCTCAGCCCTGGCGCCCCCGCCGCCCCAGCGCGACTGCGAGGGCCAGACCCACCCCCAGACCGATCACGGGATTCGCCGTCGCCACGCCGGCGCCTACCCCAACAGCCAGCCCCAGTCCCAGAGCAAGTCCCGCTGGCCGTTGTCCCCTCCGCGTTCGCTTGGTCATGCCCCAGTTACGGCGGGAAGTCCGGGCAAGTTCCGGCGGATAGGACAAAGCCCCCTCCACCGGGGAGAGGGCTGGGGGGGCAAGCGGGGGGGTCAGCTGCCGGACTGGGCCTGCGGGGCCGCCTGTACCGGCTCGGCGCGGCCCCGCAGCGGGATCGCCGGAACGAACAGCGTGACCACGAACCCCAGCAGGATGATCCAGATGCTCGTGCCGAACATGTGGGTCATGGCGGCGGTAAAGCCTTCTTTCATGCCGCCCGTGAGCCTCGCCGCGAGCGCCCTGGCCTGCTCCTCCAGCGTGGCCTTGATCTCGGCCAGCGCCGAGCGGGTGGCCTGCTGCACGGCGGCAGGTTCCTGCGCGAGGATGCCCCGCTCGACCTGCCGGGCGGTGGCCTGCGCGGCCTGCGGGGTGGCGAGGGCCTGGGGGGGCAGGGCGCGCAGCTGCGCCTTGAGGGCCTCCGGGGTCTGGTCACTGCCCAGCAGCGCCTGGCGGCCCGGCTCGCCGGTTTTCAGCACGGTGCCGACGGTCTGGGCCTGCGCCGTCAGCTGCTGGTGCACCTGCGCCTGAAGGCCGCCGCCCGTGACCAGCGCCCGCAGGTCGGCGGGAAGTTGCGGATTGTGCGCCAGGGCCTGTGCGGCGGCCCGGTCCCCGTTCAGCGCCTTTTCTATCTGCGCGTACTGGGCGCCGAACGCCTCCCGGATCTTCGCCTCGGGGCCGCTGCCGTTGCCGCTGGCCCGCAGCGCGCCCAGGTCGAAGGAGCTGGCGTTCATCTGCACGCCGGGCACCTGGGGCAGGTGTTTGGGCAGTTCGGTGTGCAGGTTGTTCAGCAGCAGCGTGCCGAACACCGCCGCGCCGATGGTCGAGCCGATCTGGCGGAAAAACTGCGAACTGGAGGTGGCGATGCCCAGCTGGCCCACCGGCACCGCGTTCTGGATGGCGAGCGTGAACAGGCTCTGGGAGGGTCCCAGCCCCAGCCCCACGATGAACATGCGCCAGCCCAGGTCGGCCAGGGTGGTGTGCGTGGTGATCTGGGTCAGGAAAAAGATGCCCAGCATCAGCACCAAGCCGCCGCCGATCATCCACGGCTTGTACTTCCCGGTGCGCCCCACGACGCTGCCGCTCACGATGCTCGACAGGATCAGGCCGCCCATCAGGGGCAGCATCGAAAATCCGCTGTTGGTCGCGCTGACCCCCAGCACCAGCTGCATGTACAGCGGCAAAAACAAAATCACGCCCAGAAACGCCATCCCCATGATGAAAGAAGCCAGGTTGCCCAGCGAGAACATCGGGATGCGGAAGAGGCTCAGCGGAATGATCGCGTCCCGGGTGCGCGCCTCGACCAGCAAGAAGGCGACCAGGCTGACGGCGCTGACCCCGAACAGCGTCAGGATGCGGGCGCTGTCCCAGGGATAGGTCGTGCCGCCCCAGGTCAGGGCCAGCAGCAGCGGAATGGTGGTCGTGAGAATCAGGGCCGCGCCGGGGTAGTCGATCTTGCCCGCCATGCGGTGCGTCAGCTTGGGCATCCGGGCGATGATCAAAAAGAGCGCCAGCAGCCCCAGCGGCAGGTTCACGTAAAAAGTCCAGCGCCAGGAGAGCTGGTCGGTCAAAAAGCCCCCCACCGCCGGGCCGATCACGCTGGCGAGGCCGAACACGGCCCCGAACAGACCGCCGAACCGGGCGCGCTCGGCGGGCGCAAACATGTCGGCCAGAATCGCGAAGGCCATCGTGAAGAGCGCCGCGCCGCCGAAGCCCGCCACCGCCCGGAAGGCGATCAGCTGGTTCATGCCGCCGCCCAGGAAGTTGCCGAAAAACGGCTCGCCCGCCAGGCCGCTGAGCGCCGAGCCGATCAAAAAGACCACGATCCCGAACACCAGGACCGGCTTGCGCCCGTACAGGTCCGACAGCTTGCCGTAGATCGGCACCATCACGGTGCTCGCGAGCAGGTAGGCGGTGGTGACCCAGGAATACAGGTTGAAGCCCCGCAGGTCCTCGATGATGCGCGGCATGGCCGTGCTGACGATGGTCTGGCTCAGCGCCGCGAGCAAGAAGACCACCAGCAGGCCGATCAGGGTGATCTTCCTTTCCTGATCGGAAAAGGTGGGCGGCGTGTCCGCTGCGGGAACGGGGGCGGCCGAGGGGGGAGCCGGGTGGACGGAGTCGGTCATGCGGGGTCCTCGTGCGTCAGAAGTTCCAGGGCGCCCAGCAAGGCGGGCAGGATCTGGGGGTCGAGTTGGGTCAGCCGCGCGCCCGTGAGGCTGTAGACGGTGTCCAGGGTGTCGCGAACGACCTCCTGCCCGGCCGGGGTCAGGCTCAGGCAGGTGCGGCGCGAGTCCTGCGCGTCCAGGCGGCGCTCGATCAGGCCCCCCTTGGTGAGCTGGTCGAGGTAGCGGCTGAGCAGCGTGGCCGGAATCTGGAGGTGCTCGGACAGCAGGGTCGGGTACTGCTGCCCGGCCTGGATGGCGCGCAGGATCAGGAACTTGCGCGCGTCGATGCCGTGCCGGGCGGTCAGGAGGGGGTCGAGTTCCTGCTTGAGCCTGCGGTGAAAGCGCCACATGCTCGCCAGAAACCGCCCGACCTGCTCCTGGGTGGGGGGAGAGGAGGGAGGCGAAGTCACCGCGTTACCCTAGGTGAATAGTTCACCCGAGTCAAGTACCTAGCGGCGGCCTGCCTGCGGCGCTGGCCCAGCCCGGCGGCGCGTGGTCTACTGCCCCCCATGCAACTCACCAACGGGCTGGGCCGGGCGGACCTCACGCTGAAGTTTCTCGGGGAGGCAGAGGAGGCGGCGCTGCCCGCGCAGGTCACCCGCGACCTGAAGCCCGGGGCCGTGCGGCTGCTCTCGCGCGGGGCAGAGGGGGACGTGGCCGTGGCGCTGGCTCCGGCGGACGCCGCCCAGGCCCGCGAGCTGGGAGCGGCGCTGGTGAAGGTGGCGACCGAGCTGGGCGCCCGGAGCGTGGAGGTGGAGGCCCTGCCGCCAGAGGCGGCGGCCCACGCGCAGGCGCTGACCCTCGCCGCCCTGGCCGCAGGCTCCCGCGACGCCCGTTACCGCGCCGAGGCGAGGCCCGGTCCCGCCGAACTCGTGGTGGAGGGCCTGAGCGACCCGGAGCGCGCCTCGGTGCAGGCCCTCCAGGCAGGGGTGGGTTTTGCCCGCGAGCTGGTGAACGCTCCGGCGAACCTGCTCAATCCCGCCACCCTGGCCCGCGAGGCCCGCACGCTGGGGGCATACGGCGCCGACGTGGCCGTGTGGGACGGCGCGGAGATCGAGGCGCGCGGCATGGGCCTGCTGGCGGCGGTGGCGGCGGGCAGCGAGGCCGGCCCCCGGCTGATCCGGGTCACCCTCCCGGCGCGGGGCGAGGTGAGCCGGGTGATCGCGCTGGTCGGCAAGGGCGTGACCTTCGACACGGGCGGCTACTCGATCAAGCCCGCCGCCGGGATGACCACCATGAAGGGGGACATGGGGGGCGCCGCGACCGTGCTGGGCGCGATGCGCGCACTCGCGCAGCTCCGCGACCGGCTGCCGGAGGGGGTCGAGGTCCGCGCCTACGTTCCCGCCGCCGAGAACATGGTCGGCCCCCACGCCATGCGCCCCGGCGACATCTACCGCGCGGCGAACGGCAAGACGGTCGAGGTCGTGAACACCGACGCCGAGGGCCGCCTGATCCTGGCCGACGCGCTGGCGGTCGCCTGTGACGAGGGGGCCACCGAGATCGTGGACGTGGCGACCCTGACCGGCGCCAAGCTGGTTGCCCTGGGGACCGACATCGCGGGCCTCTTTAGCACCGACCCCTCCCTCGCGGCGTGCCTGAAGGCCAGCGCCGAGGCCTGCGGCGAGTTCGTCTGGGAATTGCCGCTGCACGCGCCGTACCTGAAGGCCTTTCAGAAAGAGACGCTGGCCGACCTGCGCAATGCCGACCTGGTCCCGGCGGGCGGCAGCATCAAGGCGGCCCTCTTCCTGCGCGAGTTCGTCACCCGGCCCTGGGCACACCTCGACATCGCCGGCAACGCCCTGAAAGACGGCCAGGCGACCGGCTGGGGGGTAGGGACGCTGGTGGGCTACGTGCTGGGAAGGATGTAGGCGGCGGGGTGTGGGCCGTGGGGAGAGCTATCTTTCCCCGGCGACCCACACCCCCTCTACCCCGCCGGACCCAGGTCGCCTTTCAGCAGCAGCCGCATCCGCTGCCGCAGGCGCTTGTACAGCGGCGGGGCGTAGTGGGCGCGAAAGTCGCGGGTGGCTTCCTCGCTGCCCACGTCGTGGCCGTACTTCTGGGTCAGGAAGTAGCGGTGGTCCATGATCCAGAGGTAGAGGTCGGCCTCGGTGCGGCCCGGAAAGCGGAACATCACGTCGTGCTTTTCCAGGTTCTCGACGACCCGGCTGTACAGGCGGCGGTACCAGCTTTCCACCGCCTCCTCCCAGGTCACGGGCGGCTGGTCCGCGCGCCCCGGCTTGCGGTCGAGGAAATACTGGCGGGTGCGGATGTGCTCGATCAATCGGTCGTAGCGCCCCGGCGTGGTAAAGAGGATCTCCCGGTGGCCCGGCACGACCCGGTCGAGGTTGGTTTCCTTGAGAAACCGGGCGTACTCGCCCTTGATGATCAGGTCGCGCAGGGTGTCGTCCTCGTCGGGCGGGACCGTGACGTGCAGCTCGATCACGTGGGCGTCGATGTACTTCTGGCCCTGGCGCCGGGCGACCGAGACGCGGTGGTTGCCGTCCTTGACGAAGTACAGCTCACCCACCTTGTACACCTGAATGGGCGGCAGCTCCTTGCCCTGAAGCTGCGCGCTTCTCACGCCGATCCAGCGCTCGTCGAGGTGGCGCTCGCGCGGCAGGTAGTGGCGGTCGAACTCACGGTAGCGGTCCACCGACCCCGCGATCTGCTCGACCGGAATGGCCCGCACCCCCAGCGTGTGCTCGCCCTCGGGCGCGAGGTGGCGCACCCACTCGAAGGGCAGCAGTTCGTTGGGTTCGCGCCGCAAGATCGCCAGCAGGTCGCGCACGTCCCCCAGAAAGCGGGCGCGCTCGACCTCGTGCCTGGCCCGGGTGCGGTTGCTTTGCTCGTTCATGCTCATGGACACCAGCTCCTCGCGCCGCTCGGGACGCCGGGGCAGAAAGGTCCGGGTCGCCGTGGGGAAGCGCCCGGTCTTGGTGTCCATAGTACACCTCCAGTCTTGCCCGGGTCTGACAACCGGGTGAGGGTTCCGGTGGCCTAGCGCGATTCTTTAGCAACGTGGCCGGGGGGCGCCAAAGGTGCCCGCACCCATACCGCGCGGCCCTGTCCGGGCGCTGAAATGCCCCATGCTCGGCAAATTCTTCAAGAAACCGGCGGATGATCTGGACGGCCGCATTCCGCCGGGGCAGACGCTGACCAGCCGCTTTCCGGTGCTGACCTACGGCCCCTCGCAGCACTACGCCCCCGAGGAGGTGGTCGTGCGCGTCTTTGGGCTGGCCGAGGAGCAGACCTTCACCTGGGCCGACCTGCTGGCTCTGCCGCAGACCACCCTGACCTACGACATCCACTGCGTGACCCACTGGAGCAAGCTCGACACGACCTGGACGGGCGTGCGGGTGGTGGACCTGATGGCGCGCCTCCAGCTCAAGCCGGGCGCGACCCACGTCATGCAGCACTCGGTGGGCGGGTACACCACCAACCTCTCGCTGGAGGACTTCACCCGGCCCGAGAACCTGCTGGCGCACACCTTCGGCGGCGAAGCCCTGACGCCCGAGCACGGCGGCCCGCTGCGGCTGGTCGTGCCTCACCTGTACTTCTGGAAAAGCGCGAAGTGGCTGACCGGCCTGGAGTTCATGGACCGCGACGCGCCTGGGTTCTGGGAACGCAACGGCTACCACATGCGCGGCGACCCCTTTGCGGAGCAGCGCTACGACGATGACTGACCCGGCGACGACTGACCCCACCGCGCCCGACCTCGCCGCGCTGGGCGCCGACTATCTGGTGCCCGACGTGCTAGCGCCGGGGCTGACGCTGGTGCTGGTCGGCACGGCGCCCAGCCGCATCAGCGCCCGCGCGAAGGCCTACTACGCCAACCCCGAGAACAAGTTCTGGCGGGTGCTGGCCGAGGTCGGCCTGACGCCCCGGCAGCTTGCCCCCCGCGAGTACCCATCTGTGCCGGAGTACGGGATCGGCCTGACCGACGTCGCCAAGCGCCACAGCGGGGTGGACGCCGCCCTGCCCGCAGGCGCCTGGGCACCGGACGAGCTGCGGCACAAGCTGCGGACCTACCGCCCCGCTCTGGTCGCCTTTACCTCCAAGCGCGGCGCTTCCGAGACGCTGGGCCTGCCCACGGGCAAGCTGCCCTACGGCCCGCAACTCCTGCCGCTGGAGGGGGCGGAGGTGTGGGTGCTGCCCTCGACCAGTCCGCTGGGCCACACCCACTTCCGGCTGGAGCCGTGGCAGGCGCTGGCGGACCGGGTCCGTGAGCTGCGCGGGAACCGCGACGCCCCTTCCCCCGTACCCTGACCATATGTCGGCGCGTGTGCCCCCCCGTCTTCCCCGTCCCGGAGACGATCCCTGGCGGCCCTCCACCCGGCCCGCCCTGCCGCGCCCCACGCTGCCGCCTGACCTGGGCCGCCGCGCCAAGGGCCTGGGCTGGCTGGCCGTGCAGGGCTTCTTCGGCTTCATCCTCGTCACGACGCTGTTGGCCCTGTTTATCGTCCTGCTCGCGCTGGACTGGCCTCCGGCGGCGTGGCTGATCGGGATCACCTTGCTCCTGGCCCTCCTGGGGGTGGTCCGCACCGCCGTCCAGGGCCGCCGCCTGCTGGCCCCCGCCCCCGAGGTGCCGCTCGCGCAGGCCACCCCCGACGACGACGAGGCCCGCTTGCTGCGGCTGCTGCGTTCCGGCGAGCGTGCCCTGCCCCCGGCGGCCCGGCCTGCCTTCCACGCGGCGGTCATCTCCACCCGTGACGCCCTGCGCCTGACCTCCGGGGACGAGGCGCTGGGCCGCGACGCCTTCGACGCCCGGCAGGCCGCCCGCGAGGACCTGCCCGAGCTGCTGCACACCTACCGGGCCACCCCCCGCACCCCCGAGGCCGAGCGCCTGCTCGTCTCGCAACTCGACCTGATCGGCCGCCGGATGGGCGAGGTCGTCCACGAGCGCCGGGGCCAGCACACCCGCACGCTGGAGGCCCAGCGCCGCTACCTGGAAAGCAAGTACGGCGACGAACGCGGCTGACCCGCCTGCCTGCGGGGGTGGGTGGTGTGGCCGCTGAGCCGCGCGCCCGGCCGGAGTGGCCGCCGCCCCCCTCCCCAGCGGCTGGACCCGCCGGGCGGCGGGATAGCCCCGGCCCCCTCTCCGGCGCGATGATGCGGGCCATGACGCGCCGTCTCCGCTTCGCCCTGCTGAGTGCCGCCCTGGAGCTGGGCAGTGCCCAGGGTCTGCCGCCCGCTCCCGCCACCGAAGTGGCCCTGGACCGCGTGCCCGCCGAGCGGGTGGTGCGCCCCGGCGCGACGGCCCCAGGCACGCCCCCCGACCTCAACGCCAGCATCACCGTGCGCTACGGCCCGGCCCGGCCCCGCGCGGTGCTGCTGCTGATGCCCGGCTTTCTGGGGGGCGCGGGCAGCTTCGACCGGCTGGCGCGGCAGCTCGCGGCGCTGGACCCCGGGCTGGCGGTGTGGGCGGTGGACCGCCGCGCCAACTTGCTCGAACCGCAGGCCCAGCTCGCGGCGGCCGACCCGGCGGAGTTGGCCCGGATCGTGCAGCGGGGCCTGCCTGTCCGGACTCCGGCCAGCCTGGGCTTTTTGCAGGGGTGGGGGCTGGACCTCACCCTGCGCGACTGGCGGGCCGCCGTGCTCGAAGCCCGCGCGCTGACCCCGGACGTGTTCCTGGGCGGGCACTCGCTGGGCGGGGTGCTCGCGGGCCTGTACGCCGCCTACGACTTCGGGGGCACGCCCGGTTGGCAGGACCTGCGCGGCCTGGTGCTGCTCGACGGGGTGCCGGGACAGGCCGCCTTCCAGCCGCTGACCCGCCAGCAGTACGAGGAGGGGTATTTCAACCGCGCCCTGCCCGTGCGGGCGCCGGGGCTGAACGCGCTGGCCCGGCAGCCCTACGTGGACTCTTTTTTCTTCGGCCCGACGCTCGCCAGCCGCGCCGCCGCCCAGGCCCGGCTGGCAGCCTCGGACCCCGGCGCCCCCGCTCCGGCCGGGGGGCTGACCCGCTATCCGGCCACCGCGCTGGCAGCGGGGCTGACCCAGCTTGAGGGCCGCTACAGCCTCCTGCCCTTTCTGGCCGTGCGGACCGGGCAGGCCACCAACGCCCGGACCCTGCCCAACCCGCTGCCCCGCTTGCTGGGCGCCGCGCGGGCGGGCGAGTTCATCCTGGGGGCCCGCGACCCCGCGCGGCCGGTGGGCTGGCAGGCCGATCCGGCGGCACCCACCGATCCCCTCGACTTCGTGCGGCGCTACTGGACTCCGCTGGCCGACTACGCCGAGTGGTACTTTCCCCAACGCCTCACCCTCGACGTGAACGCGGCGAACCTGGGCACGCGCGGCAGCCCCTTCGAGCAGGAGTTGCGCGTGTGGCACGGGGCGGAAGTGCCCCTCCCTATCCTGGGTCTCGCGGCGGAAGGCGGCCTGACCCGCCCCGAGGACTACACCCGCTACGCCGCGACCACCCTGGGCGCCTTGACCACCCACACCCTGCCCGGCGCCGCGCACCTCGACATCACCGCCGCCCGGGGCGACACTGTGGCCCGCTGGATTCTGGAGTGGCTGGGGAGGCTTGCCCGGCCCTGACAGGTGGGCCTTCCCGCGCGGGGCGTGACCATCCCAACAGCCAGAGACCCCCACACGCAGACGGGGGTCCTGGCTGATCGCTGAAAGCTGAAGGCTTACCTCAGCCGTTCCCGAATCCACCCCGCCAGCTCGCTGATCTTCACCCGCTCCTGCGCGAGCGTGTCGCGGTCGCGGACGGTCACGGTGTCGGTCAGGTTGGGGTCCTCGCCCTTGCCCACGGTGTCGAAGTCCACGGTCACGCAGTAGGGGGTGCCCACCTCGTCGTGGCGGCGGTAGGCCTTGCCGATGTTGCCCGAGTCCTCGTACAGCACGCGGCCCAGGCCCAGTTTCTGGAGGTCGGCCTTGATCGCCCTCGCCACGCCCGTGATCTCCTCGCGGTTGCGGGCCAGCGGAATCACCGCCACCTTGATGGGCGCGAGGTGGGGCCTGAGCTTCAGCACAATCCGCTCGGAGCCGTTCTCCAGCGTCTCCTTGGTGAAGGCCTCGCTCAGCACCGCCAGCATCGCGCGGTCCACCCCGGCGGACGGCTCGATCACGAAGGGCACGACCGGCTTGTTCGTCTCGGGGTGCGGGATGGTCAGTTTGGCGATAGAGTCCGTGTTCTCCTCCACGCGGGCGACCAGGCCCAGTTCCCCCTGCGACTTGGTGTGCGAGCCGAGGTCGTAGTCGCTGCGGTTGGCGATCCCCTCGATCTCCTCGTAGCCCAGCGTGGGGTAGTCGTACATCAGGTCATAGGTGCGCTTGGAGTAGTGGGCGAGGTCCTCTTTCGGCACGTCGAGAATCTGGATCTTCTCGCGCGGCACCCCCTGGGCCTCCCACCACGCGAGGCGGGCGTCGAGCCAGTGCTGGTGCCAGTCCTCGTCGGTGCCGGGCGCGCAGAAGAACTCGATTTCCATCTGCTCGAGTTCGCGCACCCGGAAGATGAAGTTGCGCGGTGTGATCTCGTTGCGAAAGGCCTTGCCGATCTGCGCGATGCCGAAGGGGAGGCGGCGCGAAGTCGAGTCCACCACGTTCTTGAAGTTGGTGAAGATGCCCTGCGCGGTTTCCGGGCGCAGGTAGCCGAAGGAATCCTCGTCGGCGGTCGGGCCGATGGTGGTCCTGAACATCATGTTGAAAGGCTTCGGCTCGGTCCAGTCGCCCACCTCGCCCGAGAAGGGGTCGCGCACGCCCGCCGCGACCAGCACTTCTGCGGCCCGGGCGGGTTGCGCCACCAGCGCCGCCACCACCGCCGGGAAGTTGTCCACGCTCTCGCCGATGCCTTCGGCCACCCGCGCGATCACGTCCGCCTTCTGGTCCTTGACCAGGTGGTCCAGCCGATAGCGCTTCTTGGTCTTGCGGTTGTCCACCATCGGGTCGCTGAAGGTCGCCTCGTGGCCCGAGTGGCGCAGCACCATGCGGTGCATGATGATGGAGGCGTCGAGGCCCTCCATGTCGTCGCGTTCGTAGACGTTGGTGCGCCACCACGCGGCCTTGAGGTTGTTCTTCAGCTCCACGCCGAGGGGGCCGTAGTCGTAAAAGCCTTGCAGGCCACCGTAGATCTCCGACCCCTGAAAGATGAAGCCCCGGCGCTTGCAGAGGGATACGAGTTCTTCCATCGAGTGTGCGGGCATGTTCCGTCTCCTTTCTTGATAGCGATGATTCCTACGAATCATCCGAGCGAAGCGAGAAGCAAAGAGGACGGGGTTGCGGCGATGGACGAAGCTCTGGTGCTCTCCCAGAGCTTTGGGAATCAGAGCAACTCCGTCCAGGCCGAAAAAAGAACGTCCCCAGACGGCCCTTGTTCCGGCTCGTCTGGGGACGCGGAGAAGTCCACGCGGTTCCACCCCAGTTCCCGCCCGGCGGTCTGCCGAGGTGCGGGCACTTTTGTCGTGGGTTGTGCAGCTCCCCGCCGCCCTTCCCGTCGCTGCTGGCCCCGCCTGACTCTCACCGTCTCAGGCTCGCTCGTGGGCGCGTGGCGCGGTACTCCTGCGGATCAACGCCTGGGAAGAGTGTGGCGCAGAGGGGCCGCGAGGGTCAAGCCTTCAGTTCAGGTCGCGCGGTCCTCCCCCGCCCTTGCCTTTCTCGTCGGCGCGGCGGCGCAGTTCACTGGCGAGGTCGCTGAAATCCTGGGCGCTGGGCAGCACCCGGCGGGTCTGGGCCTTGGCCTCCTGAATGACCTTGACCTGCTCGCGCCGGGTGGCCGGCAGGCCCTGGCGTTTGCGCTCGAAGTAATTTTGCGCGACCCGGCCAAGCGCGAAGGTCCAGCCGTACACGGCGGGCGCGGTGATCAACCCGCCGATCACCGGGAGGGCGATCTTGGCGAGGCCGCGCATGACCTGCCGGGCCAGCAGGCCGTAGGCGACGGTGGCGCCGAGTTCCTGCGCGATCTCGCGCGAGCGCTCGGGCGTGATCTCGAAGCCGTAGATCTTGCCGATATGCAGCACCATCTTGGCCTGCACCGGGGTGATCAGCAGCATGTCCGCGAAGGGAATCGGCTCGACCGCGATCGCGCCCGACAGCAGCGCCGCGCTCTTGATGACCTCCTCGACGTTTTCCCCGTCGGAGAGGTCCGGGTCCACGTCGAAGTTGAAGTTGTCGAGCACCTGCTTGACGAGGGGGAGCATGGAGGAAGTGTAGCGCCGGGGAAGTGACCAGTCGCCAGTCGCCGGTGAGGAAGGCCTCAGCCCAGGCACAAAGTTCTGTTTTCCTGGCGACGGGTCACTGGTGACTGGTGACCCGCTCTACCTCCGCCAGCGCGGCCCGTCTTTGGTGTCCTCGACGGTCACGCCCACGCGGGTCAGTGTGGCGCGCAACTCGTCGGCCTCGGCGTACTGCTTTTGCAGGCGGTAGTTCTGCCTGGCCCTCAGGACCAGGTCCATCAGCGCGTCTACGACCTCGCCCTCATCGTCCTGCCGGGCGCCGCCCTCCGCGAAGAGGCCCAGCACGTCCCCGCCCAGCGTGCGGTAGGCCCGCTGCGCCGCTGCCAGCGCCTCCCGCCCGACCGGGCCGCCGCCCAGCGCCGCGTTCACGTCGGTCGTCATGCCGAAAAGGGCCGCCACCGCCCGGGGCGTGTTGAAGTCGTCGCGCAGGGCGTCCTCGAACTCGCGGACGTGCGCGGCGATCTTTTCCCGCAGCGCCGGGTCGTCGCGGTCAGGAGCCGTGGGCAGGCGGCGCTCGACTTCATGCAGCGCCTCGGTCAGGCGGCGGTAGCCGCTGCGGGCGCTCTGAAAGGCTTCCTCCGAGAACTCGGTGACCGACCGGTAGTGGCTGCCCACCAGCAAGAAGCGCACCACCATCGGGTCGTGGTGTTCCAGGAGGTCGCGGATGGTCGTGAAGTTGCCCTTGCTCTTGGACATCTTCTCGCCGCCGATGGTCAGCATGTTGTTGTGCATCCAGTAGCGGGCGAAGGGGTGCCCCGCCGCCTCCGACTGCGCGATCTCGGCCTCGTGGTGCGGGAACTGGAGGTCGAGGCCGCCGCCGTGGATGTCGAAGCCCTCGCCCAGGTACTTGAGGCTCATCGCGCTGCATTCGATGTGCCAGCCTGGAAAGCCCACGCTCCAGGGCGACTCCCAGCGCATCAGGTGTTCGGGTTCGGCCCGCTTCCAGAGGGCGAAGTCGCGCGGGTCACGCTTTTCCTCGCGCACGGCCTCGCGGGTGCCTTCTTCCTGGTCGTCGAGCTTGCGGCCCGAGAGCTTGCCGTACTCGGGCCACGAGCGCACGTCGAAATACACGCTGCCCGCCGACTCGTAGGCGTGGCCCTTCTCGATCAGTTCCTCGATGAGGGCGATCTGTTCGGGGATGTGCCCGGTCGCGCGGGGGTTGATGGAGGGCTTCAGGACGTTCAGGGCGTCCATATCGCGCACGAAGGACCAGAAATACTTGTCGGCCACCTCCATGGGTTCGAGCTGTTCCAGCCGGGCGCGGGCCTGCAACTTGTCCTCGCCCTCGTCGGCGTCGTTTTGCAGGTGGCCCACGTCGGTCACGTTGGTCACGTAACGCACCTGATAGCCGAAATGCAGCAGCGCGCGGCGAATCACGTCGAAGGCGACCTCCTTCTTGGCGTGCCCGAGGTGCGCGTCCGAGTACACGGTCGGCCCGCACAGGTACATGCCCACCTTTCCGGGCACCGTGGGCACGAAGCGGACCTTCTGGCGCTGGAGGGTGTCGTACAGCAGGATGCCCGGGTCGGGCGTGCGGGCGGGGTCGGCGGGAGGCTGCGTCATGGGGACTCCTGAAACGTTCGGGGGGAGGAAGGAACCGGGCAGGAAACAAGCCGGGCAGGAAACAAGAAAGCCGCCGCGCCACTTGGAAAGGGGGCGCGGCGGCAGGGCGGGGGCGCGCTGCTTACCGCAGGGGAAGGCAACACACGGGCGTCATGGCCCCACTGTAGCAGGGGCGCGGGCGCTGAACAGGGCGGGGCGCAAAAGCAAGGGCGGGGGTCCCTGCCGGGGGGCCATGCCGCTGCGCCCGCGCCCGGCTCCGTATCATGCACGGGTGATTTCCCCCCCGAAAGCTCCCAACGCCTTTCAGTACGTCTGGCGCAGTCCCTGGGTCCGGGCGGCCGCCTTCCTGCTGGCCTTTTACCTGGCCTACCGCTTTCTGGCGGAGGTGCGGACGGTGGTCGTGGCGGCGGCGGTGGCGTACCTGATCGCTTACCTCGCCAACCCGCTGCTCAACTGGCTGGAGCGCGGGCGGGTCAAGCGTGGCCTGGGCGTGTTTTTCGTGCTGCTGGCGTTTATCGGCATCTTCACGCTGGCGGGCGCTTTGCTCGTCACGGTGGCCGCGCAGCTGATCGAGCTGCTGCAAAGCCTGCCCGAGCAGGTGGGGCGGCTGGGCGAGCTGCTCGACCGCCTGGGGGGCTGGTTGCAGGAGCGGGGCGTGACCGGGCTGGACAACGCCCGCGAGCGGCTGACGGAAGCGGCCCAGACCTACCTGCGCAACCTGGGCACCAACATCATCCCGATCCTGCAAAACGCCCTGAGTTCCACTGGAACCATCTTTACCCGGCTGGTGTCCATCGGCGGGGTCGTGGGGCAGATTCTCTTGATCTTGCTGCTGAGCGTGTACCTGATGCTGGACTACAGCCGGGTGAACACCTCGCTGCTGCGGGCCTTTCCGCGTCCCTGGCAGCCGCGCGTGCTGGAGCTGAGCACCCTGGTCGGCACGGCGGTGGGCGGCTACGTGCGTGGACAGCTGGTGATCGCGCTGTTTATCGGCATGTTCGTCTTTTTGGGCCTCACCCTGATCGGCATTCCGAGTGCGGCCGCCATCGGCTTTCTGGCGGGAGCCTTCAACATCGTGCCGTACCTGGGACCGATCATCGGCGCGACGCCCGCGCTGCTGCTGGCGCTGCCCGGCGGCTGGGTGCCGATGGTGCTGGTCGTGGTGGTGTTCGTGGCGGCCAACCAGATCGAGAGCAACCTGCTCAGTCCCTACGTGCTGGGCCGCACCACCGACCTGCACCCGGTCACGGTGCTGCTCGCCATCCTGGTGGGCGTGGCGCTGCTGGGCTTTACCGGCGCGTTGCTGGCCGTGCCCGCCGTGGCGCTGGGCAAACTGCTGCTGGACAAGTACTACTACTCCAGCCGCGTCTACACCGAGGGGCCATAGGGGCGCGCGGCGCTTAGCCGAGGTGGGAGACGTTCCATGCGTCTCCCACCTCCTCTTTTTCTCTTTTTCCACCCGCCACAGGTCACCCGCTACGGGCCTTGCTCCAACAGTTCCACCTGTCGCCCGTCGGGGTCGAGTACGAACGCCATGTCGCGCCCGCCGGGGCTGGGCTGAAGGTCCCGAGAGACGGTCACGCCCGCCTCCCGCAGTGTGGGCAGCAGCCCGCGCAGCCCCCGCACGTGTACGGCGACGTGTTCGGCCCAGTGGGCGCGCGGGGCGGGAGACTCGCCGGGCACCTCGAAGAATTGCAGGCGGCCCGCGCCCGCGCCGTCCTGGCCCAGCCGCACCACGCCCCGGCGGTAGCCCTCGGCGGTGGTCAGGTCCTTTTCCACCACGCCGCCCAGCCGCACGTAAAAGGCGAGGGTGGCCGCGAGGTCGCGGGTCACGAAGGAAACGTGTTTGAGCATCGCCAGGAGAGGCTAGCGCGTAGCCTGCGTCCCATGACGCCGCCTCCCTGGTCGCTTACCGGACACGGCCTGATCGCCCTCTACCCGCCCGGCCCCCACACGCCCCCCGGCGCGCTGATGCTGGTGCGCTACGCCGGGTCGCCGGTCGGCCCCTACGACGAGCTGCTGTGGCTCACCCCGGCCGCGAGTCCGGCGGGCACGCGGCCACAGGTGCAGGCGATCTGGGTCAGCACCCGCGAGAGCGCTGTAGGGGGCCAGCGCAACTGGGGCCTGCCCAAGCGCCTCGCCCGCTTCGGGTGGAGTGGCAGCGCCCGGCGCGGCGCGGTGCACGTGACAGGAGAAAACGGCGCGGAGGTCGCCCGGCTCGCCTTCGAGGTCGGCCGCCCGCGCCTGCCTGTCACGACCGCCCTGATCCCCGCGCCGCTGCGGACGCTGGCGCAGCCGCCGCTGGCCCCCGGCGGCCGCTGGTTGCTGACGCGTGTGGGCGCCGCCGGGCAGGTCACGCCCGCTCGCCTGACCGTGGAGCACGCGGACGGCCTGCACCCCTTCTTACGCCACGCCCGCCCGGCACTGACGCTGGCCGCGCCCGCCTTCCGGCTGGTGTTCCCGCTGCCGGACGAGACATAAAAAAAGCCGCCACTTCGGGCGGTGATGAGAAGAAGATAGCGCGGGATGCAGGGGAAGTCAAGGTATGCAGGCGAATGGTGGTGGATTTCGAGGCATGACAGGAGTTCAATGGAGTATGAACGCTCCACCCTGCCCCGCGTGCGGTGGCGTCTCCACCGTCAAGAATGGCCA